>CAZAKE010000104.1:0-16791 GCA_964485495.1 uncultured Spirochaetales bacterium
ACATATCTCCGGCCCCGGTTGAATCGGTAGCCGTGATCGGTCGCCCCGGAATTATCGTCTCTGTGCCCGTCTTTATGATCGCGGTATCCACCGCAGCGACGACATGATGGTCATTTTCATCCGGTAACTCGATGACAGGAATCAAATGCTCGTAGTTAGAAACGAGCCACTCGTCAGTACCCCATATCCAGGGATTGGGCTTCCTCCACGAGCCGATTCAGTGCGATCTAACGGTCCTCGGTTATCCGTTTTTTATATGCCTGCACATCTTCAAAGTAGATCCTCCGATGTGTTCCGACCTTTCGGTATGGAATCGTTCCTTCTTCCAGTAGTCGAATCAGGAACGGTCGGGACACGCCAAGAATATCAGCTGCCTGTTTGGTAGTCAGTTCCGCATGGACAGATATCAGTGTGACCGCGTTTCCTTCCGCCATATTGGCAAGGATATCAACAAGCAGGCGAACGGCGCCTTCAGGTAGTTCGATTTCATCGTTTGTTGGGCCGACGCGTACTGACAGGTTGTGAGATAGATACCGGGAAAGGGTCTCGCTTGATTGTTTTGCGATGCGGCAATCATCTGTGGACGGTACGATCGGCTCATAGAGCGCTGCACTCGACATTGATCATCCTCCTATAATTGTCATGATTATAGAATAACTGCTAAACGCAATAAGTGCAACGGATACACTCCGGATCGGGGCGAAGAACTCTGGCCTTCTCACTTTCCGTGATCAGCATCGCCAGGTTGAGAAACGCACGAAACGGGAAAACGCCAAGCTGAGGTGTTCGTTTGATGTTCCCGAAATCAATTTCGGGAACATCGAGCTTACCTAGTACTGATTTCAGCTCTGAAAACGGTTTACCGCGAAGAATCTCGTAACCGTTTTGCCTGAGTTTTTCTGCAAAATTGAAGAGATAATTCTCAGTTGTACGTGGTGTGAGCTCGAAAAACGCCGCAACCTGTTCTTTGAGGAGCACCGTTTCTCCACGGTACTCTATCCCAGTGATATTGATATCCCTTTGAATCTCGTCCAAGGCATACGAATTGTTCAGAATGTTTTGCCTGTCAACTGCGGATACGGTCAAATCTTTCTTCATACTGTATAACGCTTGAGTTGACCAGTTCGGCGGCCGAGCCGAAGGCGGGGTATTGGCGCGTGTTCTTGCACAAGCAAGAACCGTGACAATAGCCAAATCTGGTCAAACGATTTGTTATGCGACAATCAAGGGATTTATACGCTTAATGTCGGAGCCAACAGCTTGGGCTGCGTCCCATAGATCAACCGCTCGCTGCGCGTTGAGCCAGAATTCTGCAGAATTGCCGAACAGCCGTGACAGCCGAAGGGCCATTGCTGGACTCACCGCACGGCGTTCACGGATTAGTTCGTTAACTGTTTGGCGTGAGACACATAACGAATCCGCGAGACTGCTAACCGTGAGTCCATAATCGGGAAGAAAATCCTCGCGAAGCATTTCTCCGGGATGTATGGGCCGAACGTCTCTGGTGCCAGTATTTGGAATACTCATGTTACACCCGCTCCTAATGATAGTCCGTGATCTCGACATCGTAGGCATCACCGTCGACGAACCGGAAGCAAATACGCCACTGATTGTTTATACGGATCGCATGCTGCCCTTCCCGGTCCCGTACGAGTTTATGAAGGTTATTCCCGGGCGGAACTTTGAGATCTTCTATTCGCGATGCCAAATCCACGTACTCAAGCTTTGTCCTAGCCCGCCGGGCTATATCCGCTGGTATCCGTTTCGATTTACCAGTTGTATATAGCTCGAAAGTGTTTCTATCTGCGAAAGTCTTGATCACAACTTAATGTAACACGTCACGTGACAATTGTCAAGACAAAAGCAAAGTCCGCATAACTATACTGCATAACGCGTGGCAGTCCATCTTGCTCTTATGTCACCTTCATACTGATATGACTATCAAAACTTGATTGGCCGGGCTCATCGCAGCAAGACGAATAAGAGGAGGCTGTTTCTTACCTCTTAAAAACACCCACTCGCCAAAATCTTTGTCACCTGTGATCAACACACGGTCATCATTAAGCGCCGTATCTATTATCACTTCGTCTCCGGGGTCTCTATCGAACTCGAACGGAACCCAGAGAACATCATGGCCGAAAGCCCCAAGATCATCACACACAGCCCTGGAAACACAACTATCAACCAGAAAACGCAATGGTCAGCCTCGGCTACTGCCGACAAGCGGTTCGACTTGTTCGTGCGACACAATCTGCCACGCGTAGACAATACATGCACGCACATCATCCTCATCGAGAAACGGATAGTTTTCCAGAATATCCGTCGTAGAAGCCCCATCGGCCATCATACCAAGGACATGCTCGACCGCCACGCGTGTGTCACGGATGGTAGGTTTTCCGGAGAACGTCTGAGGATTTGAGCGAATACGGCCGGCGATTAGATCGACTTCCATACTACCTCCGTGTACTTACTCTACCTGTGTATAGTGTAGCAGATAGACTACCTGACGAACAGATCCCGGTTCACAAACCCGATCTAAATCTCTCACGCTTTGAGCACCAGCCGCGCCAGGTGCAGGTCGCAGTCACTTTTCAATTATTCAAGCAGCCGTGGTTCGGTGCGTCGGCTTTGTTGAACCGCGTGATGTGCGTCGGTGGCGCATGATATTACGCACAGCTGCGTACGTACGTTTCAGGTCTGGCAGCCTGTGCGACTGCTACGCAGAGCAATAAATACGCTCCCACAAAAATTATGACTCTTTCTGCAATGCGGCCAATATCGAAGTCTTATCATCAGACATGACTATCTCATCCAACGCCGCGTCGAGGATATCGGGATCTTGGATAGACATGATCAGAGTTCTTTCTTCGTCAGTGATGCGATACTTGCGGTCTATCAGGCGGATTAGGGTTTCTTGCTTGCTTTTTATCTCACCTTCATGGATTCTTGCTTCCGAATACGTCATCATTTCCCCTATGGCCTTATATGGCGCCATGTTTGCAACTTCTTGGAAAGAATGACAAAAAGGAAAACCGACTTATCCAAGCTTCGCCAGAACAGTCGCCTTCTCATCGGATACCGCAAACTCATCCAACGCCGCGTCAAGAATGTCGGGATCATGAATAGACATGATCAGAGTTCTTTCTTCGTCAGTGATGCCATACTTGCGGTTTATCAGGCGAATGAGGGTTTCTTGTTTGCTTTTTATCTCACCTTCATGGATTCTTGCTTCCGAATACGTCATCATTTCCTCCCTTATGGCCTTATATGGCGCCTTTTTTGAAAATTTTCCAAATAATTGTACATCATAATCAGCTTTCACATCAAACAACGTGGAATAGAAGAGTTCCCGGAACGGATCGTCCTGCGGAATACCAGCCATATACTCGAGAAGTAGCCGTACAATCTCCTCGGTGAACTGCTTCTTGATATATTTCAGGAACAGCAGTGACAGAAGCACCCGCGCCGTGCCATGGAGTTCGGATTTATCCATTCGCACCATGTCTACGAATATCGGTTCGAATGTCGGAATATGCGGTCCCTCAACTGTAAATAGATCCTGTACCGTTCTCGAACGAATCCACTGCCCTATGCCGTGATAGAAGAGCACCGGGATTACCTCAGGCAGCTTGGTACCCTTGCGGTAAATATACCAAATCCTGATCACATACCTCAATAACTGGACAGGCGCCAGACTGTCACGGTAAGACTTGTGTTCGTATAGGCAGTAGACGAAGATGTCGTCGGCCTTACTTGATTTCTTACCTCCGGTTTCTTCTATCTCTCTCGAATCTGCTATGTTCGGTTTGCCGGTCGGTCTGAAACATAGCAGCAGGTCGGAATATCTATCTCTCCTGCCCGGTTCGATCAGACTTTCCGGGATCACCTCGATAGAATCGAGATTGATCTTCTTTAGGTATTCCGCCGGCAGGATGTTCTGTGTGAGACCCTTGGCCTCCTCTCTACCGCAAAACGCATTTTTAAAGAAATTATCGTACGGATTGCTGTTCATCTTCCGCCTCCGTACCTTAGGTTAGGGGCCGTTCGGCCGCGGTGCTTCACGGCAAGCGGAATTTTTTCTGCTTTTAATTCAACAATTCAGATTTCGATCCCCGCGTGAGGGATTGGCGGGGCGCAAGGTGAAGCCGAGCGGTCCGGCGGAGAATTTCTCCATTAGGATAAATCGATCAATAGAGCCGTACACTCGCTCTGTCGGCGAATAGATCCCTGAACAAACCCGCCGGACGGAACCCCCGACAAGCCCGACCCGAGGGTACAAGTATCGTCTACTCGGTCGGGCGACCACTCTCGGAATCATCAAGCCGGCAATTTATATGCTTTCACAAGCCGCCCCGAGGGGCACGCCCAAACAAATTAAAATGGCGCTTCTGGCTAAATGGTGGGAGTTTATTGCGGTAAAAACGTTTACATGGGACGGACGGGGTGGCGATGGCTACGCAGAACGGTGCAGCTTTTCAGCGCGTTCATCGACAAACTGAACCAGTTTCTGGATCTCGGTGACCTGTTCCTCTTCGAACATAGGTTCGCCACACTGACTGCAAATCCAGACGGGAACGTCGTCCAAAATGATGTGAACGTCGTCGCGATCAAGATGAAACGGTGCGCTTCCCCTCTGCATTTCTCCAGCACAATACATGCACTTCATTCTTGTTTCCTCTTCTTGAACCCCGGTTCCCATCGGTCGGCTACCGGGACATAGGCCGTAATCACTGCCAAGTAATCGTCTTTTGGAGCACACACCACGTGAACGGCGCGACATCTGATTGATCGCGTGAGGGAGGTAAAGAATTCTCTTTCTCGCCCGATCTCGTATAATTCCAAGAAATGCTTCCGTGTTCATCGTTTGGAGCCACTCCTCAATACCCCATATCAAGAGATAGGGCTTCTTCAACGAGCTGTTACAACGCGGACGGCGCCCTCAGGCAGTTCGATTTCATCGTTTGTTGTGCCGACACGCACTGAAAGGTTGTGAGAGACGTATCGCGAGAGAGTCTCACTTGGTCGTTTTGCGACACGGGAATCATCTTTGGACGATCACCGTGTGAGCAGCGGGTCTTTATCGCCACTTAGTACTTTAATTCGGGATTCTACAGCTTCACGCCACCGTCACGCGGCGGCCGAAACTCGCTCGCGTACAGGTATCATCGGCATGCTATTGTTCAGATATTGAACAACGATATCACACCGTATTCTTTTTTCAAGGGGTTGGGAGGGAATTTTTTCGGAAATTCGTAGATTTTGGTGGTTGGATGTGATGCACATACGAAAAATCATGCAATATACGGAGTCAAATATTCGCTACCCCGCCTTCCGCGACTCCGTGTCCCACATGTACCCGGTGAAGGAGAGAAACCGCGCCGATCGCAGCGCCTCTTCGTCCAGATCCGTGGTGACAAACTCCTGACACATCCCCAGATTGGCGTTCATCGTGCGCTCGCCGCTATACGCGCATCTGGAATTAGGAGATTGTGACTCTTGGAATATGAAGTGATTAGCTCGATTGCTGTTGCGGAGATTTCTTCATTGATCTGAACGATATGCATTTCGTCAAAGGCATTCCTGATCTTTCTGACTTCTGCTGCCTGTTAAAGGCTCCCACGACTAACTCCATGAGTGTCACCGACGACAGACACATACGTTTGAAACGGTCTACTTGCAAGATTTCTCGAACCTTTTCGTCACCTCGCGGATAGTCGATCAAGACACTGGTATCACAAAGAAACTCTACGGTTGGCGCCATGCTTTTTCCCGTATTCCTGCGAGGGTTACGTCCCGGTTACGCCATATCCCGAATAGCACTTCAGGATTATCTGCGGTGGTTTCGCCAGGAGCATTATCTGCGCGCAACCTCACAGAGCGAACGATTGATTCGACAAGTCTCATTCGATCGGAATAGCCCAGCTGTTCAATTTCGCGTAGAATCTTTGTGACGGTCATGTGGTCGGCCATTGCTCTACCTCTATGTCAAAGCATACTGAATTTTTGCCTTCGCGGGCAGGCGGGTCTTTTTACACCACCTACTCGATCCGATTTCAGGCTTCTCTCACACCCAAAGCGCTCTGCGGAACCGATGCAGAAAGGATCTCTATTCCGGTAATCTTGCCATCAGTCGTCGTATCGACACTCACACCTTCAGAAACCTCAACCACACCATCAGGCGCTTAATCGCTCAACTTGATGTACACAGCGTCTACATCTTCATCATAACTTACATTCATTATGACCTGCCTTTTTTCAATGGATATTTTATTCATACACAAACCTCCCGGTAGTCACACGAAATCGGATTTGCTGTCGTGTGACAGGATATATGGTCACGGGAGTACTCGCGAGTACGTCGTAGAGGTAGCCGGCCATCTCCGGATGGTTCCGGCTGATATGTTCCCAGCGCTCGGATAGTCGTTCACTGTACCTGATTCAGTAAATCACGGTCCGCTTTTAGGAGGTTGTTCACCACTTCGGAAATATCTGTCCCTCTGCGCCGGGCAATCTCTTGAACAAAGACAAGAGAATCGGATTCCAGATAGACCGGAATTTGGAACTCCGCGTCCGGATGGTGGAACTTGCCCCGCTCGCCACCGGAGAAGTCATACTCTTTCTCCATTTCGCTCTTATTGCTCATACATTGTTATGGCTCGCGGGTCCCGCAAAATTTCCGTTGCTTCCGCAAAACTTACACCATGCTTCGTACGGTTTGTTTGCGCTTTAGTCGGATCCCACTCGAAGCGATAAATCATGCCTCAAAATACCCCTGCTTCTTACGGTTTTCTATCGCTGCTTAGGATGTATAGCCGAGTAGGTCGCACAGCGACCGACCAGGCTCTAAACGCTGGTCGTCGGCATTGTCGCTGTCGTGCTCAGACAAACGCCTATCCTTCAAGCTTCGCCAGAACAGCCGCCTTCTCTTCTGACACGGCGAACTCATCCAATGCAGCATTGAGGATATCAAGATCATGAATAGACATAATCCGTTCTTTTTCCTCATTGACGATACCGTACTTGCGATCTAACTGGCGAATGAGAGTTTCTTGTTTACTCTCACATTTCCTTGCTTCAGTATACGTCATTATTTCCTCCTCTATTGCATCATACTGAGCCTTTCTTGCATGTTCCTCGAATAAAGATACCTCGCTCTCACTCTTTACGTCAAATAAAGTGGAATAGAAGAGTTTCAGGATCCTATCATCTCGCTGAAGTGCATTCAGATGCCCAAGAAACAGTCGAACAATCTCTTCGGTGAACTGATTCTTGATGTACTTCAGGAACAGCAGTGACAGAATAACCCGCGCCGTGCCATGGATCTGGGAATTCTCCATTCGCACCATGTCTACGAATATCGGCTCGAATGCCGGGATATGCGGGCCCTCGACTGTAAATAGATCCTGCACCGTTCTCGAACGGATCCACCCCTTGGTGCCGTGGTAGAAAAGCACGGGGATTACCTCGGGCAACTTTGTACCCTTGTGGTACATATTCAAGATTCTCAGCACATACCCTAACATCTGAAGTGGCGCCAGACTGTAGCGGTAAGACTTGTGTTCGTACAGGCAGTAGACCAAAATGTCGTCGGCCTTACTGGATTTCTTGCCCCCGATTACCTCTATCTCTCTCGAATCTTCTGTGTTCGGTTTGCCGGCCGGTCTGAAACATAGCAGCAGGTCGGAATACCTATCTCTCCTACCAGGCTCGATCAGACTTTCCGGGATCACCTCGATAGAATCGAGATTGATCTTTTGCAGGCATTCCGCCGGCAGGATGTTCTCTGTGAGACCCTTAGCCTCCTCTCTACCGCGAAACGCATTTTTAAAGAAATTATCGTACGGATTGCTGTTCATCTTCCGCCTCCGTACCCTAGGTTAGGGGCCATTCGGCCGTGGTGCTTCACGGGAGGTGGAAGTTTTCCTGTTTTAATTAAGAAGCCGGTTTTGTGTCCCCGCGTGAGGGATTGGCGGGGCGTACCGCGAAGCGGTGCGGTCCGGCGGTAGATCTCTACCTTAGGGAAACCTACCAATAGAGATGTTCACCAGCTATGTCGGCGCATAGCTCCCTGATTTAACCCGCCGGACGGAACCCCCGACAATACTTCTCTCGTATTTTACGCAATTCGCAATGGTATTTCTTTGGATCATATCCTTTTCTGCGATATCGACTTCGTGCCTCGTCGAATCGCCTCGAAAAGGTAAACAACACATAGAGATGAAGCTAATCCAAATATGACTGTACTCATATTTGGATTAGCTGAGCCCGACCCTGAATCCTCCCCGAGGGGCACGCCCAAATTATTCAAGAGGCCAAGAAAAGCGCGCCCAAGCGTACCTTTTGCCCTACCCTAATACTCGATCTGCCCGCCGAGGTAGCCCACCTTCTCCACGTGCAGCAGCACCTGCTGGGCCGCCTCCTCCGGGGTGATGTCGGTGGTGTCGATTACCAGGTCGGCGTCCTCCGGGACTTCGTAGGGGTCGGAGATGCCGGTGAACTCCTTGATGATCCCCGCCCGGGCCTTGGCGTAGAGCCCCTTGCGGTCGCGCCGCTCGCATACCGCAAGCGGCGTGGCCACGTGGATCAGGATATAGCCGCCGTTAGCCGAGATCAAGGCCTCGTTCTGCTTGCGGATGGCGTCGTACGGCGCGATGGGCGCGCAGATGGCGATGCCGCCGTTCTTGGTGATCTCGTTGGCCACGAAGCCGATGCGCAGGATGTTCAGGTCACGGTGCTCCTTGGAAAAGCCCAGCTCCGAGGAGAGGTTCTTGCGCACGATGTCTCCGTCCAGCAGCGTCACCGGGCGGCCGCCCATCTCAAGGAGCTTCACCAGCACCGCGTTGGCGATGGTAGACTTGCCCGAGCCCGAGAGGCCGGTGAAGAAGAGCGTGAAGCCCTGCCGGTGTTTGGGTGGATGGGTCTTGCGGAGCTCCTCGGCAATCGCTGGAAAGGTGAACCAGCCGGGGATCTCTCGGCCCTCGGCCAACCGGGAGCGCAGCTCCGTGCCCGAGATGTTCAGGGTCTTCTCGCCCTCTTTGACTTCGTCGATGGGCGTGTACTTGTCCTGCTCCGCCAGGTACACCATCAGCCGGAAGGGCACCATCCGCATCCCCAGCTCCTCCTGGTGCGCTTTCAGGAGGTCCTGGGCGTCGTAGGGCCCGTAGAAGGGGTTGCCTTGCGAGTCGCTGCCCGGGCCGGCGTGGTCGCGGCCCACGATCAGGTGGGTGCAGCCGTGGTTCTTGCGGATGATGGCGTGCCAGAGGGCCTCTCTGGGGCCGCCCATGCGCATCGCCAGGGGCAAGAGGCTCAGCATCACCGTGTTCTTGGGGTAATGCGGAAGGAGCGCCTGGTAGCAGCGCACCCGGGTGTAGTGGTCGATGTCGCCGGGCTTGGTCATGCCCACCACCGGGTGGATCAGCAGGTTGGCCTCGTACTCCTTTACGGCCCGCTCGGTGAGTTCGAAGTGGGCCCGGTGCATCGGGTTCCGGGTCTGGAAGGCGATCACCGTGCGCCACCCCAGGCGCGCGAACTGATTTCGCAGCTCCGCCGGGGTGTGCCGCAGGGGCTTGAAGTCGTAATGCTCCGGGGTCTGGATCCCCTCCACCGTGCCGCCTACATACCAGGGGCCGGCGGTGTTCATCAGGTAGTCCACCGCGGGGTGTTCCGTGTCGGCGGTGCCGAAGACCGACTCGGCCTCGGCCCGCTTGTCCGGCCGCCACACGTCGCCCACCGTCAAGACGGCCGGCATCATCCCCTCCGGATCGCGCAGGGCCACCTTCTCGCCTTCTTTCAGCTCCTTGGCGAACTCCTCGCTCACGTCCAGGGTGATGGGCATGGGCCAGAGTGTGGTGTCGGCCAGCCGCATGTCGGCGCAGACCTTCTCGTAATCGGCCTTGTTCATGAAGCCCGTGAGGGGCGAGAAAGCGCCGTTGACGATCATCTCCAGATCGCAGAGCTGCCGGGGAGTGAGGTCCAGGGACTTCCAGTCCTTGGATTGTGCTTTGAGGGCGGCCGCCGCCGCGGCGTCCACGATGCGATTAATGAGTTCCCCGCCGTGGGGGGTGATCAGATGGTCGGTCACTGTAGTGCTCCTGTGTGTTGGGTATATGGTGTATTGTGCTGCAGCCGGACCGTCTCGCCGGTCGACAAGCTCTTTCTCTCTCTTTCTTTCTACTACAAGAGAGAGCCACCTGGGCCAAATCGCCTGGCGAATTGGCCTCACCGCCTATGGCGGTGGTCGTTCACTTTACCCCTTCAGATCTTTCTTAAATCCCTTCGCCTCAACCAGAAAGAACGGATTCAGCAGGTCTTCCTTGTTGAACTCCAGCGGTGAGCCGTCGGTGCGGGTCATGGTGCAGCCGGCGCCGGTCGCCACGGCGTAACCGGCGGCGATATCCCACTCGTAGGTCGGCCCGAAGCGGGGGTAGAGGTCCGCGGTGCCTTCGGCCACGGCGCAGATCTTCAGGGAGCTGCCGCAGTTGAGGGTCTCTACGGTGTCAAACTTCTGATGCAGGGAGTCGATGTACTGCCGCGTCTCGTCGTTCATGTGGTTGCGGCTGGCCACCACGCGGACGGTTCCGACGGGTGGGGGAGGGCCGTCGGGGATCTTCACGGCCGAATCCATGCGGGCGGCCGACGACTTTCCATTGGTTTTTTGCGCTGTTTTCGCGAGACACTCGGTAGCCCGGAAAATCCCGACTCCGGGAGCGGCGTAGTAGAGGATGTCCTTCACCGGCAGGTACACGACGCCGAGGACCGGTTCGTACGCAGCCCGCCGAACTATGGACTCTCGCTTCTCCCCTCTAACTGCCCTTTCAACCAGGGCGATATTGACGGTGAACTCACCGTTGCGCTTGATGAAGTCCTTGGTGCCGTCCAACGGGTCCACCAGCCAATAGCGCGTCCATTCATGTCGTTCAGAATAGGAAAATTCCCGGCCCTCCTCGCTCAAGACCGGGATCTCAGGATGGGCGTTGCGGAGTGCATCCATAATGCAGACGTGGGCCCGTTTATCGGCGATGGTGAGGGGCGACTCGTCCGCCTTGTACTCCACCTCGAAGGCCGAGGGCGGGTCGTGCTGTTTCCGCGGGTTTTCGGCTGCCGCGGCAGGGTCGACGGCGCGATAGACCTCCATGATCTTCTTGCCGGCCTGAAGGGCGGCGTTGATCGCTGTTCGGAGTAGTGGCGTGTAGTCTGTATTCATGCGGGCACCTCGAAAAACTGGTTCGATCTCATACTCATACGAAAAACCATACTCTGTATAGAGTAAACACTCTCGCTACAGCAATATGGATTGTTTTTCGAGGTGCCTACCGAAAAAAATCATCGTCGAAGGTGATATGTCCGGGGCGGATGACGCAGTTGTGACAGAGGAGGTCGGCTCGGACGATCACGTTCCAAAGCTCGCGGACATTGCCCGGCCAGTTGTACTCCTTGAGCTTCTCTCGGGCGGCCGAGGAGATATCCTTGTCGCTGCCGTGACGCCGCAGCAGCATGAGGGCCAGGAGCGGGACGTCGTGGATTCGTTCTCGGAGAGGAGGAAGCCTGATGGTCAGGGTGTTGATGCGGTAGAAGAGATCCTGCCGGAAGGTGCCCTGGTCGATGGCCTCTTTGAGGTTGCGGTTGGTTGCCGAGACGATTCTCACGTTGGTCCTGATCGAACTCATGCCGCCGAGACGGGTGACCTCGCCGGACTCCAGAACCCGGAGGATCTTTGCCTGGGCCGCAGTATCCATCTCGCCGATCTCGTCGAGGAAGAGGGTGCCCCCTTCGGCCAGTTCGAAGCATCCCGCGCGATTCGCCGCATCGGTGTACGCGCCCCTTTCCGTACCGAACAGCTCCGACTCAAGGATGGTGATGGGGATTGCCGCGCAGTTGCGGGCGATGAAGAGACCTTCTTTACGGGAGGAGAGTTCGTGGATGGCCCGCGCGACCAGTTCTTTGCCGGTGCCGGATTCGCCGTAGATCAGGACGGGGAGTTCGGAGCTCGCGTATTTGACGATGCAATCCTTCACCCGGCGGATACTCGGGCTCTCGCCGACCACATTGTCGAGTTCCTGTGTCGTACTCCCGAAATGTGGAATAGGCGGAAGCCGGTAGAATACCGACTGGATGATCTTGCGGAGGGTGACCGTGTGATAGGGCTTGGTCACGTAATCGTCCGCACCGGCCTTCATCGCCTTCACGATATAATCGATGGACGTATAGCCGGTCAACATGATCACCGGCGGCGCGTCGGGCATGGATTTGATGCGTTTCAACACCTCGAGGCCGTCCATGTCCTGAAGCTTCCAGTCCAGCAACACCAGATCGGGATGCTCCCTGCGGACTATGTCGAGGCCGCCGGATCCTTCAGTCGAGAAGAGATAGATGTTCTCGGGAAGCCTGTTGCGGAGGAGCATGAACTGGTTGCGATCGTCGTCGATGAAAAGAATTTTGTACATGATTTTTCTCTTACTTTGTTATGATTGACTACATTCATTCTAATCGTGCTGTGTACCTTCGCGACCCACCTTACCCGACGCGAGACCGCACGATGCCGGCTCGTGAATTCCGACCCGGGATTACTGTAGTACAACCCATTTTCGAATGCAAGTTTTTTTGATTATTTTTTTGTCATGTTCAGTCTTTTTTTTCCATATTTTCCGAGGTTCTATGCGATCATGGGGCCTACTACCGTCACCTATGGCTTATGGCCATAGGTGGTATGGCTCCGGGCCGTGGGTCCCGTGAGGAAACCGGCTGTCGAACTACCGGCTCTCGAGGACCTTTCTGATGGCACGGATATACTCCGGGCCGGTGCCGCAGCAGCCGCCGACGGCGGTGGTACCGGCGTCCAGGAGGGCCGGAACGTGAGACGCGTAGGTCTCGGCCGTCATCGTATAGGTAACCTGGCCGTCGATCAGCTCGGGCAGGCCGGCGTTGGCCTTGATCCACACCGGAGCGTCGGTGAGTCCCGCGAGCTCCGCGGCCAGGGCAATATAATTATCGATTCCGGTGCCGCAGTTGGCGCCGATGATCGAAGCCCCCGCCTCGATGCAGGCCGGGACGCAGTCCTGTGGCTTGTTTCCCATGATCGTGGCGTAGGTGATGCCGGTTTCACGCTTCTGGGTCTCGTAGGTCATCGAGGCCACCACCGGCAGCCCGGTGGACGCCGCCGCCTTCACCGCGGCCAGCATCTCCTGCAGATCGGTCATTGTCTCGATCACCAGCCATTTGGCGCCCCCCGCCTTCAGGGCCTCGGCCTGCTCGGTGAAGGCCTCCAGGAGCTGCTCCTCGGTCACCTCGCCCATCAGGACCATCTTGCCGGAAGGTCCGATGTCGCCGGCCGTGATAGCCCGGTCTCCCACCGCCTCCGCCGTGATCTCGGCCCCGATGCGATTGATCTCGACGGCCTTGTCTGCCAGGCCGTGGCGCTCCAACTGCAGGCTGCTGCCGCCGAAGGTGTTGGTCAGCACCACCCGGCTGCCGGCGTCGGCGTAGGCCGCCGGAACCTCGCGGACCGCGTCGGGTTTCGACAGGTTCCAGCCCTCGGGGCCATCGCCCTGCGGTAGGCCGCGTTTCAACATCTCCGTGCCCCAGGCACCGTCGGCCAGTAGGATTCCGTCGAAGAGCCACGCATCAGGGATTCCAAATTGTGCGAATGTATTGTCCATGTGTCATCCTTTTATTTGTCTCTTGTTCGTCTTTTCATTTCATTGCTTGCGGTACTCTACAATAGGAGTCTAAATAGGAGTCTACTACAAGAGACGGCCGCCGTCTATCCGAATGGCGTTCGTCAGACTCGCGACCGGCGGCTCCCGCGGGTCAGCTCCTCTATTCCGGCGGGTCTCACCACATAACGGATCTTTCGGTTGTTCCGCGATGGGTTCCCGAACCGCGGTCGAGGCTGTCGAGGCCTCAAGCCGCCTGAGTAACCGCATGCGCACCGATTCCCGTTTGATGGCGGCCATGAGGAGCCTGGCCTTGGCCTCGTCACACCGGCACACCTGGTGGATGTAACAGCGTATCAGCAGTTGCATCGTGAGTTCATTCCTGTCGTTCACCGTCACCCCCGTTTTTTCAAACTGCTCTTTTTGCATCCTCTTTCCCCTCCGAATTGTGTTTCTGTGATCTATTGCATCAAATTTTCGTGTTTCGATGCTGCGGTCACGTATATGGTTAGGACCCTTTCGTTCGCGGTGCTTCAGGGAATTCGAAGAAAATATAAAAAAAATAGGAAAAATATCGTCGGTAGGGTACTATCAAATTCCGGAGGGACCATGGGTGATTCAACGACCGATACCACACCCCCACTCGTGACCGTGTACATGCCTACCCGTAACAGGTGCGAGATGGCGACACGCGCGGTGGTGAGCGTGTTGAAGCAGACATACCCGCAGGTGGAGCTGATCATCGTAGACGACGGTTCCAGCGACAATACTGTCGCCGCGCTCTGCACCGTCGTGGCACAGGTTTTGACAACACAGATTTCGAGTACTCACGGAGACATGAAGCAGGAGGGCGGTGTCCGACGATGGGAGGGGGCATTCGACGGAAAACGGCGGGTGGTGCTACTGTATAGAAACGCCGAGGGCCAGGGTGCGCCTGCAGCCCGGAACACGGCCATCGCGGCGGCGCATGGCGAGTACATCACCGGCCTCGACGACGACGACGAGTTCCTGCCCTTTCGGATCGAATCGCTCATCGAGTCCTACAAGCCGGGACTCTCGTGCGTGGCCTCGACCGTGTACGTGAGAAACCGGGCCGGTCGTCCGGCCCCGAAACTCCCGGTAAGACGAAGTGGTACCGGGCACATCACCCTCTCGAGGCTCCTCCACTACAACCGTATCGGTAACCAGGTCCTGACCCGGACCCGGTATCTGCGAACGGTAGGCGGCTTCGATCCGGAGATGCCGGCGTTTCACGACTATGACCTTTGGATGCGGCTGCTGGCCCGGTTCGGTCCCTGCCTGAAGATCGACCGTCCCTCATACATCCTCGATCAGAACCCGGAACGCGACCGGATCAGCTCCACATCCGAGAGACGGCTGGCGGCACTCGACCGGTTCGAAAACAAGTACCGCGCCCTGATGAAGCCGGGGCATACGCGCTCCATGGGGTTGATCAGGGCTGAATTAACGAAGGGGCGAATCGGTTTCGGCGATCTAATCCGGTATGCAGGTCCCGGGAACCTGGTGCCGGCGTGTATCAAATTCTTCAAGGGGCTACAATCTCCGAAAACCCCGTACCAGTAGCAACAGGACTGTGTCGATATGATCAGAGGAAATTTCCAGGCTCTTCGGCAAGGTCTCCCAGATCGATCACCTCCTGCTCGACGCCGATTCCGGTTTGCCGGATCGCATCGATCAGGTCTCCGGCAGGCTCATAGGCAAGAGAGGAGATCCGCTTGAGAGCCGCGGGAGAGAGGGACCTGCCGAACTCCAGGTATCGTGCATGAACCGCCGCCGACATCATCCAGGGCGTACACCCCTCCGGCAGCGCCCTGTCGAGTTCCCGGAGAATCAGGATGCCGTCCGGATCGAGATCCCCAAAATGAAGAATTTCGGCGCCGGCACCGGCACACAGTCGTAACAACGCCAGATCGGCATCGTTGGGATGCCCGGAGGTGTAGACATAGCCGTCGAAGGGGAGTTCATGAATATCGATAACATGGAAAGTCTCCTTGTTCTCGATGGAGAGGACTCGCGGCGGCCTGTTTCTAGGCGGTCTCTCCGGCGGTTCGACCCAACTGAGCCAATCGAGCATAGAAACCGTCTCGGCGGGGAGCGTGACGGGCATAGGTCGTTCTCCAGCCCGGGCCGAGAAGTCCCACTCGCGGCCATCTGTGAAATTCAGAATGAAGCGGCCCTTACACGTCGTCTCCGGATACCTGCGATCGAGAACCAGATACTCCGACAGCTTCCTTCCCCAGGCCGCCTCCGCGATCCTGTCCGCGGTCTTCAGTATCCTCTCGATCCGTTTGGAATCACCGAACAGGCGTATGCTTACGGAACGAATGGGATACCCGGACACGACTTCCGGCTCGAGGGACGCCAGTCGCAGGACATCTCGCAGCTCCGCGGCATCCGAGACAGGAACCGGGTGTCTCGATTCGAGGAGTGCACGAAGGTAGTTCGAAAGCGTTTCGACGCAATCGGAGACGGCTCTATCGGAGGGTTCTCCCTGTCCACTCGAACGGCACGTCTCGAGCACCTCGAGCATCTCACTCCGTTCCGATTCCGGATGGGTCGACCCGACGATCCTGAACATCGCCTCGGGATCCTCCAGATAGAGGCCGTGAACACGGTCACCCTCCCTGAACTTCTGCCACTTCACCGACAACACGCCCGCGGACACGAGCTCTTCCACCGCGGAGAGAAACTCCTCCTTAGCCTCGACTCGCCGGATGATCTCGGGAAACCGCCTGTCCCATCCGCCGAGTCTGAGCCTCGAACCGCCCTTGTAGTGGGCCGACAACGGATACGCCTCGGTAAAAGAGATGAGTATTTTCCTGGCCGTCGAGGAAACGAAATCCGGGGTCGGCTCTACAGGAGTCATGTGGAGATTGCCCCCGACGACCCCATCTCCGACGACCCCATCTCCGACGACCCCATCTCCGTCGATTCCATCGTTGCCGTGAGTACCGCATAATCTCTGATGTAGGCCCGGTAGTCCTTGCGAATCACCGGGTTGATGCGGTCCATGAAGGGGGCGATGATCTCGATCTTCTCGGTGGGAACCGCGGTGAGGATCTGCATTCCGAGTTGCCTGAAGAATCCGATGGCATTCCCGATGCGGTCGTCGTCCATC
>CAZAKE010000105.1:0-14619 GCA_964485495.1 uncultured Spirochaetales bacterium
GAAGGAGCGTGACCGCTCAGCTTGTAACCCTGGAACCCGACGTCACCGGTATAGTTGATACTATATAACTTCTAGGTAAAAAGCTCTTTATTATGCCACACAACGCTTGCCTTCACTCTCGGCGCGTATAGCGACGTAAAGTGCAAGGGTTTGTTCTGTGATCGTTATCCCTTACTGGCAACGACGGCGAATTCGGAAGCCGTCTCATCAAATAGCGTTCCAGCAACGTCAGCGTAGATGTCCTGCTGTGTAAATCCTGCTTTCTCAAACTCGGTCCGCAGAGATTCGGGAGAGAAGCACTGCAGCCAGTTATAGACGGTACGGCTCCGCTCCGCTTCCACGACGGTGTGCTTGTCCAAAATCACCTTTGCATCGTCGTATTTGAACGTGTTCAGAAATCCATAGTACTTCTCGGCGGACCAGAATCCATTAAGCAGATTCACTCCATATGAACTTGTCTCTTCACGCTCGTCAAACATGTTCAGGGAATAGACGTCGAGAAGCACAGAGCCACCGGGTGCAAGCAGTAAGTGGAATTTCCGGAAGTATGGTGGTGCGCTGAGAAGAGCTGAGTGCGCAGAAATCGCACATAATCATCATAATCAGGTCGAACTGCGCGTCCGTTTCAAAATCAAAGTAGTTCCGGTTAACGTACTCCACTCTCAGACCTTGGTCTGTCGCAACGCCGCGAGCGTAGTCGATCGAACGTTTCGAGAAATCGATACCTGTCACATGCGCGCCGAGTTTCCCTAACCGATTCGCATAAAGTCCAGGGCCACAGCCAAAATCGGCAATCCGGGTTCCTTGGTTTACATGAAAGCGAGTGGCGATCCAGTCTGCTGAACGCTCGATGAACTCCTTTCGACGAGAGGAAACATCAATCTCGGTGTTGAGGTGATAGGCGAGCATCTGCTCCGAGGTGTGCTCGTCTGTCCAGAGGTCCTCCGCTGTGTAGAACTCGAACGGATCGGGTCGCTTGTTGATATCTTCCAGTTGGGCAAACATGTCTTTCATCTTTCTCTCACATAACGGGGCGCGAGCTTCAGAGCATCCGCCGCAGCTTTTTACTTCCCCGACTTTTTTGATAACCGATTTTAACATTCGTTCAATGTTATCGTAGCCATTCGGAATTGTCCGATTGGGCAATCCGCAGAACACAGCATCCCCCAGCAGGAACATTTTCATTTCTACCGAGTCGGCATGTTCTTTCTGAAGCGTCATTGCCATTCGCAAAGCATTATACGCCTTTTCAGTTCCATAAGGCGCATCATTGATAATGATCAGTATTTTTTGCATGTTATCTCCTTTTGGGTTATACGGCCCGGAGGGAACCGGTAACGCATTCCGGGTGCGCTACCATTCGGTAGCCGTGAACGGCGACGGGAACGCCGTAGTCGTGGGAGAAGCCGTAGAGACCCTCCACGATACCCCGCCGATCTCATCTACTGACGCGGTGTTTGCGGAGTACGACACCGCGGGAACATACGTCGACACTCATCGTATAGCCGCGGAGACCGCCGTCTGGCCGCAAACCTATGGGTATTGCGCGGCAGTCTCGCCGACAACTGGCACGGTGTATGCGGCAGGACGGTCGGTACAAGGAACCGTCGACACCGGATTCATTGCCACCCTTCCGTAGCCTCATCATACTGCGCCGCGTGTGTGCGTGACACCCCGTCACGCACACATGGATTCAAACATTACCAGTATCCCTCAACGAGGACGATCCTCCTCCCCTCTTTCCAGATGCGCCTCTCCTTCTGCAGGTCGATGAAGCCCTGAGACAGTGAGGGGCGGGCGACACCGAAATACCGGGCCAGGTCCTCCATGCTCATGGGGATGGTGACCGTCGAGTCCTTTTCCCCGGGGCTGTCCCGTGGGTGCGGTCTCGCTGTCGGGTCCGGGAAGGTCGGCGGATAAAGGAGAATCGGGCAAAGGGGAATCGGGAGTCTGACTCCGTGAGATGCCTAGGCTAGTGTATCCAAGAAGCGGGAGAAGGCGTCGAGTTCCGCATGTATTACCGATGTCACACGCATAAATTTTTTCATGAGAAACTCGATCTTCTCCCAGTCATAGTCGAGTTCATAGTAGTACCGTTTGAAGTGACGAAACTTGAGCAATTCCTGCAGGTTTGCGAATGTAGCGTCCGAAATCACCGCCTTCCGGACACCTTCGATCTCGATGGTCATCTTCTCGAGAAGATCCTGATGCCATCGCTCCGGTCTCAATTCATTCTCGAACGACTGCGATATTCGATGAAACAGAGTCTCCAGACACGTGTAGTAGTTCACGAAGATATCCGAGAGCACGATGGCATCCGACCGTTTCCGATTTTTCGGGTCCATCTCACTCCGGGTATACTCCGTATAGTACTCCTCCAGTTTCCCGAGTACCTGTCGGGTCTTTCGGATATGTGACTTCAAAGATACCATACGCTCATTCTGCGGCATAGACGAGTTTCCCATATTGTACGATCTGCTGCCTGAACTCCGGTTCGATCTTCTCGAGTTGGACGATATCCAGGGGGAGATCGGTCATCTTCCATACATCGCCGAGGAGCCTGAAATACTCCTCCGCGTCGGCGATGCCCTCGACGGCAATGTCGATGTCGGAATACTCCGCGAAGAGATCCGTATCCACGAGACTGCCCCACTGATAGATCCTCGTGGGATGGTACTTCCGGACAATTGTCTTGACGATCGCATCCGCGTCCGACATGGCCGTCGCAAGCCTTCGTTCGATCTGCTTCCTGCGGGTTCTCTCTTTTTGCTCCTGGAACTCGCGAGCTTTTTGGTAATCGAAGGAGTCCATACAATACTACTCCACTATCCTCTGTCTCTGTAGGTAATCGAAGCGATCGATGTTTCTTTTCGTGCGACTGAAAACGAGTCCTACCTCGAAGACCGCCCGTTGTGATTGTCCGGTATATTTCTCGGCATACCCCTTCGCCTTGACCTGCTCGAGGGCCGGATTGCCTTCTCCGCCCGGCAGGTGGTCTTGAACCGTCTTGATCTCCATCGCCCTCTCGGGATGCTCGATATTGTCCAGCAACGGCTTATCGTATTCATCCACCAAGACTACGATCGGATTCCCCGTTGCATCGTACATGGCCTGAATCACTTCATGTAATCGATTGGAGACGCCGCGTGCAGTGAGTGAGGCTCCGAACCGCTCTGCCTGACGTTTTAGTATCGGCATCAGCTTGTCGACCAGGTCCTGCTTCGATCGAAGTGTCCCTCCGGTAAAATCGATCTTGAGAACTGCATACTCCTTAGACCAGTCCCATGAATCATAGATGGCAAGACCGCGAAACAAAGATTCGTTCCCCTCAAAGAGTTCCTTCAGGGTGTCCACCAGCAGGCTTTTCCCGAAACGCCTCGGTCGCGAAAGGAAATATCGACCTTTTACGGACACGAGCGGCCGTATGATGCCCGTCTTGTCGACATATACCATGTCGTCCTCGATGAGAAACCTGAAGGTGCTGATGCCTATCGGTAACGATTTCATTCCATCCTCAGAGATCATTGTATACGCGGTGTGTGGGTGAGTCAAACCGGGAATACATGAAACGGACCGCCGGAAGGTGACATATAAATCCGGTATCAGACATCATCTTGAGCCGCGAGCACCGAAGACCATGCATTCTCCGGAATAGTCTACTCTATTAGTCTACCCCGTACCGCTCCAGCCAGTTCGAGAGGGTCTGGTAGCTGCCCAGCCCCAGGAGCGCCGCCGCTCGGGTCTTGTTGCCGCCGGCCTGCTCCATGGCACGCTCGAGATAGTGGGCCGCGGTCTCGCGAATCACCGTCTCGATGGAGAAGCCTTCCACCAGCGGCTTGTGGAGCACCCCGTCCTGCGGCGGCCCCAAGGGGAGCAGGGCGTCCCGCACGGCGGTCTCGTCGATCTCGGTGCCACCGTTGAACACGAAAGCCCGGGTGAGGGTGTTGATCAGTTCCCGGACGTTACCGGGCCAGGGGTGCTCGGTGATCACCCGCATGGCACCCACGTTCAATGACTTCTCCTTCCAACCGGGGGTCTTGGCGAACTCATCGTTCAGGTTTCGCACCAGGAACTCGGTGAGATGCAGCAGGTCTTCTCCACGCTGCCGGAGGGGCGGCAGCTTGATCACTCCCACGGCGATGCGGTGGAAGAGATCCTGCCGGAAGCGCTCCTCCGCCACGTCTCCTGCCAGGTATCGGTTGGTGGCGCTGATGAGACGAAAGTCTACGGTGCGTTCGTGTTCATCCCCGACCCGGCGGACCCGGCGGTCGTTCAGAACCCGGAGGAGCTTCACCTGCAGGTCCAGGCCGAGGTCGCCGATCTCGTCGAGAAAGAGGGTGCCCCCGTGGGCCTGCTCGAGATAACCGGGCTGGGCGGTGGTGGCGCCGGTGAAGGCGCCCTTGGCGTGGCCGAACAGGGCCGACTCGGCCAGTGTCGGCGGGATGGCGCCGCAGTTGACGGGCACGAAGGGTCCGGACGACCTTTCCGAGGCGGCGTGAATAGCCTTTGCGAACAACTCCTTGCCGGTACCTGACTCGCCTAGGAGCAGCACCGGCACGTCGAACACCGCCGCACGCTTGGCCTTGGCGACGGCCCGGCGCATGGTATCGGAACGGTGGATGATCCGGTCGAAGGCCGGGCTCTCCGGAAGCAACTCGTCCTCCAGGGCGGAGATGTGGGTCTCCAGACCGCGCTCCGGCCGGTACCGGGCCAGGATGTCGAAGGGGAGGCGCACCTCCTTGAAGCCGGTATTCCTGTGGGTCTCTACCAGGTTGGCTCCATACCTGCCGTTCGCCAGGATGATCCACACCGAAGCCATGGCCGGCGTCCCCGGACTGAGATGGAAGGTGAGAGCGGTATCGGCATCAGCCGTCTCCCGCAGCACCCGGTCGGCGGCGGTGTAGATCTCCTCGTACGCCGTAGGCGTCGTGAGTGCAACCGGATAGAGGCCCACCTCCAGGTCCGGGTACCTGTCTCCAAGCCACACGACGTACCGATCGGTCTCCTCGGACGGATAGTTGGAAAGCAGGGTGAGTCTACGGAACTTCCCGGTGTCCAGCGCCATGGCGATGGGCCCGGTTTCGTTCGCCGGTGCTGCGGCCGCGTCGATGTCCCGCTGCCCCAGCCAGGCACACAACATGCTGCATTTCATACACCAAGTGTAGAATATTTCTTGTATCGATACAAGATTTTTTATGTACTCGGCTTTATAAAACCATACTCGTTCCATCGCAAACCGCCTGGATCGTCGGAATTTCGTCTGAATCATCGAAAAACGCAGAGAATACACTCCTCCTCCTGCCTTTTCTTGCAGAAAGTGTGCCAATACAGAGACAAAACAAAGATAGATGAGGCCACACGACGCCGGATGTGATTGGCACGCTTCCTGCTTTATCTATCTCCACCAGAGAAGAGGTGACAAGAAGTCGAGAGGAGGGAACGGTGAGTCTGGTCCGAAACGCCCGAACAATAGTGCGCCTTGCAGGGTATACGGGAGTGGCCATGCTGCTGGTAACGGCGGCCTTACTGGTGTACCCGCGGGTACGCGGTTTGATCGGGTGGGTTGAGTGGATACCGTGGGACCCGGAGTCGGCGGGATGGATCCTTACCGCCGACACGCTTGTCACGGCATGGTTGCTCCTTATCAATGGATACAAGCGGCTCCCTTTCTGGGTCAACCTGGTCTGCGGAACCGCGATGATGATTATGGCGGTGTTTCCGGCTGAACCGGGTTGGATCGATAACGACGGCGTCCTCATTGCGGCGGGGATCTATTTCTTCCTGACGGCGCGCTACGTATCGCACACCCCGCTGGTACGCCGGCGGCGGTTCACCTTTCTGGTTCCGGCATTCCTCATCGCCTCGACGGCCGCAGCCGCGTATCTGTTGCCGGACGCCGAACAGGTGGTGTACGCCGGGGAGCTGGATGCGATCCTGGCCGAGATCGATCCGGCTTTCCGGAACCTAAAGGGTATCGAGGACGAGGTGGAACAATATGCGAAGGAGATCGCGGAGGAGCACGAGGAGAACCCCGAGGAACAGCGGCGTCTCATCGAAGAGCTGAACCGGAGGATCGCCGCGATGGAGGACGAGATGGCGCGGTTCGAGGCGGTAAAAGAACGGAACGGTGAGTATCGGGAGGAACTCACCCGCCTCTCGCGGCGGCTCGAGGAGCTGGAGTACGACCGTGAGGCGGCCGCGGAGATCGAGAAAGTCGGAACGTACGACGAGGCGGTGCGGCCCTCCTCGCCGAGGGTGCGGGACTTCGCCGTCAAACTAGCCTCGGACCATCCCGGCAGCTACTACCGGCATCCTGGGACCGACCTCGATCCGAGCAGGGAGGGGATCCGGCAGATCCTGACGATCCACCGCTACGTCGCGGGTAAGTGGAAGTACGTGAACGACCCGCTGTTCGAACAGGGGGACTACTACTCGCCGGCCGACCGGACCATCGCCCTGGGCCTTGCCGGCGATTGCGACGACTTCGCCGTCCTGCTGGCATCGTGCGTGGAGGCCATAGGCGGGAGGGCGCGGATTGTGCACGGCAGCTGCAGCCAGGGAGGGCACGCCTGGTGTGAGGTGTTTGTTGGAGCGGCATGGTCGGATGCCGTGACTGAGACGAGAAGGATGTACCCGGGTCGGTCGGTGTCCTACCTGACGCCGCGGGGGCATTCCGACTACTGGTTGTGCCTGGACTGGCAGGCCGGCGTCTATAGCTGCGGCGACAACCCCAGGGTCGTGTACGAATCGCATAGATAAATAGAAGGAGGAAATATGCGCCGGGGAACCAAGACAGTACTCAATCTGCTCTACCTGCTGTTCGCGGCAGGAGGGTTCATACTGATATTCTACACCGGGGAGACGGGAGGCAACGCGGTGTTCCTGCTGCCTACGGCCATGATCGGCGTGTACGGGATCATCGTGATGGTCTCGACGAGTGGTTCGCAGGAGGAACGTTCGGCGGAGCATCACATCGACACGATCTACTACCTCGGCTTTCTCTACACCCTGATGTCCTTAGTGACGCTGTTCTACCGGCTGAACGCCGTCGGCACGGCCGATCAGGGGGACGCGGTATTCCACTCCGCCCTCTACTACGTGGGCGTCTCCGTGACGACCTCCATCGCCGGCATCCTCTTCCGCAGCATGGCCCGAGGACACTACCTGAAAGACCACGGCGGGGAGGACGAGGGGTTGGAGCGCAGTTACCGCCTGCTGAAGGAGATCGCCGAGGAGTTCTCCCACAGCTATCGTGACACCTTCGAGACCATCAAGCTCTACCTGGACGAACGCACCCGCACCGCCGCCGCTATCGGCGAACAGGAACAGGCGTATCTAGAGGCGCTGCGGGTCTTCTCCGGAGCCGTGGAGTCCTTCTCCCGTGAGTTGACGGCAACGGGCAACAGCCTTGCCGGCGAGACGGGGCGGTTCACCCGGGAATTGTCTGCCCAGGGTGACGCCCTGCGGGAGCTGTCCACCGCGTCGGACCGGGTCAGGAACGGATTCGACTCACTGCCGCTGGCGCCGGTAGCTGACGCACTTGCGGGTTTCCGCACCGAGACGGGGGAACTCAACGGGGTGCTGGACGGGCTGATCGAGCTCCTGGAGCGCAAGGTGGAGAGGGTATCGTGACTGCGCCCGGGGGAGAATCGACGGTACTCCACTACTCGCTGGCGGAGTTCGCCTACATCCTGCTCTTCCTGTCCATCGGCGTGCTGGCACTGGTGTACGTGCGCTACACGACCGCCCGGGAGGAGAATGCCGAACTACAGAGCACGGTGACCGAACTGGAGGATGAGGTGGCGTTCCTGAACGAGATCCTGGCGGAGAAGGAGAACGCCATCGTCCCGTGCTGGCGGCGCCCGGACGGCGTCATCCCGGAACTGGTGGGTACCGTCACTATCCGCTCCCCCGGGATGCTGGAACTCGAACACGCGGAGAGCGGAGAACTCCGGCGACTCGAGACTCCACCGGAGGAGCGCGGCGAGATCCTGACCGCCGAACTGCTCCGACTATTCCAAGACGAGCGGGTGTACGCCGAGGTGAAGAACTGCTACATCCGGATGCGGATCGTCAACGAGACCAACGACTTCTCCCTCTTCAAGGAGGCGGCGGAGGTCCTGAAGCGGATCGGGGTGGTGCTGGTCAATGAGTAGCCTGCATGTGTACACAAGCCGGGTGCGCAGACTCCGTCTGGAGGCGGCGGTGCTGCTCACGGCGGAGACGGCCGCCTACAACATCCGCAGCATAATGCAGGGGGTGTGCGCGTTCCTCCTCGTGTGGATACATCGGCCGGCGGAGAGAGACCTGCTCGGGACACTGAGTACATCCTATCTCCGGACTCTCTTCAACGTATGCGGATCCGAGGTGCTGAGAGATTTCCTGAGGAGGACCCGGCCGCCGACCCCGCGGCTCACCATGCGGTTCTTCACCCGCATGTTCGCGAGAACCGCGGCCGAGGGCCGGATCATCTCCTCGCCGCCGGTTCGGCGTCTGCAAGGGAGGATCATCGAACGGATATTTTCCGGACGCCTGGGGATCCGGCCGACCGACCGGGAGCTGGATATCCTCTCCCGGTTCGCCGACGCGGCGGTGCTGTATGACGGGCTTCTCGCGGCGGCCGACTGCGGCAGCCTGCATCGGATCGACGGCGAGACACGCTTCCGCTGCACTGTGGTGTTCGGGGCTTTCATGCAGGGTTTACGGGTGTACCTGGGCCGCTGCACGGCAGCCGGGAAAACCGAGAACGTCCTGACCTTCGAGCCCGTCTATCCGCAATACCTCGACCGGAATCGGTCCGCCATGGGGGAGACGATGCTGCGGCAGGAGCGGGATCACGCCGCGGTCAGGCTGCGAACGATCCGGACCGGCCGGATCCTCGACGGATACCTCTCCGGCGTCGGATTGCTGTCCCGGTGCCGGAGAATCGATACGGCGACGGCACGGCGGATATTGAACCGTCTGGAACGGATCTATTTTATATGAATCACAATTCACAGGAGGATCGAGAACATGAGTAACTGGACCACGGAACGGAACGAGAATAAGGACCTGGAGCGCTACACCCCCAGAGACCTAACCGACAGCAAGGACTTCTCCAAGGAGCTTCACAGCATCGAGTCCAACCAGACGCTGTCGCTGCTGGACAAGCGCCGTTACAAGAAGCAGCTGATGCGGTCGGTGTACTTCGCCAAGCAGAAGGAGATCGCCCATCACCTGGACTCCTACGAGAACTACCTGATGGCCCGCAAGGATGTGGAGGCCAAGGCCATCACCCTGGAGGCGCAGAAGGCGATCATGGTGCTGGAGAAGGAACAGCTCCGGATGATGAAGGAGATGGGCCTCTCACACAGCGAGGAGATCTCCGACACCCTGATCCAGGCGGGCACCATGCTGACCGACAAGCTGCACGAGGTGGAAGATAGCGCCATGGAGCCGGACATCAAGGCCATGACGGTCAAGAACATCCGCCGGGTATGGGACAAGACCAACAAGCGGATCTTAGAGAGCGTAGACACCTACATCGACGAATTGTACGAGAAGGAGGGCAGGCGGATTTGACGACAGTCGGGTGGGGATAACCGGGAGGAGAAAAAAGCAACCACAGATATACACGGAGTGGCACGGATGTGGCGGCATCTGCGCAACGTATTCATCTCCACCGATGATCCGGAGGGCTTCCTGTAGGGCTTGGAGGCATGCGGGAAGGTGGAGATAGTATTTGGAAATTCAATCCTACGAATCTGATCACGCAATACACCGCACCTCACCGATTTCTGAGAGGAGGGTGAACAATTTCGATTGATGCCCAAAATCGACTAGATCTATCTGATGTTCCAGTTCGACCAATAGGCGGCCGTATATATGAAAGAACCGCTCTCGTGGGTAGTCCCTAATTCCAATGTCAATATCGGAATCAGATCCAACCTCACCTAATGCGACAGATCCAAACAGGTAAATTTCCCGACATCCCTCTTCGCGAAGGATTTCTACGGCTCGTTCAAGATCGGCCGCATGGGCAATACTGGATATGTTTGGTTGCCACGAGTCCCGATTCATCTCGCTTCCCTCAGGATAGAATATAGTATTCATGATATCAGAATAATTTGATACTCGTAAATCCCCTTGCTCTGTGCTCGGTGGGATAAAGACAAGGTACTAAATTCCGGTATTTCGATCTTATCCGCCTCCGCCACAGATGTGATCATGAGCGAAATACGGTGCCCATCGAGTTTGACCCGGCGGAGTTGCATCGATGATCCGAGTACGCCGCTCGCGAAACTCTGCCAGTACTTCCGCACACGCCAGATCCTTGATTACATTCACTTGTTCACCTGGATCGTTCATCGAAATAAAAACTCTTTGCGATCTCGTTTTTCGAGAGATAACGCGATGCTTGTCGCACAATTGCACGTAAAGTTCCCGTATCGAGATTTCTATGCACAGGAATCGTAAGAGTTTCCTTTGATCCGGTAGTCGAAATCCGTCGTAGTTTGACATGACTACCACGTTGCGAGAAGGTGGAAAATCCCAGACTGTGAAGTATAATAATGACCTCCTTACCCGAAAGGCGCTTGAGCCTAGGCATGTACCGGTTCCATCTCCATTGTGATTAATATCGGCGCATTGGGCAAGATTCCGGTCTCTTCAACCGGCTCATCCTCCAAGTGCAAGGCAAGTGCCTCACGAAGATTTGCGATAGTCTCGTCGTAAGTACGTCCTTGGGTAACTACAGGCAGATGCACCGCTTCGGCTACGTACCATCCTGTGTCGCCGGGATAGATGTTCACCTGAATCGTCCTATGCATAACTTGTTCTCCTTAAATTCATCAACCATACGATCGACACAGTGAACGACCACCACCAAAGGTGGTGGCTTCCATTAAGCCCCCCAAAGGGGGGCTGGTGGAAACAACCCCGTTCGCTCCAAGAGATATACGGGCACAGCCCGTATTCCCACCAGCTCTGAAAGCTGGTGGACCACCACCAAAGGTGGTGGCTCTCTCTTGTAGTATACCAACGCAATGGATCTTTGTCATTTCTATCGCTAACTCTAACCCAGGTTCATAATGGGATGCAATCATGAGTTTCGATACTTCCCACGGATAAAGAAAGAAAATCCCAAACAACCTATCGAATTGCCAGAATCGGCAAAACCGATTACAATCCGGTCATAGAAGGCTGGAGCCGCGGCGGACACCGTCGGCATCAACAATAACGCACACGAAGCAAAGGACAGGCACATGCGCACACAACCGAATGTTATACTAGTAATCACGGACGACCAGGGATATCCCCCCATGGGGTGCAGCGGGCACCCATTCATACTGACACCCCACCTGGACAGGTTTCATTCCAAATCTGTTCGTATGGAGCAGTTTCACTCGGGAACCACCTGTGCCCCTACCCGGGCGGGAATCATGACCGGCCACAACTGTAATTCCACCGGGGTCTGGCACACCATCGGCGGTCGTTCGCTTCTGAGAAAGGACGAGTGGACTCTCGCGGACGCCCTGAAAGAGGGCGGGTATGCCACCGGGATGTTCGGCAAGTGGCACCTGGGCGACAACTACCCGCTGCGTCCCGAAGACCGGGGTTTCGACAGGGTCGTCCGGCACGGCGGCGGCGGGATCAGCCAGCAGCCCGACTGGTGGGGCAACGACTACTTCGACGATACCTACTGGGTCGACGGCCAACCCCGGTCGTTCGAAGGCTATTGCACCGATGTGTTCTTCCGAGAGGCGTTACAATTCATCGAAGAGAAAAAGAACGAACCGTTCTTCTGTTATATCTCCACCAATGCTCCCCATGGCCCGTTCAATGTCGATTCCAAGTACTGGGAGCAGTACAAGGACAAGACGGCAAGCGAAAAGTATGCCCGCTTCCTGGGCATGATCTCCAATATCGACGAGAATTTCGGCCTCCTGCGGCAGAAGCTGGCAGAGTGGGAAATGGAAGACAACACGATTCTCATCTTCATGAGTGATAACGGTCAGACCGGCATGGGAGAGACCGTACCGGAGATGTACAACAGTGACATGCGGGGACTCAAGGGCAGCGAGTACGAAGGGGGACACCGGATCCCCTTCTTCATCCGCTGGCCCGACGGTCATATTACCGGCGGGAGATCAATAATTGAGTTGACGGCCTATATCGATATCATGCCCACCCTGCTCGAGCTATGCGGCGTGCGGGTGCCGCCGGAACGGAGCTTCCACGGGATGTCGTTTGCGCCGCTTCTCAAGGGCGAGAAGAATCCGATATGGGAGGAGCGCTGCCTGGCCACCGATACCCAACGCATCGCCCATCCGGTCAAATGGCGGAAGAGCTGCGTCATGCAGAACAAGTGGCGGTTGGTAAACCGGCACGAGCTCTACGATATCGAAGCCGACCCCTCTCAGAAGCAGGATATCGCCGCGGACCATCCGGATCTGGTGCAGAAACTGCAGGACGCCTATGATCTCTGGTGGGACCAGTGCGCCGAACAGTTTGACGGCGACGTGCCGATCAGCGTCGGTTCGTCCGATGAACCGCGCGTCAAACTCTGTTCCCACGATCTGCGCAACGAACAGGACCACGGGGTGGTCTGGAATCAGGCGCAGGTGCGAAAGGGCGACTCCTGCTTCGGATACTGGGCCATCGAAGCCGAAGAGGACGGGACCTATCAGTTCGAACTCGCCCGGTGGCCCGAGGAAGCGGGACACGCCATCCAGGCGGGGATCGACGGTGACGATATCGAGTGGGACAGCCGGAACGTCGCTCCCGGTTCGGAGATGCTCTACACCGGGGGAACGGCCCTGCCGTTTAAGAATGCGACCCTGGCCATCGAAGGACTCCCCCGCCTCAGTACCGATATTTCCGGGAATGACCGCTACGCCCGGTTCACGGTGGATCTGAAGAAAGGGGAATACCGCTTACGGGCCTTCTTCACGACTCTGACCGATACTCCCAGATCGGCGTACTACGTGTACGCCGAGAGAGTCTGATTTTCCGGCATTGACCGCGTCCGAAAAGCATGCCATGAACGCCTTCTCAAGACATTCGATAAAGGATAGAATGGCAGAATAAGAGGTACTCGATTGTCCGGGATAATTGAAAAGGGGGTACCATGCAGACACAAGTGAAATACATAGTAGAAAAATTAGTTCATATGTCTCCCGACCGACTTGCAGAAATCAACGATTTTATCGATTTTATTCGACTACGAGACCAAGATATCCAACTACACAAACAATTCTCCCAAGCTTCCGAAGCGGCTTTTACAAAGGTTTGGGATAACGATGACGATGCCGTCTATGACTCCTTATAATTTCGGTGATGTAGTTCTGGTGAAATTCCCATTCACCAATCTACAAACAACGAAACAGCGCCCTGCCGTCATTATCAGCAGTGAAAAATACCATGAAAATCGTCCTGACATTATTCTTATGGCAATCACCAGTCGTATCCGCGAACCTTTAGCTACCAGTGAGGCAAAGGTGGAAAATTGGAAAGAGGCAGGATTAGTTAAACCTTCAGTATTCAAACCACTCATTGCCACAATCGAGACAGGAAAGATCATAAGAGTTCTTGGCAGAATTACTCAGATTGATCAATCACATCTGATCGACATTATTCACACTATTATAGGAAACCAATGACCCTAATCTCTCATTAAGAGAACCCTCCAGACTCCATATTGCCCGCAGAGTCCGATTGCCGCTATACTGGAGAGCATGGAGAAGTTTTTCAACACCACCGGGCCTTGTGATCCCGAGCGCCACTATATGCTGCCGCCGAAGGAGCGGCTCATAAACGCCCGGCTGGATAAGTACATCAGCGGGCAACTATACTGGGTCCTCCACGCTCCCCGGCAAACCGGGAAAACCACGTTTCTACTCGCCTACATGAAAGAGATCAACGAAAGCGGAGAGGGGCGTGCCTGCTACGTCAGCCTCGAACGGGCTCAGGGGCTTGATGATATCGAGCGAGCCATGCCGGAAATCTGCGAAGCGGTGAAAGAATACGCCGAATTATATCTGGGCAAAGAGATGGTGCCTAATTTCTCCAACGGAGCAACACCGGGAAGCATGCTTTCCTCCATCATGATCTCCTGGGCAAAGCTTGCCGCTCCAAAACCGCTGATCGTTCTCTTCGATGAGGTAGACGTCCTGCAGGACCAGGCGATGATTACCTTCCTGCGGCAGCTTCGAGGGGGATTCGTGGGACGGGGAATCGGTACCTTCCCGGTAAGCATCGCCCTGGTGGGGATGCGGGACCTGCGGGACTACTTAATCAAAAGCAAGGACGGAAAGGCCGTAAGCCCCGGGAGTCCTTTTAACATAAAAGAAGACTCGGTGGTGATAGGAAACTTCTACCGGAACGATGTGTTCAAGCTGGCCCGGCAGCATACGCAAGCCGCGCGCCGGCTTCGAGCAAGATGGGCTCGATTCGGTCGTCGATCTCCCGTCGCTTCCTATAGAGTCCGACTTCGAGGTCGAGGAAATCTCCATCTATTTGATCGACGATGACGGCGACGTCGATGTCGCTGGAAGGTTTCTGATCACCGCGTACGTACGATCCAAAGAGAATGATCATTGCAGGATTATAGTCATCTTTTCCCATCAAGCATCACCTCGG
>CAZAKE010000105.1:14719-16362 GCA_964485495.1 uncultured Spirochaetales bacterium
AACAATCGCTCCCCATAGAGATCATACAATATATTCAAACACTCACCCTTGATGAAGTGTCTCACTACATCACAGTCTAGAAGAATTTTTACCATACCGTTTTATTCGTTTTCACAATCACCATACTCGGGATCTATCCCGATATCCATAAGATATGCGTAAAGATTGGATTCCGAGATAATGTCATTTTCATATAGTCTCATAGCCAAGGACGCATACTCACCAAGGACCTTGTTATCTCTTCCCGGTAAGTAGAGCGAGGTATCATACCCCAACAGATTAGCATGACTAATTATATTCTTCCCATACCGTTGTACGTATTCTTCATCCGCCAAGCGAAGTTCCTTGAGTCTCAGGAGCAATGCATTCCTCGAGCACCGATAGTACTGTTCTATACGCACTAAGGTGGGAACCGACACTCTGTTTTTTCCCTGTTCAGAATGTGGAATGAGATCTATGAATCCGTCCGGTAGTATCAAGGCAGATGCAAATGCATTGGCCCTCTTCTCTCGCATCGATGAGGGTGCGGATCCCATATCAACGTTGGAGTCGATTACTACACGATCGAAATCATCATCAAAAAAAAGGTGATACAGTTCGTGTGCAATGGTGAAGTTCTGTCTGCCGACGGTATGGCTTGAGTTTATCAGCATACACATAAGATGCCGTACCTTCCCGGTAATACCCGACAGGGTCGGAGAAAGCGGTTTAAACACAGTAAGAATATTCAGCGCATCGAGAAATCCGGGAAAGTCGATCGGACTATTAAGGCCCAGACCATGGGTATAACGGAATTTCTCCGCCTGATGCCGGACGGCCGATTTATAGTCCATATTCTTGTGCCAGACGATCAAGCTTGAGATAGTTCTTGATTATTCTCTTGAACGCCGAGACATACTGAAGGTCCTCGGGTGTAAACACCTCACTCCTGAAAGCAAGAGCGACATTCTCTTCCAGTCTTTCTGCGGATTCCTCTAATAGCTCGGACATCTCGATGCCATATAGATCACATATCTTCTGAAGCTGAGAAGCCGAAGGTACTCGCACGCCGTTTTCGAAATAGCTTATCATCTCTCTCGAAATATCTAAGTATCCGGCGACTTCATCTTGACTGTACCCATTCGCAGATCGAAACGCCTTGAGGTTTTTACGTATAATATCTTTCATCTCCATAAATTCTCCTACTAATAAGGATACCACATCTGTTACAATTTGGCTATATTTATTTTTTGTCATCAATTATGTAACAATATATCACTTTCAAACCGTGCCTACTCGGTGCTTTGCATACCAAAGGAGATTTCTGAAGTAACACAACGTCCCATCACTTTCTGTGTAGGGTAAAGTGGATTCCCAGTTTCTCGATCTCGAGGATTATTTCAATTCCCCATTCCTTTTCTCGAAAAATCAGGAAAGGCACCGCCGACCTTCATTATCCTCACTCCGCGTCGGCGGCATAGATAGTCAACTTGACCGCTTCGCCGATCCGTTCGATTTTGGGCTTCTTGCCTGAAAGGGCTTCGCTATCTCGAACCAGGTTCAAGAATCCCTCTCCGCGAGCCTCCATGAAGCTGGTTCCGGTAATAGGACTTGGGAAATCCCGCATGAATCCGGCAAGCAGTTGATTCCGGCGAATCGGTTGA
>CAZAKE010000106.1:0-16266 GCA_964485495.1 uncultured Spirochaetales bacterium
GGAACGGCTGATGCCGTAAATCCTTAGCCTGAAAGGCTTTAATAAGCTCCCCCGGACAGACTCGAACTGCCGACCTAGTGGTTAACAGCCACCCGCTCTACCAACTGAGCTACAGGGGAACATAAAATAACAGACGTAAAACTACCGAAAATTCGCCGGTGTGTCAATACGGAAATTCCGACTGAAGACCGGAAATGGAACTCTCATGGCGGTTAGACCCCTGTTATCGGAATCCTCTTTCCGCATGTCATGCAGATACCGTCCTCGATTCCCGCGACCTTGGTGCGGTACCCGCTTCGTTGCACCAGGAGGTCGTCGCACTCCGGGCAGTAGGTGTTGGTCTCTCCGCCGCCGACGTTGCCGGCGTAGACGTAGTTCAGAGAGCGGCGGGCCACCGAGACGAGATTCAAGACCGACTCGACCTGCGTCGGCGGAATGGAGTACTTGTAGGTCGGATAGTAGCAGGAGAGGTGATAGGGGATATTCTCGTCCAGCGAGGCGAGGAACTCCGCGATGCTGCCGATCTCCGCCTCCGAATCGTTCTTGCCGGGTATGACCAGGGTCGTCACCTCTAGTGACGTGTGCCGAGAGGCGATTCTGATGAACTCCTTGACCGGTTCGAGCCGGCCGCCGATCTCCTTGGAATAGAACTCCTCGTCGAAGGACTTCAGGTCGATATTGGCGGCGTCGAGGACCGAGAGCAGCTCCTTCGCCGGCTCCGGATTGAGATAGCCGTTGGAAACGAGCACGTTCTTGAGCCCCCGCTCTCGGGCGGCGGCGGCCGCCGCCATGACATACTCGAAGTGGATCGTCGGCTCGTTGTAGGTGTAGGCCACGGCGAAAGAGCCTGATTCTGCGGCCATGTCGGGAATGCTCTCCGGTGGGACGACCCGCCCCCGGGGGTCGGTCTCCTGAGAGATCCGGTAGTTCTGGCAGAAGGGGCAACGGAAGGAGCATCCGAAGAATCCGACGGAGAGGATCGGTTCGCCGGGATGAAAATGGTAGAGCGGCTTCTTCTCGATCGGATCGACCGACACCGAAGAGAGCCTTCCGTACAACGGCAGCTCCAATTCTCCATCGGCGTTCGAACGCACACGGCATATGCCTGTGTGTCCGTCACCGATTACGCAGCCGTTAGGGCACAGTTTGCAGTGAATCTTTCCTTCGATGGTTTCGGTATACGCCATGCGAAGCTACTCCCCGGACCCGTTGCCGCCCTCGGACTGATGGAGTAACTCGGAATCATGCAGGAACCGGATAGGGTCGGCCACCTCGAACGGAAGAATCTTCACTCCCCTGGTCCCTTTCCCGACCCACAGCTTCATCATCGCGAGGTTCTCGCCGCCGTCGGTGGCGATATTCGGTTCCTTATCGACATGCCGAATGTCCCGAATCAGGAATTCGTAGAATGCCGTGTGCGAACTGAACGGGTCTATCACGAGCAGGATCTTCTCTTCGTCATAGGGGTGTTTCCGCGGGGCTCCGACGAAGGCGATACAGTCCCGTTCGAGATCGGGATGCGGCTCGTATTTGGCAAGATCGAAGATCGGCTTCGTCTCTAAATACTTCAGAACGCTCATCTGACTCCCTCCATCCCTACCAGTATACTGCGCGGAAGGCTGTTTCTCAACAGGTCGCGGAGAGGGGGCAGCGGGGAATCGTGCGGACACTTCGAGTGATCGATATGAGACTATTCCGGATCGAGGGTTTCGAGGGAGAGGTCGGGATCCTCATCGCCGGTATCGCCGACGGAGTCTGCGGCGGCGTCTTGATCGGAGCGGTACAGCCGGTCTTTGAGCGAACGCTCCGCCTTGCTGTTCATATACTGGATGATCTCCAGGCGGTCACGAGTATCGAGGTCCACGTACATGAAGGCCATCAGCTCGTTGTTGCGCACCAGTTTCACGCCGACGCTGATCACCTTCTGGCCGACCCGCAGGGTGCAGTAGGGAACCTCGACCCCGGGCATGATGTCGGCGGTGAGTTGGGGGTTGTCGGGCCGGAAACTGATGCCCTCCGGTGAGATGTCGATCACCTCGCCGGTAATGATACCCAACGTCTCGGGATGGGTGAAGAGGAACTCGACGTCGTCGGTGTCCTCCGGAAGCCATCGCAGCACGCCACGGTTGTCACGCAGCACGCTGTACCGGGCGAAAAGGTCTTCCAGCTTGCGGATGTCCCGCTTGTCGTCCAGATTTTCCGATACGATGCCGTTCACCCCAAGGTGGGTGGCCTTGGCGGCTTCGTCGACCGGGAAATACTCCCCACGAAGCAGTACGAAGACCGATTCATCCTTGTTACGGGTCTCCCGGAGGAGTCGTACGAACGGTTTCCAGTGGCGCGGGAACTCTTCGGCGCTGAAGATGACGAGTTCAGGTGAGATCTCGTCGATGTTGTCCATCGCCTTGACGGGATTTGTGTAGTGGATAAAATCGAACCCTCTCGGTTCGAGGTAATGGCTGAGGAGGTCTTTCGCCTCGTCGGAGATGCACACTAACAACAGCTTCATTCGGTACCCAGGTTCCTTACGTCGTATTTATATATGTACCATATCATATCTCGCTTCCGTAAGTAGTATGTGAAGCGCTTCACCTCGGTGAATCCGGTATACCGAAACTTCTCGGTGACGATGACTTCGGCCTCGTCCGCGGTGTAACTGGTCTTGAGGATCTTGTATTCAGACGGCACCGTCACGATTTCGTTGTCGAAGGCATCGGTACGGATATCGAATTTATACTGCTCGATCATCTCCCTGCGTCGAGAGGAGGAGGCACGGGAGTATTCCCGCCTCTTCAGCGGATCACGCAGCATCAATGCCTCGACATCCAGATAGAGAAAAAACTTGTTCCACAGTCCCTGTTGCCGGGCTTCGATGATGTATGCGACGACCTTGTCCGGAGGGAGGGCTTCCCTGGCCAGGATCTTGCCGGTCTCCTCATCTATCCGTGCCTGAATTGTCGGAATGCTGTCTCGGGGTCTGATCGAGAGGGTGAGATGGTTCGAGGTGACCACGTCGGGAAGCCGTACGGTTTCCGGGAGGGTCGAACCGTAATCCTCCGGAAATTCGGGCATGAACCGGGCCTCGACGATGTATATTCCCGAGGTGGGAATGTCGACATACCTGCTGAGGTTCTCGACGAAAGAGAGCTCTTCGCCGGGTTCGAGGGCGACATTGCGGTAGAAAACAGGTTGATTCGTGTTCTTGATCGTGATATATTCCCGAGACACCGGCAATTCGGCGTTTGTCGCTGTTTTAACCGAAAAGTACACGTTGTACAGCCGTTCGTCGGCCAATTTAAAGCGCAACGTGTCCGCCGAATCGTTTCGTAACTCGATCTTAACGAGTATATCGCTGTCCTGATAATAGATCTTCTTGTCGTAATACCTGATTGTAAGCGCCACGCCGTCGGGCGCGGCCATGAGTGCCTGAAACATGACCAGCATGACGATCACACACACTAAACGCTTTCTACACAGTATAAAATGCAATCCGGTATCCCGTCTCGAGAAATATCCACCCGTCGGTGAGTACGATAAACGTTCCATATATCATATTTTCGGCGGAAGAAAATGATAACATTATTCCTTAATGAGATATCGGATGCCCTGAAGGGTTCCGGAGCGCACAAAACGCTGTTGAAAGCCTTCACCGACAGGAAATTCCCCTTCGATGTCGAGGGTCCCCGGGGGTTTTTCCTCGCTTTTCTTATATCAGAATTGTATCGCTACAGCAAGGGAAGCTTCCTCGTCGTCGTTCCCACCGAGAAGGAGGCCGAGGACCTGTCGGCGGATATCTCCCGGTTTGATATTCGCGTAGATCGGTTCCCCGCCTGGGGTACTATTTCCTATTCGGGAGTGAAACCGCAGGGGAATGTGGCCGGGCGCAGGATGCGGATCCTGACGCAGTTGGCTGGCGAGGAGAAGGTACTCACCGTTACCCATACCCGGGCCCTGGTCGCCGCGGTGCCGCCGAAATCGTTCTTGGAAGGCAAGGTTATAGACCTGAAGATCGGAGACGAGATCGATCCCGCCGCTCTACGTGAAAAACTCGCAGCGTATGGGTACCTGCGGGTGCCGAAGGTTACGGTCATCGGGGAATTCGCGTTGCGCGGCGAGGTCCTGGACCTCTTCCCTCCGGGCCAGGATGAGGCCGTTCGTATCGTCTTCGAGTGGGAAAAGATCGAGCGAATCGCTTTCTTCGATCCGCTTACTCAAGCCACGACGAAGACGGTGGAGAGGACCGAAATCTACCCGATGAGCGAGATCCTGTGGACGCCGGAGCGATTAGCGGCTCTCTCGACCCGATACGAGAGTCTCAAAGGAATGGATCAACAGAAGGGTGAGCTGTTGGAAGCCCTGCGTGAGACCGGGGAATGCCCCGATGGGGAGCTGCAATTCCCCTTCAGTTTCGATGACGATGTCTCGGTGATGGACTATCTCGACGACCAGGACACGGTCTTTTTAGTCGATTCGGAGCGGTTGGGGATCGTGGAGAACGCCATCCGCAAGGAGTACAAGGAACTCCACATGAACGCCAGGCGCGAACGCCGGCTCGTGCCGAAGCCCGAGTCGGTACTCGTGGGCGTGGATGAATCGGTTTCGCGGCGAAACCGGGTGGTCACTTTCCCGGCCATTCGGGAGTCACGAGAGCAGCATCAGGGGCGGCCCCGAATCTCGTTTCCCTTCTCCGGTCCCCGTTCCTTCTTCGGAAACATCTCCTATCTGAAGGAGGAACTCGGGAATCTGGAGGAATCCGGCTATTCGATACACGTCTTCGCGGAATCGGAGGCCCAATCGACTCGGATCGAACACCTCTTGAAGGATTTTCAGGCCCGGGTGTATTCGGAGAGTATCTCCGAGGGGTTCACCCTCCCGGATGTGAAGATCGTCGCCATCAGGGAGAGCGAAATCTTCGGCCGCAGGCAGCGGATACCCGCCGGCGTCAAACGGGCCAAGAGCAAGGCCATCGACACCTTCGTTGATCTTTCTCCGGGAGATCACGTCGTCCATGTGAACTACGGAATCGGAAGATTCAAGGGAATCGAACGGATCAAGGCCGCCGGTACGGAACGTGACTATATCCAGCTCGAGTATGCCGGCGACGAGACCATCTTCATTCCCATCGAGCAGGTGAACCTGGTCCAGCGGTATATCGGTCAGGAGGGGCGGCCGCCGAGGCTGGACAAGATCGGCGGACAGTCCTGGGAGCGCCGGAAGAGCAAGGTCGCCAAGTCGGTTGAGGACCTGGCGGACATGCTGCTCAAGCTCTATGCCCAGCGGAAACGGGCGAGGGGCTACGCCTTCGAGACGGACACCGACTGGCAGGTGGAGTTCGAGGCCGCCTTTCCCTATGAGGAGACCGAAGACCAGATCTCCTGCATCGAGGACGTGAAGGCCGACATGGAGAGCGACAAGCCCATGGACCGGCTCGTGTGTGGTGATGTCGGGTACGGAAAGACCGAGATCGCCATGCGGGCGGCCTTCAAGGCGATCGTCGGCGGTCGGCAGGTGGCCTTCCTCGCTCCGACCACCATCCTCGCAGAACAGCACTTCGAAAACTTCACCGAGCGGTTCGAACACTATCCGGTCAAGATCGCGATGATCTCTCGGTTTGTCCCCCGGGCGGAACAGAAGAAGGTGTTGAAGCGACTGGAGGCGGGTGATCTCGATCTCCTGATCGGCACTCACCGGCTCCTTCAGAAGGACGTGAAGTTCAAAAACCTCGGTCTTCTGATCATCGATGAAGAACAACGGTTCGGGGTAAAGGACAAGGAGCGTCTCAAGGAGCTCAAGGCGTCCATCGACTGCCTGACACTCTCGGCGACACCCATCCCCCGGACCTTACATATGTCGCTCCTCAAAATCCGGGACATGTCCCTCCTGACAACCGCACCCCACAACCGGCGACCCATCGAGACCTACATTCGGGAGTTTGATGAGGAGGCCGTGGCCGATGCGGTGAGGCGGGAAATTGCCAGGGGCGGGCAGGTATTCTACCTCCACAACCGGGTGGAAACATTGAACCAGGTTACGCTGTTCCTGCATGCCCTGCTGCCGGAGGTGCTCGTGGAGACGGCCCATGGGCAGCTGAGTTCCCGGGATCTCGAGGACATCATGCATCGGTTCATCCACAACGACTTTCACGTGCTGGTTGCCACCACCATCATCGAGAACGGCATCGACATCCCCAACGTGAACACCATCATCATCGACAGGGCCGACATGTACGGCGTTTCGCAGCTGTATCAGCTGCGCGGAAGGGTGGGGCGGTCCGACCGTACGGCCTACGCCTATCTGATGTATCCGGTGGAACGGGCGCTCTCCGAGATCGCCATGAAGCGGCTACAGATCATCTCCGACTACACCGAGTTGGGGTCGGGATTTAAGATCGCCCTCAAGGACTTGGAGATCCGCGGGGCCGGTAACCTGCTGGGCCGGCAGCAGCACGGGGAGATCCTCTCCGTCGGGTTCGACATGTACTTGCGGCTCTTAGACGAGGCCATCGCCAGGCTTTCGGACGAGGAGAAGGCGGATGTGTCCGAGACCTACCTCGAACTGGACTACTCCGGGTATATCCCGGATACCTATATCGACGACACGGTGGAGAAGCTGGAGGTGTATAAGAAGATCACCTCGATTCAGACCGACGAGGAGCTCGAGTCGGTCATGTCGGAACTACACGACCGGTTCGGCCCCATGCCGGAGGAACTGATGAGTCTCCTTGCCATTGCCGAAATTCGAATCCTCTGCGGGAAACTGCGGATTTCCGCCCTGAAGGAGCGGCGCGGCACCGTGGAGATTGAGTTCGGTAAGGTCTCAGAGGTTTCCGTCGACAAGGTGCTTCGGCTGATCAAGGACTCAGGCGGAGCGGTAACACTGGATCCCAAACGTCCGAACGTGCTGCTCATGCAGAGCGGTACGATTGGCCTGAAGGAGAAATCCGAATACCTTCGTGAGCGGTTGCAGACTCTGGCATGAAAGTGGAACCGGACTTTCCGAGGAATATGGACCGACGACGGCAGATACGCAGCTTCGTCATCCGTGGCGGAAGGATGAGCCCCGGCCAGGAACGAGCCTTTGGGCGGCTGTACGACGAGTACACCGTCTCAGGTCCGATTCGACCGTCCGACCTGTTCCCCCTAGCAGCGAAATTGGTTGTCGAGATCGGCTTCGGAATGGGCGAGGCGATCGCATCGATGGCCTCTTCTCATCCCGAATGGGGGTTCGTGGGGATCGAGGTTCATAAACCCGGCATTGGCAAGCTCCTTTCACAGATCGAAGAACAGAGCCTCGAGAACGTGCGCATCGTTCATGGCGACGCCGCCGAGGTACTGGAGCACCGCTTCGAACCCGGGAGCGTGCACGGCGTCCACATCTTCTTTCCCGATCCCTGGCCGAAGAAGCGTCACCACAAACGCAGGCTCATACAGCCTCATTTCGTCTCACTCATGAGCCGAATTCTCGTGCCGTCCGGCTACGTCTATGTCGTCACCGACTGGGAGGGGTACGCCGATCAAATACTCGAGGTGCTGACATCCCATCCTTTTTTTGACAATCCCTTCGACGGATTCGCAGATCCTGTTGCGCTGCCGGTACGGCGACAGGAAACGAAGTTCGAACGGAAGGGGCAGGCCAAGGGGCACCGGATCCGGGAGATCTATGTGAAGAGGATCGCGTAGCCACTTGCCTTTTCTCCGATTATAGTAGAGTATATGCCTATAGCATCTCGATAGTTGATTCCGTGCGTAAGATTCGACGGCGTCACAATACTCGACATACGTATATACAGCCCCGGAAATCATGAAGACATACAGTCCCTCTGTGGTCAGGTGTGTGAAGTCATGGGTCTCGTATGTGCTTGAGGATTTATAGGACTCCGGTGTTCGGTGCCCTGTCCTGCGCCGGATCATTGAGAAGAGAATAGGACGAGGAGGCTTTCGATGAGTGAAAAGGGAAATGGAATGATGGAAAAATACGCCAAGATGACGTTTGAGAACAATCAGATTTCACCGGATTTCTATAAGAAATTCAACGTGAAACGTGGGCTCAGGAACGATGACGGTACCGGCGTACTGGTCGGGTTGACCGAGATCGGCGACGTACATGGATACATCCTCGATGAGGGTGAGAAGATTCCGGTCGAGGGTCGGCTCCGGTATCGCGGTATTGGGGTGACCGATCTCGTGAACGGGTTTCTCGCGGAAAAACGTTTCGGATTCGAGGAGACGGTATTTCTTCTTCTCTTCGGAGAACTCCCGAACACAAAAAGCCTCTCTGAATTTGAGTCCTACATGGGTTCGGAACGGGTACTACCGGATAATTTCACCGAGGACATGATCCTGAAGGCCCCGAGTGACAACATCATGAACAAGCTCGCCCGTGCCGTCCTCGCCCTCTATTCGTATGACGACAATCCGGAAGATGCTTCCATCACCAACGTACTCCGACAGTGCATAGAACTGATCGCACGGTTTCCGACTCTCGCCGCGTATGGATATCAGGCCAAGCGGCACTACTACCATAACGAAAGCCTATATTTACATTCACCGCAGACGGAACTCAGTACCGCCGAGAATCTGCTGTATATGATCCGGCCGGACATGAAGTTTTCTCCCCTCGAGGCGGAACTGCTGGACCTCTCGATGGTGCTGCACGCCGAACACGGCGGAGGAAACAACTCCTCCTTTTCCATCCATGTGGTTTCGTCCGCGGATACCGATACCTATTCTGCCGTCGCCGCCGCCGTCGGATCACTCAAGGGGACCAAGCATGGCGGTGCAAACATCAAAGTCGCCATGATGATGGAAGACATCAAGAAGAACGTGGGAGACTGGAGGGATGAGGAGGAGGTGGCCGCGTACCTCGCGAAGATCATCAGGAAGGAGGCCGGTGACAAATCCGGGCTGATCTACGGTCAGGGCCATGCGGTCTACACGCTTTCCGATCCCAGGGCCGTACTCCTGAAGGAGAAGGCCGGTGACCTTGCCAAGGAGAAGGGCACGGTAGACGAGTACGAGCTCTACTGTGCGGTGGAACGACTGACGCCGGAGGTGTTTGCCCAGGTGAAGAAGTCTGACAAGGTCATCTCCGCGAACGTGGACTTCTATTCCGGATTCGTGTACGGGATGCTGGGCATTCCCTTCGAGCTGTATACTCCCATCTTTGCCATGTCTCGCATCGCCGGTTGGAGCGCACATCGGATCGAGGAGATCATCAACGGTGGTCGAATCATACGGCCTGCGTACAAGCAGGTGCTGGCGCCGAAGGGCTATGTGCCGATGAACGAGAGGTAGGACCGACAGATAGTAAGGACAGCCTGCCGGCAGTTCCAAGCATCAAGTCGGTACACGCCGGTACACGAAAAAGGCCGCCCCGAGTGGGCGGCCGATCTTTTCTACACGGGCTCAGCGATCACAGCGCCGGTATACTCGTACTATATTACTCCTCTTCCTCTCTCTTCGACGCGGCGATAACATCGTCGGCAATCTTGCCGGATATCGGGCTGTAGTGGTCGAATTCCATCTCGAACGAGGCGGTACCGGAGGTGATCGACCTGAGGTCGATCGAATATCGCAGTAGTTCGGACTGCGGTACCTCTGCGATGATCTCTACGATGCCGCCGCCGACCGGTTCCTGCCCGAGGACCCGGCCACGCCGGGAACTCAAGTCTGAGAGGATGTCCCCGACGTACTGCTCGTTGGTCATCACGGTGAGCTTGTAGACCGGCTCGAGCAGAACAGGACCGGCCTTATCCATGGCGGCTTGGAGCGCGCCGCGGGCGGCGAGTTTGAACGCCATCTCCGAGGAATCGACGGAGTGTTCTTTTCCGTCGACGATCGTGGCGGAGAGATCGACGATCGGGTACCCGGCGAGGTATCCGGCTTCCATGGCCTCCAGGAGACCCTTCTCGATGCCCGGCATGTATCCCTTCGATACCGCCATTCCCTTGATCGCGTTTGTAAACTCGAACTGCTCACCCCGGGGCAGCGGCCTGATCTCCAGGACTACCCGGCCGTACTGTCCGTGGCCGCCGGTCTGTTTCTTGTGGGTATATTCGCCACCGGAGGGCTTGGTGATCGTTTCTCGATAGGCGACTTTCGGGACCTTTGTCTCGGCCTCGATCTTCTGTTTCTCGCGCAGCATGTCCAGGATCATGTTGATGTGCAGCTCTCCCATGCCGGCGATGACGTTTTCCTTGGTTTCGGTGTTGTACCGGATCTGAAATGTAAGGTCCTGGTCGGCTATGCGTTGGATGAACTGGTTGAGCTTGTCCTCTTCCTTCTTCGAGGTGGCGTTGATGGCCAAAGAGTGCACCGGCTGCGGAAGAGCGAGCGGTGCGTAGGCGACAGCTTCCTGCGTTGAGGCCAGGGTGTCGTTTGTCTTCGCGCTGTCAAGCTTAGCCAGTATGCCGATGTCGCCGGCGGCCAATTCCTTCGCATCGATCAGCTTTTTACCGACGGCACGGTAGAGCTTACTGACGCGTTCCTTCTGCTGTTCCCGAAGAGTATAGAGTTCGGAGTCTGCGGTTAAAGAGCCCGACATGACCTTTATGTACGAGAGACGGCCGGAAAACTGATCTATGCTGGTCTTGAATACGAAACAGGCCGGTTCACCATCGGCGGAGATGGTGATTTCCTCTTCGTTGCCATCCTTGACGATATGCTCGGTGACTCCGTCGGGGGAAGGGGCGATCTCGGCCAGGAAATCGAGGAGAGGGATCGTGCCGCATGCGTTTTCGGCGACGCCGCAGAGGACGGGAACGAACTTGTTTCCACGCAGGCCCTCCTGCAATCCCCGGATGATCTCCTCTTCGGATAGATCACCCTCTTCGAAATACTTCTCGAGGAGCTCGTCGTCACCTTCGGCGGCGGCTTCGATGAGTGCCATCCGGTACTCCTCCACCGTATCGGCGAATTCGTCCGGGATGGCCGAGGCTGTTTCCTTGTCTTCCCGTGCATGCGCGGGATAGGCCTTGTTTTCTAGAAGGTCGATCACCCCTTTGAACTCAGGGCCTACTCCCATGGGAATCGTAACCGGAATGAAGGTCATCTCGAAGTTTTCCCGCAGGTCTTCGATAGCCTTCTCGAAGTCGGCGCGTTCTCTGTCACACTTGTTGATGAATGCAATCCGCGGCATAGACCGGGCGTTCAATCGCCGCCAGATCTTGATGGTCTCTATCTGCACACCGGCCTGGGCGTCAATCAAAACCACCGCCGTTTCGGCCGCCCTGAACCCGGCGATTATCTCTCCGAGGAAATCGGAGGAACCGGGGGTATCGATGAAATTCAGCTGCTTGCCCTTCCACTCCATGCCGGCGAGGGCTGCATGAATCGAGATCTTCCGCTCGATCTCTTCGTCGGTAAAGTCGCTCACGGTTTTGCCGCTGTCGACGGTTTCCGCACGAGGAATGACCCCGCCAGTTGAGAGGAGAACTTCGAGTAGCGTCGTCTTGCCCGTGCTGCCGTGACCGGCAAACGTGATATTTCTGATGTCCGCAGGGTTGCTGCTCATGATGTCTCCTTAGCTATTCGATGGGATACCACAATATATGCGCCACTTCCCTGATTGTCAAGGAAGTGTCTAGTTCGGGTTAACGGTTCGGCACCGGCAATGAGCCGAATCAGAGCCCACCTTCTTTCTTCGAAAAATGAGAGAACTCCATGGCGTACGTTCCGCGTCCCTGTGTCATGCTTCGCAGGGCGGTGGAATACCCGAACATCTTCTCCATGGACACCTCGGCGCGGACGTGCTCGACTGCCGTCCGCGACTCCAGGCTCTGGATGGTTGCGCCGCGGGCGGTGAGTTGACTCATTACATCTCCGACATAGTCTTTCGGACAGAATACGTCAACCGTCATGATCGGTTCCAACAACACCGGTCCCGCCTTTCGGCAGGCGCTGTCGAATCCCATGGCGCCGGCGGCCTCGTAGGCGAACGCGGTGGCGTTCTCCTCGAGATATCGTGCTCCCACGAGTGTCGCGCCGATATCGATGGCAGGATATCCGTACATGATACCGGAGGCGAACGCGTTGGTGACTCCCCGGGACACGGCGTCGCGGTACTCTCTCGGAAGTACGTGGTCGTCGATATCGCATCGGAAGGTGTTGCCGCTGCCGCGTTCGAGCGGTTCCACCACCAGCGTGATCTCGGCGATATTTTCTTTTCCCGCCAGGACCCTCTGAAACCGTTCCGTGTGTTCGGTTCGTTTGGTGATGGATTCACGATAGGTTACCTGCGGCTTTCCTATCTTGGCGTCGACCTTGAAGTCCTCGATCATCCTGGTTACGAGTACGTCCAGGTGAAGTTCGCCCATGCCGGAGATGATGAGTTGCCCGGTGTCGGTATTCTCCTGAACGGTGAAGGTGGGGTCTTCATTCTTCAGGGTATCGAGGGTCTTGCGGAGTTTGTCCATGTCCGAAAGGGTCTTCGGCTCGATGGCGACCGAGATCACCGGCTCGGGGAATTGCATCATCTCGAGCAGGACCTGGTGCCCTTCGCTGCCGACGGTGTCGCCGGTCTGAGCGAGTTTGAAGCCGATCACCGCCGCGATCTCGCCGGCGGTGATGCTGTCGATGCTCTCGGACCTGTTGGAGTGCATTCGCAGCAGCCGGTTCACCCGCTCCCGTTTCTTCTTCGTGATATTGTAGACCGCAGACCCCTTCTTGATGGTTCCAGAGTACATGCGTATATAGCTGATCGAGCCGGCTTCACGGTCGCTCTGGATCTTGAATACCAGGCCGACGGGCGGTCCCGACGGATCGTAGGGAACTTCCACGCGCTCCTCGGTCTTCGGATGATGTCCGATCATCGGCGGGGAGTCCTCGGGGGCGGGCAGGTAATGGAGAACCGCGTTCAGCAACGGTTGTACCCCCATATTCTTGAGGGATGCTCCGCAGAGAACGGGAACAATCGTCCTCGCGATGGTCTGTTTCCTGATCGTCTCGTGGATCAACTCGGCCGGTATATTCTTGCCCTCCAGGTAGAGCTCAGTCATCTCGTCCGAGTGCGCCGAGAGCGCATCGACCATCTTCTCACGCCACGTAAGCGCCTGATCGGTTAGGCTTTCGGGGATCTCCTCGGTTCGCATGGCGGAACCGAGGGTTTCCGAGTCCCATCGCAGCACGCACATCTCGATGAGATCGATGATTCCCTCGAAATCCGATTCACGTCCGATAGGGATCTGCAGCGCAACCGGGACGGCTGCGAGTTTCGACTCGATCTCCTCGAGGACCGCATAGAAATCCGCCCCCATCCTGTCCATCTTGTTGATATAGGCGATACGGGGAACCGAATACCGGTCGGCCTGGTGCCACACCGTCTCGGACTGTGGTTCGACGCCCCCGACCGCGCAAAAGATGCCGATGGCGCCGTCGAGTACCCTGAGCGAACGTTCCACTTCCGCGGTGAAATCGACATGCCCGGGGGTATCGATGATGTTTATCTGGTGGTCCTTCCATATACAGGTGGTCGCTGCCGACGTGATGGTGATCCCCCGGTTCTGTTCCTGGCTCATCCAGTCCATGGTGGCTTCGCCGTTGTCGACCTCGCCGATGCGATGGCTCTTGCCCGTATAGAAGAGAATCCGTTCGGTGGTTGTGGTCTTTCCGGCATCGATGTGCGCCATGATGCCGATATTTCGTAATCGTTTTAGCTGCTGCTTACTCATGTGTTGCGCTCTCCTGTGGCACGCATCCTATCAAATTCACGCGGTTTTGTGAATGACACCCCAATATTGACAATCTGAACACATCGTGGTAGCGTGCTTTCCGGTAATCTCGGGCGGTTAGCTCAGTTGGGAGAGCGCCTGCCTTACAAGCAGGAAGTCACTGGTTCAAGCCCAGTATCGCCCAGTAATAAATTGTTATGATGAAAAGAAATACTGCAGACGGCCCCGAGAATATTCGGAGCCTTACTACACCGATCGGTGTCCCCATTGTGCCCGGCTTCAGGGGGATGGTCGCCCGGTCACTCCGGAACGGAAATATGATTGCCGAAACGTCTTAGAGAATCATATTCTACCGCACAAACAATTCTCCGATATGCGGATGGTCGATATTGGTACGCGTCATGGCCTGGACCTGCGACAGTATCTACTCGATCATGTGGGGCAAAATCGAACGGCTCAGAAGGCGTTCCAGATAGTCAAGACGATATTCAAGGAAGCGGAATTGCGGGAGCAGTATAACGGAACGATCTTCCGAAGTGGGGGAAGATCCGTATTACAGCCATGCCGATGATACTTCGGAATTTGCTCAAAGAGGAGTACGACCGGCGGAAGACGGATTGTCCTTCTGTAAAGAGGGAGGAGCCGGAATAGACCTTCGGACTATTCGACCTCTTTTTTCATATTCGATCCCTTACGAAATGATTCGTCGCGTACTCTGTTGGCACTACTCCTCTGGTGCAAAGGCCTCCCGGGCTTGTTGGAGTATGGTATCGAAATGCTTCTCTAACTCCGTGTTGCTCCCCCTGCAGCCGTCCACCACCTTCGCGGCCCACTCTACATACTCGCGTCTTCGTTCTATGACCCATCCGTCGGGAGGGGAGTGCAGCACCTCCCGGACGTTACAGATCTTGTCGGCGATCTTGATGAGTCTGGCTCCATGCGACATCGTACGGGTGTGCTCGATCTGCAACCGCTTGCGTTCGGCTTTGGGGAGCGACTTGTTGTCGGTTACCTCCATGACAAGTGCCGCCACCTCCGGCGAGAACTCCTGCGTGAGTTCCTCTTTTGTGCTGTCGGTGTCCTCGACGGTGTCGTGCAACACGGCAGCCCGGAGTACGTCGATGTCGGTGATTCCTCCGATGCTTGTGAGTATCTCCGCCGCTTCTACCGGATGATTGATATAGGGAGATCCGTCGGGACCCTTCCGTTTCTGTGTTCGGTGTTGATGTGCGGCGTAGCGGACGGCATGAAGCAGTTTGGTTGTATCAGGTTGATTTTTATATTCTGTGTTCAAGTATTCATCCCGAGAGAGTATAGCGGATACGAGCATCAAAGGAAAGTTGCAGTGGTGGAATTGGACCGATATGCACTTCATTGTTGTCGCTCCTCTTAGCTCTTAGGTTGATAGAAGCGGAGTATACAATCGTCGGATTAAGCGTGCAATCGAAAGGTTTGCCATCCGGATAATTCCTTAACAGTTTCGGTTGATGCAGTATCCTCTAATCTTTCGTAAAAGGCGTTCTCTGAATTCGTAGTTACTTTCGACTCTTTCACTGATGGCGCTGACGTGCTGATAGCTCCGGATCCTTCGATCCGTATGATTGACCGTACTATTTCCGTGGTTCTTGTAATTATTCTTGGTGTAATAAGAATTGAATCATCTTGAAGACGAAATACCCCCATCTCAATAAGTGACAGAGTGAAGCTCAGGCTACCGAAATCTTGAAGAAATGCAGTTAATTCTTCCGCATTTTCTCTGATTCCGTCTCCAACGATAAGGAGCAAGAATCTAGCTCGAGAAAGGTTTTTTTGAACCTTGTCGATAAACGTTGATTCATCGGCATCCGGGTAGGACTCTTAGATAATTGAAAGAATACTTTCGTGGGTATTACCCGACGCGCGGAGACAATTCTCCTCAAACTGACTGAATGACCACCTCGATAGATCCTTCGCATATTCGATTATCTGCGAGACCGCTTTCCGTCGTGCTTCTGGATTACGCCATAACTTGCATTCAACAAGTGTAATATAACCATCTTCGTTTAGAAAGATATTATCGCAAAATCCGGATTCCGTCGGCAACTCTGTACAGATCGGAACATGGCTGGAAAACGCCGGTTCAATCTCCTCGATAGGGAGAATCGTAGGATTATCTTGGATGATTTTCTGGAGCCATTTTTCATTGTACTCTCTTGAACTCAGATCAAACTGCTCTGCGCGATGAGCTATGCCATTTTGGAGGATAAGCGGTGTAGTATGTTGTCTCATTTGCATCTCTTCAGTTATGTGATTCCCATATATTCCCTGAATTCAAAACAGTACGATCTAATTATGAAAATACCATTTCCTGAAAGGGATCAGGTCAAACGGCTAATTGTTGCATCTCACATGTGAAAACATTTGTACAATTATTTAATCCTTTCATCAAGCTATTAAATTGGAAATCTGTAGCCATTCAATACGAACCTTATCTGAATACTATTCTTGACGAACAATACCTAAGCAAAATACCAAATCCTTTTTTCATAATAAACCTCATAAGTTAATCTTCTTCAAGCGGTTCCTCACTGATCATTAGAGCGAAAAGTTTAACTCTTTTC
>CAZAKE010000107.1:0-6620 GCA_964485495.1 uncultured Spirochaetales bacterium
GCGGCGGTGCGGAAGGTCCACGTGCAGGGAGGGTAAGCGAGTGAAAAAGGAGAATGGCGTGACAAATAATCCTCAAGATAGGGTCGGACGGAATCCTAATCCATCAGGTCCGCTGAGTACAGTATATAGAATACTGCGGTTGACCGGCATGTACTTCCGGTACAATCTGCGGGCCGGCATGGCATATCGTACCGCGTTTCTCATTCAGGCGTTCGGGATGATACTGAACAACTCCGCCTTCATCCTGTTTTGGGCCATCCTCTTCCAGCGGATCGGCGGAGAGATCAAGGGGTACGCCTTCGGCGACGTCATGTTCCTATGGGCCCTGGCGGCGGCCGGCTTCGGCCTTGCTCAGGTGCTCTTCGGGAACGCCGGACAGATATCGCGGCTCATCTACTCCGGGGAGTTGGATGTGTACCTGCTGCAGCCCAAACCGGTGGCGCTGAACCTGGCGGCGTCGCGCATGATCGTCTCCGGCTGGGGGGATCTGACCTACGGTATCATCCTGTTTCTGTTTTCCCAGTCGCTGTCGCCGGAACGGATTCTCCTGTTCCTGCTGTTTACGATACTCACGGCGTTGGTGTTTACGGCGACCAGGTTTCTCTACCACAGCCTTACGTTTCTGTTCGGGAACGCCGAGAGTTTCGCCATGCTGGCATCGGAGATGGTCTTGAGTTTCATGTTGTACCCCGGATCGATCTTCAAGCCGCCGGCGACCTGGATCCTCCACAGCCTGATCCCCGCCGCGCTGGTGGGGTTCATCCCGGCACGGATCTTCGCATCCTTCGATGCCCGGCTCATGACGATCGTGTGCGCCGCCGATGCGGCTCTGATCGGCGTGTCCCTGCTGGTCTTCTACCGGGGACTTCGGCTCTATGAATCGGGCAACAGGATCGGCACGCGGCTGTAGTCGGCTGCCCTACGGCCGTGGCGTCTGTACATACCATTGACACTATGCGGCGCCTGGGCTAGCCTGATCGAGATGAGTACCAATCGATAGGATAAGTCCAAGGAGAATTTCATGAACAAGCGTTTCGCAGAATCATTCAAGAATCCGAGTTCGGAATATCGGGGAGCCCCCTTCTGGGCCTGGAACGGAACACTGGAGGAGGAGGAGCTGCGCCGCCAGATCAGGCAGATGCACACCATGGGACTGGGCGGGTTCTTCATGCACTCCCGCGTAGGACTCGGCACGCCGTACCTGACGGAGGAGTGGTTCGACAAGATCAAGGCCTGTATCGACGAGGCGGAAAAACTCGGTATGCGGGCCTGGCTCTACGATGAGGATAGGTGGCCGTCCGGAGCCGCCGGCGGAATCGTCACGGCCAACCGAGAGTACCGAATGCGGGCACTCCGGATGGACGATATCACCCGCTCCGTCAAATCCAAGAGCTCGAAAAGTTCCGCGAAAACATCCTCGCGGAGAGACGACGAGAAACCCCTGGCCCTCTTTACCGTCAGGCTGAAGAAGGGCGAGTTGGTCGAATACACCCGAGTGAAGGGAACCGCTATTCCGAATGAGTTACCCCGGGGCAATAAACTACTCGCGTTCACCATCGAGGTGGACGAGGACAATTCCTGGTTCAACGATCAGGCCTATCTCGACACCCTCAACAAGGAGGCCGTCAGAGAGTTTGTCAGGGTGACCCACGAGGCGTACAAGCGTGAGGTGGGCGACCGGTTCGGTAAAACTGTGCCGGGTATCTTCACAGACGAGCCGAACTACAGCCGATGGTCCGGTGACCAGGCACCCTGGACCGGCACCCTGCCGGAGGTGTTCGAGGAGCGTTACGGATACGACCTGATGGACAGGCTCCCGGAGCTGTTCTTCCAACTCGCGGACGAACCGGTCTCTCAGGCGCGGTACCACTACTACGACTGTATCACCGAGTTGTTCGTGGACGCCTTCGGCAGAGAGATCTTCGATTGGTGCGAGGCCAACGGGTTCGAGTACACCGGCCACCTGCTGCTCGAGGACTCTCTCTCGGCCCAGACATCCAGGGTCGGCAGCTGCATGCGCTTCTACGAGTATATGCAGGCACCCGGCATGGACCTACTGACCGAGCACTGGCGCGTCTATGACACCGCCAAACAGGTGAGTTCGGCGGCCAGGCAGTTTGGCCGCAAGTGGCGCCTCACCGAGACCTACGGCTGTACCGGCTGGGATTTTCCATTCCTGGGTCACAAGAACCTGGGTGACTGGCAGGCGGTGCTCGGAATCAACCTGCGCTGCCAACACCTCTCATGGTATACCATGGAGGGCCAGGCCAAACGGGACTATCCCGCCGGCATCTTCTACCAGTCCCCATGGTGGGAATCCTATTCCAAGGTGGAGGACTACTTTGCCCGGGTGAACGTCGCCATGACCGAGGGCCAGGAGGTCCGAGACCTCCTGGTGGTCCATCCGGTGGAGAGCATGTGGACCCGTCGACCGGTCAACCAGCAGACTCACGGCCGCGGCCAGGATTCGGAAGAGTACATCCGGGAGATGAACAGAGAACTTGCCACCCTGCGGGACTCGCTGTTGTTCGAGCACATCGACTTCGATTACGGAGACGAGGACATTCTCGCACGCCATGGTTCGGCCGCAAAGAGCAAGGGAACGGCGGTGTTGAAGGTTGCCAAGGCCGACTACCGCGCCGCGGTGGTTCCCCCCATGGTAACCATCCGCTCGACGACTCTCCGTCTGCTCGAGAAGTTCGCCAAGGCCGGCGGCACGGTTGTCTTCGTCGGAGAACCCCCGAAGTACGTAGACGCACTCCCCTCGGAAGCGGCGGTGGAACTCGCCGCCGGCTGTGCGCGAGTGTCCACCATCGGGCCGAAGGTACCCGCGGCGGTGGAGGCTTCCTGCCGACGGGTGTCGGTCACGGATACAAAGGGCAAGGAGATTCCATCGGCCCTCTACCAACTGCGTGAGGACTCCAAGGCATTCTACCTGATGGTCACAAACAGCGGCCACAAGCCCAAGGAGTTGATCCCCGAGTGGCTGGACGACACCATGGTGCGGGATCGTACAACCGCCTTCCCCGAGGTGACGGTTCGACTCGACGAGGCTACAGACGAACGGCCCATCGAGCTTGGTGCGGACTCGGGAGAGTTCGTCTCCACCGCCGCCCGAAAATCCAAATCCGGCTGGAGCGTTACCACCTCGCTGCCGCCATCCGGGAGCAGGCTGTTCATGTTTCCCAAACGAAAGCTCGCCAAGGCAGGGAAGAACGGCATCAAGGTAGGAAAGCAGACTCCCATGAAGGAGGGCTCGGTCAAGAAACTCACCGGCAGATGGGACTACACCCTCACCGAGGGGAACGTCCTCGTCCTGGATAAGCCGCGGTTTCGGATCGGCAACGGTAAATGGAAGAGCGAACCGGATGTCCTCAAAGCCGATCACGCCATTCGGGACGCGATGAAGATCCGGAGACGGGGTGGCCGCATGGTCCAGCCGTGGGCCCGCCCCAAGAATACAAATCCGAAACGGGTCGATCTGGGTCTGGAATACACCTTCGAGATCGAATCTCTCCCGAGCGGAGAGCTCTTCCTGGCCATAGAACGGCCCGACACGTTTGCCGTCTGCGTAAACGGCAACCCGATCAGCATGGACGCGGAGTGTGGATGGTGGTGCGACAGGTCGCTCCGTCGGCTCCCGCTTCCTCCGGAGTTCCTGAAGCGAGGCGAAAACCTGATCAGCATGCGATGTGACTATACCGAGGAGCATCCGGGCTTGGAGATCGTCTACCTCGTAGGCGGATTCGGAGTGGAGATTGAAGACGGCGGACTCGTAATGACGGACCTTCCGAAGAAGCTAAAGGCAGGCGACTGGGTCACCCAAAGGTTGCCCTTCTATTCAGGCTCCGTGGGATACCGGACCGTCGTCGACGGCGGCCTTCCGGAAAAAAGTCGGATGATGGTCCGCGTCCCGGAGTATCGCGGAGTCGCGGTACGGGTACTCGTAAACGGCGAGGTGGCCGGCATCACGGCATGGGAACCCAACGAGGTGGACATCACGGATCTCCTGCAGGAGGGGCCGAACGACGTGGTGATCGAGGTCCTCGGCCACCGGAGGAACTCCCACGGCCCGTTGCACTGCACGGAGAAGTGGCCATCCTGGACGGGTCCGGATCAGTTCGACACCGAGGGCGAGGAGTGGACCGACGACTACCAACTCGTTCCCTGCGGCCTGATGAAACCCCCGGTACTGGCGGAGATGGAACCGGAGAAATAACGGAAATCTCGGAAGGCGGACACCGCCGGACTCCGTCGGTGTCCGGCGTTCCTCCCCCGATCTCGTGCGACTATTCTCCGCCTACCGCCGAGGACTCTTCTATCGAATCGGGCACATAGCCCTTGAACTGGGCATCGTACAGTCCCGTGTAGATACCACCAAATGCCATGAGCTGTTCGTGGCTGCCTCGTTCGACGATACCGTCGTCGGTGAGGACCACGATCTGGTCGGCGTTCTTGATGGTGGAGAGCCGGTGGGCGATCACCAGTGTCGTCCGTCCGTGGGCGAGATCCTCCAGGGCCGCTTGGATCTTGATCTCCGTCTCGTTGTCCAGCGACGAGGTGGCCTCGTCGAGGATGAGGATCGGCGGGTTCTTCAGGAATGCCCGGGCGATGGCGACGCGCTGTTTCTGCCCGCCCGAGAGCCGCAGCCCCTTCTCGCCGATGTAGGTGTCGAGGCCCTCGGGCAGCGTCTGGATGAACTCCCAGATGTTGGCCCGTTTCGCCGCGTCGATGACCTCCTCTTCGTTCGCATCGACCTTGCCGTACAGGATATTGTCGCGGATCGTGCCGGTGAACAGGAAGACGTCCTGCTGCACCATGCCGATCTCCTTCCGGAGAGATTGAAGGGTCACGTCACGGATGTCGATTCCGTCGATGGTGATCTCACCTGCGTTCACCTCATAGAAGCGGGGTATCAGGTTACAGAGGGTGGTCTTGCCGCCGCCGGACGGACCGACCAGTGCCAGGGTCCTGCCGGCATCGAGCCTCAGGTCGATGCCCTTCAACACGTGCTCCTTGTCGTCGTATGAGAAGGTCACGTCTTTGAATTCGATGGTTCCCACTACTCCGTTCAAAGGTTTTGCATTCTCCGTGTCTACGATCTCAGGCTCCTCGTCCATCACCTCGATGAACCGCTGAAAGCCGGTCATCCCCTGCTCGAATTGCTGGGTGAAGTTGGTGAGTCGCCTGATGGGCTGGAGTATCAGGTTGATATAGAGAATGAAGGTGAGGAGGTCGGCCACATCGATCACCTGGCTGTAGATCAGGTATCCGCCGAAGGCCACGATGCCCACGTTGAGCATATTCGTAAGAAACTGCAGCCCCGTCATGAAGCCGGCCATCTGCCGATAGGCCCAGTACTTGGCCCGTTTGAACAGGTCGTTTCCCTCGTTGAACTTCCGGATCTCGAAGTGCTGGTTGGTGAAGGCCTGGACCACCCGGTTGCCGGAGATGCTGTTCTCGAGCTGGGCGTTCACGTCGGCGATCTTCTCTCGGACTTCCCGAAAGGCCGACGACATGGCACCCCTCCTGGTAACCGCGAACCAGACCATGATGGGGATGAATACCAGCATCGCCACCGCCAGCCGCCACTCTACGAAAAAGAGCACCGAGATGGATCCCGAGAGCATCACCACCGACAGGAACACGTCCTCCGGGCCATGGTGGGCCAGTTCCGTGATTCCGTTGAGGTCGTTGATCATGCGCGACATGAGCTGCCCGGTACGGGTGCCGTCGTAGAATTTGAAGGAGAGAGTCTGCATGTGCGAGAAGAGATCCTCACGCATGGAGGCTTCCATTCGGATGCCCACCACGTGTCCCCAGTAGTTGATGAAGTAGGTGAATGCAGCCACGAGCACGTAGAGAAGCACCAGCACGCCGATGAGTATCGCCATAAGCGTCAAATCACGCGCCGGGATCACATCCTGCAGGATATACCGGGTCATCAATGGAAAGACGAGTTCAAGTGCCGCCACGCAGAAGGCACAGAGCATGTCGATACTGAAGAGGCGCAGATGCGGCCTGTAGTAACCCGCAAAGCGCCGCAAGAGTCCTTTCGAATATTTCATATCAGATCACCTTCACCATCGGATACGGCGTTTCCGGAACATCATGAGAGCCGGCCTGCCGAATCACGTTTCGCTCTTCCGGTAATGGTTCATGAGACACCCGGCCAGTAGTATCTCCCGTTCGTTCTCCGTGAGGTCCGCGATCGATACGCCGATCTCGGCGATGGTGTCTCCCGAGATCACCGTCCCGCACACCTCCGGTTTCCCGGATTCGACAGCTTCGCGTACCCCCGGAAGATAGAGCACCGCATCGGTATCTTCGGGAAGCGATTCGAGACGTTCCACCGTGAAGGGGATCAGGCCCCAATTCACCAGATTACTGCGGTACCGTTTGGTGGCGTACTCTTCGGCCACGTTGGCCCAGCCGCCGAGGACCTTCTGGCACGAGGCCGCCTGCTCCCTGGCCGAGCCGTCGCCGGGTTTGCGCGCAGCGACCAGGCTGCCGACACCGGTCTTCGACCAGAACTCGCGCCGGTCGGCTGCAGAAATTCCCAACTGTTCTACGGCCCGTTCGAAGAACGGGGCACCCTCGGCGACACGACTCTCCGCGGC
>CAZAKE010000107.1:6720-16192 GCA_964485495.1 uncultured Spirochaetales bacterium
CGACTCTCCGCGGCCCGGGCAGTATAGCCGGGATCACGCCTGGAGAGGGTGAACTCCGCGAGCTTCAGGGGATTCGACCGGTAGGAGGAGGTCTCTCCGGAGGGAATCAATTCGTCGGTGGTGGTCACCGGGTCGGTGATGTATGCGGCTATCCTAAGCAGTAGATTCTCCGGCATGGCAGGCATCTCAGGCCAGTCCATGATGTTCGGGCCGAACGCCAGTTCGGCCTCCCGTTCCGGCGATCCGCATCCGTCGTAGACGCTGTGCTCGTAGGAACGTGCGTCGAAAGAGTACACGGGGCGCGGCTCGGATGCCGGCACCTCCGTAGCCGGGGTCAATACGCCGCCGGCGGCCACCGTGGCGGCGATGGAACGGGCATCCATGAGCGCAACATACGCTGCCTGTCCGTCCTGAGGTCGGGACCCTTCACGGTTCGGAAAGTTCCGAGTGGTGTGCCTGATGCTCAAAGAGCCGTCGGAGGGAACGTCGCCGGCCCCGAAACAGGGACCGCAGAAGGCCGAACGCATCACCACGCCGGCGGCGAGGAGCCGTTCGGGGACACCGGCCTTCATCAGCCCCAGCATGACCGGCATACTCGCCGGATAGACACTCAAGGCCGGACCGATACCACCCTGTCCCCCCCCTGCGAGTATCTCGGCCATCACGGAGATGTTCTCATACATGCCGCCGGCGCATCCGGCCACGACCCCCTGATCAACGACGAGTCTGCCGTCGCGAATTTTCCCGAACAACTCGGCGCGAGTATCACGGGGTCCGGCCGATCCCACCGAACCGGATGCCCGCCCCGCCAGGGCTTCCAGGTGGGCCTTAGGATCGGCGTTCACCTCCCGGATGGGCACGGCGGTGCTCGGATGGAAAGGCAGTGCGATCATGGGCTCCACCTTGTCGAGTTCCACCCGGATGAGACCGTCGTACTCCGCCAGCGGCTCCGGCGCGAGAGGAGCGAATTCGTCGGGCCTTCCGTGGGCTTCCAGATACTCCCTCACCCGATCGTCCGTCGTCCATATCGACGAGAGGCAGGTCGTCTCCGTCGTCATCACGTCGATGCCATTCCGGAAATCCATGGAGAGGGAAGCGATGCCGGGACCAACGAATTCCATCACCCTATTCTTCACGAAACCGCTCTCGAACACCGCGGCGATGATCGATAGTGCCACATCCTGTGGTCCGACGCCGGGTCCGGGTTCGCCCTGGAGATAGACGGCCACCACCTCCGGAGTAGAGATGTCGTACGTTCGGCCGAGAAGTTGCTTCACCAACTCGGGCCCGCCCTCACCAATTCCCATGGTACCGATGGCGCCGTACCGCGTATGGCTGTCGGAGCCGAGGATCATGCGACCGCAGCCGGCCATCCGTTCGCGCATGTACTGGTGGATCACCGCCTGATGGGTTGGAACGTAGATCCCGCCGTACTTCCGGGCCGCCGAGAGCCCGAATCGGTGGTCGTCCTCGTTGATGGTGCCGCCTACAGCACACAAGGAGTTGTGGCAGTTGGTGAGGACGTAGGGCAGCGGAAACTCGCGCATGCCGGAGGCCCGTGCCGTCTGGATGATGCCCACATAGGTGATGTCGTGCGACGCGATCGAGTCGAACCGGATATGGAACACCCCGCTTCCGGAATCGGAGGAGTGGGCCCGCATGATTCCCGACGCGATGGTCCCGCGACGGGCCTCAGGGATCCTCCTTCGAACGTCTTCACTCGAGAGACGACCGGCCGTGGCCACGGCCCCGACAACCGATTCGTGATCGGCGGAACCTTCCACCTCGACAAGATTCTCGCCGTTGACGAGAAACACCTTGCGGCTCTTCGATACAGTTACCATGTTCACCTCGCTTTTGCCGCCGGTGTCAGATGTAGTTTCAACGACAAAGATGGTAGTATACGAGAACTCGGTGGGGCTGTAAATATCTGCTGTCTGCAGCTATTCCAACTATGGCAGTAGGCCATAGTTGGAATAGCCACATTTCTCTGTATTTCATGCCTTTTCTCTGGCGTCGACGAGGAACGAAGTCGATATCGCAGAAAAGGAGCTGATACACGACTATAACTCTGATCACAATTTGAACTGCTGTGCTGTCTGAGACTATCGGGAAGGGTGGATCATTCCGATGCGCGCTATGATTTCCGCACCGAGACCTCCTCGCTCCATGGACCCGGCCCCGAGACGTTCACCGCCCGTACGCGGTAGCGAATACGCCGCTTGAATACCAGGTGCGGGTCGAGGAACTCGGTGTCCATGACCTCCTGGGAGAGATACTTCCACAACCTCGAACGGGGCAACCTCCGCACGATCTCGTAGTGCCCGGCGTTCTCTGCCGGATCCCAGCTGAGACGGATGCCGCGCAGGGCTCGCTCGGTTCGGAGGCCTGTGACCCGGGCGGGGACTCCGTGCTCCCGCGCCTCTTCGGATTCACTCACCTCTTTTTTTTGGGCGGCGACCTTGGCGGCCTCGTTTTCGGCCTTTCGCTTTGCCGCGAGTTCTCGGATGACCTTGGCGAAGTCCGGATACCGGGAGAGGATCCGTTCGAAGGTGGTCTTGTCGAGGCTGTAGATGTCGCAGTACTCCTTGGCGACGATGGAGGCCGTTCGCGGAGTGGAAAGGATCAGGGCCATCTCCCCGAAGAACTGTCCCGTCGTCAGCGTAGCGTAGACGATTGTGCCGTCCGGAGATACGACATCCACGCTGCCCTTGCTGATGAAGTACATCTCGTCACCCAATTCGCCGGCGGTGACGATATAGTCACCGGGAGTGAAGACCAACGGCTTCAGGTGCATGATGACTTCTTTGATAAACTCCGGACTGGCCTGTTCGAAGATCGGGACCTTCTCGATGATGTCCTGGTTCAGGTAGAGTGAGACCGAAATCCGTAGGGGCTCCGGCAAATCCTGGATGACCACCGCCTCGTCGTACCCACGCCTGGTCTCCCACAGATAGTTGTAGTAGTCGTTGATCTTCCGCTGCAGATCGTGGGGGATATTCCGGTACTTGAGGAAGGTATTTACCGTCTCCATCTTCTCACGGTACTGGGTTTTCGCGACGTCGATGTTGGCGATCAGGTTGGCGATATTACCGATGATCAAACCGTACATGCCCGCGCCGAGCATCTCGATGAAGATGACGTATATCATCTCGTTGTTGGAACCGGGCGTGATGTCTCCGTATCCGATGGTAGTCAGAGTGGTGATGGTCCAGTAGAAGGCTCGGATATAGAGGGTCACCGGATCGAGACCGTCCGGGTTCCCGCTTATGAAGATCCACCCGCAGGCCACTATATGCGCGGCAAGCAGCACCCAAAAAACCAGGAGGACCAGCCGAAGAATCGCCGGATTCACCTTGGAGCCACCGATCTTCCTCAAGGTCTCGGTGATCCGCATCAGCTTCAACAGACGGGAGAGTCTGAGGAGCTTCACCATCCGGTAGATGCCGGCGATGCTCTTGCCCGTCAAGAACGCACTCAGCGGAAACGCGGCGACGAGATCGATCCAGAACCAGCTGCGCAGGTATCGTCTCGCGATCTCCTGCGGGTCCCGAATGAACTTCCCCTCGGATTGAAACGACGTCCTGAAGTTGACCACGATATCGAGCAGATAGATGAAGGTGACTACCCAATTCAGGAAGGAGATGACGGAACTCGTCTGAAGACGATAGACGATGGCGACAGGTACCTCGATGGAAACGTAGAGGGCCGAGATCAGTACACAGATGTCCCAAAAAAACTTCCCTCTGCTCTCGGGATGGATGATGGGCAGTGATACGGGTTTCATCTCTTTTCAATTATCGTCACGATCGACAGAAAGTAAACTAGAGAATTTGCCCCCATGGACCTTCGGCGGTATCTTTTGGTCAACAGGAGAAACAGATGAAACCGAGAAATAGCGTATTCCATCGAATCGTACTCGTCTTGACGGCATTGTGGTGTGCGGCACCGCTCTTCCTCGGTGCCGAGGTACTCCCGGTGGATCCGCAGGTTACCGTCGGTACGCTGGAGAACGGACTCACCTACTATGTGAGAGAGAATTCGGAACCCAAAGACCGGGCGGTGCTGCGTCTCGTTGTGGACGTGGGCTCGCTGCAGGAAACCGAGGAGCAGCTGGGCCTGGCGCATTTCACCGAGCACATGGCCTTCAACGGGACCGAGAAGTATGCGGAGGATGAGATCATCGAGTATATGGAATCCATCGGCATGGAATTCGGTCCCGACGTAAACGCCTCCACCGGCTTCGATCAGACCGTCTACAAGTTACAGGTTCCCACCGACACGCCGGAACCCCTCGAGAAAGCAATCGAGATCCTCGAGCAGTGGGCCTTCAGGATGACCCTGGAGGGAGAAGAGATAGACAAGGAACGGAATGTCATCGTGGAGGAGTGGCGCTACCGCCGGGGCCCCTCCGCCCGCCTGCGGGAACAGCAATATCCGATCATCTTCAAAGACTCGCGCTACGCGGAGCGCATCCCCATCGGTGAGATGGAGGTGATCCGTTCCTTCTCGTATGAGACACTCCGCCGCTTCTACCGGGACTGGTACCGGCCCGATCTCATGGCCGTGATCGCGGTGGGGGATTTCGACGGCCAACGAGTGATCGATCTCATTCGACGCTACTTCGGATCCGCCGAGAATCCGAACCGGGCCCCCGTGCGGACCTATTATGAGGTTCCCGATCACGAATCCACCCTGTATGCGGTGGCCTCGGATCCGGAGCTCCAGATCACCAGCGTCTCGGTGTACAACAAGGCTCCGGTGGGCCCCCTGAACACGAGGGAGGAGTATCGGAAAGGGCTGGTCCACGGACTCTACGCGGAGATGATGAACAACCGGTTCAAGGAGATCGCCAGGGGGGATGAGGCGCCCTTCCTCACGGGATATGCCGGAAGCGGCAGATTCGTCCGCACCAAGGACGTCTACTATCTTTCCGGATACGTACAGGGGAACGATGTGGCTCCGGCCTTGGAGGCCCTCGTGACCGAGGCCCGTCGGGTCAAGACATACGGCTTCACGGAGGGAGAATTCAAGCGGGCGAAGCTGACCATACTCGAACGAATAGACCGAGCGCTGGCCGAGAAGGATACGTCCGAATCGGAGGAGTTCGTCTCCGAATACACCCGCGCCTTCCTCGAGGGCGAGGGAATTCCAGGAATCGAGTACGAACACCGCCTGTATCATACCTTCATCCCGGAGATACCCCTGCATGAGGTGAACGCAGTCGCCTCGAACTACCTGGCCGATCAAAACCGGGTGATCGTGGTTTCAGCCATCCGGCGGGACGATCTGCCCGTCGTCTCCGAGTCGGAGGTTCGCGGGGCGGTCAGGACGGCATTGGCCAAGGATATCGAGCCGTATGTGGACGCCCTCTCGGATATTCCCCTCCTGGCCGAAAAACCGATACCCGGCCGGATCGTATCCTCGGAATATAATGACGAAGTTGCCGTCACCGCGTGGACGCTCTCCAACGGCGCCAGGATCTATCACAAGCAAACCGATTTCAAGAACGACGAACTACTGTTCAGCGCCTACAGCCTGGGAGGCACATCCATGGTTCCCGATTCGGAGTATTTCTCGGCCAAATACGCCTCCGCGGTGATCGGAGAGTCCGGCCTGGCGGTCTTCAGCAAGACCGAACTCGAGAAAAAACTCGCCGGTAAGACCGTTTCGGTGTCGCCCTATGTGAACGAACTCGAGGAGGGGCTCCGGGGCAGCTCATCGATCAAGGATGCAGAGACGCTGTTCACGCTGATACGGCTCTACTTCACCTCACCGCGGCACGATCCGGTGGGTGTAGAACACCTGAGACGTCGGCTGGAAGCCCAGGTACAGAATAGAGAGGCCCAGCCGGACCAGATCTTCTTCGACACGTACAATCAGATCCTCAGCTCCTACCACTACCGTTCAACCCCATTGACCGAAGAGACGCTTGGACGGATTGATTTCCAGGAGAGCTACGAGGTGTACCGGGAGCGTTTCGCGGACCCCGGAGATTTCACCTTCTTCTTCGTCGGGAGCATGAGCGCTGCAGATCTACGGCCCCTCATCGAGACCTATATCGCCGGGCTCCCCTCCACGGGAACCTCCGAACGGTGGGTCGATCGGGGCATAGAAGAACCTACCGGCGTACTTCGCCGGACCATCGAGATCGGTCTCGAGCCGATCAGCAAGATCATGCTTACCTTCCACGGACCCTACACATGGAATCGGGAGAACAACCATCGCCTCCTGTCGCTCTCGGACACGTTGAACATCCGTCTCCGGGAGGTGATCAGGGAGGATGAGGGCGGAACCTACGGCATCGGGGCGTACCCGAGCTACTCCCGGTATCCCGACCCCCACTACCTGGTGCAGATCTATTTCTCGACGGATCCGGCCCGTACCGACGAGTTGGTCGAAAAGGTTCTCGGAGTGACTCGCTCCATGCAGCGGGAAGAACTCGATGACTCATACGTGTCCCGCATACAGGAGACCCAACGACAGAAATACGCGCAGAGCCTGCGAGACAACGGATACTGGCTGTCGGTGCTGAAACACGCCGTCTTCCACGGTCGAGAGCTGAAATCGATACTGGAACTACCCGAATATATCGATGAGTTGAGTGCCGATGAACTCCGCGACACGGCACGGAAGTATCTCGATGAGGATACGATGGTCCAGTTGATCCTCCTCCCGGAGGAGGAGTGATTCTCCTGTGGCGAACGGGTGATTAGGGATCATGCCGCGGTGCCCGAAGAGCCGCGGCGTGACCCGATTTGGGGAGTTATTTCTTGCGAATATTGGTCTCGGGAGCGCGTCTCTTCAACGGAACGCCGCAGTAGGGGCACTTCGGCCCGGCCTTCTTGCAGCGGTCACAGACATGATAGTATTTATTGCAATGATCGCAGTGATATCGACGAACCTTTTCCAGAAACAGCCGGCCGCATACCTCACAGGTAACGGAATCCATTATCGGGTCGCTCATTTTTATCTCCTCAAATGATGCAATGTCAGTTTATTAATCGACGTCAACATATAGAATCTTAACGCCGGCTACTCCCGGAAAACTATCCGAACGAGGATTAGGGATCCTGATACACCTCATCCTCGTATTTCGTCTCGAAGGAGACCTTGTGTTTCAGCTCCTCGTCCGCCAGCCTGTCGAAAGTCTGCCGAACCTCTGCGTTCGGGGCCTTCTCACGCATGATCGTATAGAGCTTAGCCGCATTTTCCTCTTTTTTGATCGCGGTGATGAGGATATCCTGGAAGGACATGTCCGGCATCGGCGCCACCTGAACCAGATATTCGCTGAGTCTGAGATCCGCAGGAGCCGAATCGAGACGAGGAAACCCCTTGTTGTCCAGGACCGATTCGAGCAACCGCACGTGTTCCTCCTCGATGGCCTCGAACTCCGCGAGTTCTTTCTTCAGCGCCTCGTTGGTGACCAAATCACGCAGCTCTCTATAAAAGTCCACCGCCTCCCTCTCCCGCTCGATGGCGAAGTTAATGACATCTTCGAATGTAACCATGGGATCCTACCTTATCTGCAAAATTGTTTTCTCGATCCGATGCTACTATACACACTATTATCGATTTCGACAGGATGCGGCCACACCATTTAGGATTTGATTATGGCCCTTTGCGAGACAACCTGTCGCGCGATTCATCCAATTTCCGCGAAAGTTTCACGGGATACGATTCCGCATCATGTATCCGGGTGTAGCACTCGTCCAGGCAAGCGAGTTCTCGACCGACCCGCTCCCTGACCTGGGTAAGCGACTCGGTGTCACGCGTCCGCCGCCCCCTTTGAACCAGTGTCGTCAACATACAGCGATACTTCTCCGGCGGAACCACCGAGCCGGCGCCGTCCCTCCCCCACTCGTGGCCGACGGCCTTCCACATCTCCTCCGCCCCTGAAGCCGTACATTCGCCGGTCTCCTCGGCGACTTCATCGGCCAGGCAGATGAGATCTCCGACGGGACGCCCCTCCTCGTCGAATCCCCGCAGGATCTGCTTCCGCCCGGGCAGACTCGACTTCACGCGATCGTCGGAGATCTTCATCACGTCCCTCATCTCGCCGTCACGCGACACCGCGGCCAGTTTATACACCCCGGTCAGCGCCGGATCATCCTGCGACGTGACCAGCCTGGTTCCGACACCCCAGGCGTCGATGGGAGCACCCGCCGATACGAGTTCGTGGATCGAATACTCGTCCTGATCGCCTGAAACCACGATCAGGGCATCTTCGAGACCGGCATCATCCAGCCTCTTGCGGACCTCTCTACTCAAGGAGAGGAAATCCCCGCTGTCCAGCCGCACGCCGAACATCCCTTCATCGCCCTCCAATCGGCTCTCGAGTTCGAGCCCGACCCGAATGGCGCTTCCTATCCCGCTCTCGAGGGTGTCATACGTGTCGATCAGGAGGATGCAGGAACGGGGATAGAGCCGCGCATACGCACGGAACGCCTCGAGCTCGCTCTCGAAGGACATGATCCAGCTGTGCGCCATGGTGCCCTTCGCCGGGATGTTGTACTCCCTTCCCGCCTCGGTATTCGATGTCCCGGCCGCGCCGCCGATGTATGCGGCCCGTGCGGCCGAGAGGGCGCCGTCGGGCCCCTGTGCCCTGCGGAGCCCGAATTCAAGGATCGTGCCGCCCCGGGCCGCCCGACGAATACGCGCCGTCTTCGTCGCTACCAGCGACTGATACCCGATGATATTCAGAAGGAGACTCTCCAGTATCTGCGTCTCCAATAGAGTGCCGGATACCTGCAGGAGGGGTTCTCCCGGAAATACAATCTCGCCCTCTCGAACCGCTTCGATATCTCCGGTGAATTGAAACCCCCGAAGATACTCGAGAAACGCATCCTCAAACAGGCCGACAGTCCGCAAGTACGCGATGTCCCGTTCTTCGAACCGCAGCGCGGTCACCGCGGCAGCCGCGGTGTCGACGCCGGCACAGACGGTATATCCCCCGTCGAACGGGGGGCGCCGAAAGAACAGGTTGAACACCGCCCTATCATCCGGGCATAACAGAAAATACCCCTGCGCCATGGTTAACTCATACAGATCCGTCCGCAGCCCCGATATCCATTCACTCATCTATGAAACCTCACAGCTGAAAACCCTTCTACATCCGAATGAATTTCTCATAGTACACTATCGGCACAGAGTAAATGATGCAAATCGAACCTTCTAAGCAATTCCAAATGTAGCAGTAGCTACATTTGGAATTGCATGATCTCTCTATATAGAATGCCTTTTCGAGGCGATTCGACGAGGTACGAAGTCGATATCGCAGAAAAGGAGCTGATAAACGTCTTACTTTCTACTTACTTTTCGAATAGCTGGAACCTTCCCGGGCTCGAGTCGGCCTGATGAGACATCGGTAGCCTCTAGAATGTGAACAGGAAGGGGACGGACTTCTCAGGAACCTGATGGATGTTGTTTTGGATCTCCTGCTCCATCCACCATTTCGTCTCGAAATCGCGAG
>CAZAKE010000108.1:0-11689 GCA_964485495.1 uncultured Spirochaetales bacterium
CCGACACCAGCACATCGATACTCGGGATAAGCGCGTTCGACCCGGCTACCCCCTTGCTGCTGAAATAGATCTTGAGGCGAAAGAGATCGCCGGTCCGGACCGGCAGGTCGGAGATGCCGGGCAGCATCTCCCAGTCGTCGGTATCCGCGACAGGCTCGGAGTAGAAGGAGAGGGCCCCGCCGAAATTCCGAAAGATGTTGACCTTGCCGTCAACCTGCATAAGAGTCGGCTCGAGGACCTCACCCTCCTGAGCGACCGAAAATCCGGTCATCACCAGGAGGAGCAGCAAAATTGATGATGTCTTCCGCAACCATCTTCCGACACCACACATACTAGTAACCATGTATCGATAATTCCTCTTATACAGTATATATTACAGTATACGGATTTTCCCACGGGTGTCATGACCGTATCAAGACACTCTATGAGGAAATTGCTAGATCCCGATTAGAAAAAAACACCGGCCTACACGATTCGCGGCCTGATCACCTCTACCCCGAGCTCCCCCAGGGCGGTCTCCAGGCGGGCGAACATCTCCTCGCCGGTGTAGGTGCCGATGACGGCGCCGCCCGAGCCGGTGAACTTGGCGGAGGCGCCGACGGCCCGGGCGGCCTCGACCATGGCGACGTTCTCGCGGCTGATGTCGATGATCGACCGGCGCAGGTCGAAGTTCTCGTTCAACAACCCGCCGATCTTGTCGATCTCGCCGCACTCGAGCAGCTCACGCACCCGCCCGGTGAGTTCGGCGAACCGCTCCATGGCGGCGTGCACCGCCGTGTCGCCGTTCTCATACCGATAGCGCAGGGAGTTGTGGACCTTCTCGGTGCCCTCCGAGAGGGTGCGCTTGAAGGCCAGGTACAGATCCGGCAACGCCGGAGGCGAGATGTATTCGTAATTGCCGTAGCCCTGCTTCTCCATCAGCTCCCGGGAGAAGTCCATGAAGACCATCCCCTGGTAGACCTGGGCCACCCGATCCTGCAGGCCGGCGCCGATGCCCAGCTCCTCGGTCTCCACCGACAGGACCAGGTTGGCCAGCACCGGCTTGGGGATCTCGATGGAGTAGAAGGAGATCAGGGCCCGGATGCAGGCGGTGATGATGGCGCTGGAACCTGCCAACCCTAAGTGAGTGGGGATGGAGGTGTGATAGCGGATGGTGAAGGTACGCTCGTCCAGGTCGATGCCCGCGCGTTCGCAGTACTCGTAGAACTTCTTCAGCGTGGCCTTCAGGAGCCTGATGCCGCCGTAATAGCCGAAGGCGCGCACGTCCTCGTAGAGCTCCTTCAAACCCTTGAACTTGGAGTGATCCCGCTGGTGGGGCAGGATCTGCAGCTCCGGCGTCTGGTAGAGGGTGACGTCGGCCTGGAAGTTCGAGAAGGTGAAGGCGATGGTCTTGCCGAAGTAGCCGTCCGACGGATTCCCGATCAGGGCGGCACGGGGATAGGCGACGGTCTTGATGATCATAGAGGAGATTCTCCTTCTCGAGCAATGTCTTCGAGTTGGGCCTGCAGGTCGATGGTAGAGTAGACCGAATCGATCTTCGCCTTGCGACCGGCAGGATAGTGTTCGTACAGATCCCGCTGTTTTTCGGTGAGTCCTGCATTGTATTTCGCCTCGATGAGCATGTCCAGGTCACTCACATAGAAGTCGAGTTTACAGTTGTCTTCATAAATATAGGATACCTCGCGAGGTCGAAGCAATAGATACACGTAGTTCTCGAAAATGCTCCCGAGGTCACGATGCCCCGTGAAGGCATGCTTGATTCCCAGGTCGGCGCAGTAGATCTTCTTCGGAGAGAGAAGTCGTTCGTTGGTAGTTCCGTGCCTGGAAACGAGGTGCATCAGGAAGGTGTCCTGGAAAAGGCCGAGGTATCTCTTGGCGGAATCCAACGAGATCTGAAGGATCTTCGAGATCTTATTGATGCTCAACTGCTTTCCGCTACGTTCCATCAGGAGCAGGAAGAAGTCTTCTATAACGTTCGGATTCCGGATCCCGTGTCTGGACACGATGTCCTTGTAGATGATGTCATCCACGAGGGTAGTCAGATATTCCCGCTCCCCGTGCAACACATGATAGGGGATCCCGCCTGCTTGCATGAAATCGATGAAATACGTCTCGAGCAACTTGGAGTCCCGCGCCGACACCCGAACATCCTTGAACTCCAGATACTCGTCGAAATACAACGGAGGCAGCTCGATGAAGTACGTCCGGCCTGTGAGGAAGGCCCGACCGTCGCGCAGTCCCAGACTCGACGAGGAGGTTGCATACATCTTGACGTTCTGCCTGGCACCGATGGTCTTCAGTTGTTGGGGGAACTCTTCTTTATACGTGATCTCATCGAAGAAGACGTACACCTTCTGATCCACCGAAAGGCGATGGATCTTGCGATACTCGTCGAGAACTTCTAACAGAGTACTGTCTTTCAACAGATAATCATCGACACTGAAATACAGAATCCGATTGGCGTCGACACCCACTCTTTCGATCAACTCGCGAATGAAGAGTTTGAGGAGGGTGGTCTTGCCGACCCTACGCAACCCGGTGAGGAAGATGATCTGTTCGTTCTCGAGGGTACGCAGCAGCAGATCGAGAAATCGTCTGCGAGGTTTCGTTTCCTCCAGGTGGAAGGAACCCTCCCACCAGGGATTATACTGATACAGTACATCACTCATGGTATTGATCTAAAGTATAGATCATGGCGAAAGAAAAATCCAGAAACCATACGATGCTAACGAATGATTTTCTCACTTTCTTTACGATTCTATCGTACGTCCTGCCTGCCGTCGATCAAGCTCTGCCGGTCACTTCCTCCGCAACGGGCTCTTCTGCCACAGATCCGATATGGAGAATCCGTAGGAGACGCCGATGGAGAGGCGCAGCACCGGCTCGTGCACCCCGGGCTGAGGAACCCAGATGCGGGGTTCGTCTTTGGGCAGGCCGCCTGCATCGAGGACCGGCTCCAGGGCCATCTGGTTGAAGGTCCAGCCGAAGGTGCCGTCGATGACGAAGTTGAGGCCCACGATGGGCTTCTCGGCCCGCAGGCGCAGGGCGATGGTGTGCTCCACGGCCTCGTCGTCGAACATGACCACCGGTTCGTCGATGGTGTCGAACCAGTCGTGCTCGTGCCAGGGGTTGGCCGGCGACTTGGAGCCGTTCAGGACCCACTCGAAGGAGGTCAGCAGGGAGAACTCGTAGAGCCGGCCCGGAAAGAAGACGTTGCGGTAGTCGATCATGAAGGCCAGGTTGTTCTCGCCGTACTTGTAGCCGATGTTATTCTCACGATAATCGATGGGCACCCAGGAGTCCGGGGCGCCGTACTCCACCCGGAAGTACTCCACCGCCGGATAGTAGGTGTACTCGTAGGGATCGTCGCTGTAGGATTCCCGGGTGTAGGTGGCCTGGAAGGTGTACTTGGTGGCCCCGCCGTGGTAGAAGCCCATGCGCCCGAAGGGCAGCCACACGTGGCCGCCGAGGCTCCAGGCGATCTTGGTCAGGTTGTCCACCTCATAGAGGGCCGGGATGGCCCAGCCGAGGACCGGCGCCAGGCCGCTTGCGTTGATGTCGTCCACCAGCAGCTGCGCCGAGATGTAGAACTGGGGCTTGTCGATGTCGAAGAAGAAGCCGAAGAGGCTGTTGGCGTTGGAGACCTCCTTGTAGGGGGTGCCCACCTGGGTGGTGATGAGCTGGGTGAAGTACTGGGGCAGGGGGTTGAGGAAGTAGTTAGGCTCGAAGACGGTGTCCATGTAGACCACCGCGTCTTCGAACCCCACCCGCACGTCCCCGAACTTGAGGGAGTACATCTTGAAGTTAACGCCCTTGTCGCGGTAGCCGTAGTCGGAGCGGCTGTTCACCCGGATCCAGCGGGTCTCGTACTGAAAGAAGGGGCTGTCGTAGAAGAAATCCACGTTCAGGGCGGGGATGTCGCCGGAGTTGATGTAGAGGGAGTAGGGGGTGTCCACCACGTCCCCGTGGTTGTAGACGCCGGCGGTGAGTCGCATGCCGGCAAACTCCAGGCCCACCAGGCAGTTCTCGAACCTGAAGTGGTGCCCCAGGAGATACTGCTCCGAGGGCGGGTATTCGTTATCGGTGGAGGCCGAAAAATCGGCCAACAGATCGAAGTAGCGGGTGTCGTAGGAGAGGACTCCCCGCAGGTCGTCGTGGATGTTCTCCGGTTGGAAGTCCCCGGCGATCCCCAGCTCGAAGGAGAGGTCGCTCTCGCGGAAGTACTCCGCGGCATCTGATTCCCCGGACACCCCGGACACCCCGTCGGCCCACAGAGGCGCCGGCGAGGCGATGAGGAGCACCGCGACGACGGCTGTGAAGAAACTCTTATACATCGTATACACCAATCCCATACGCAACGAAAATATCGCAACAACGACAACTTTACAAGTTTTAGGAGAACGCTGTACCATGGGCCCACATGAAGATCATCGTCGTGACCCAGGAGGATCCCTTCTACCTGCCCATCTTCTTTCGGCGGTTGTTCGACCTGGCCGGCCGGCCGGAGAACACCGCCTGGCTGACGGTGGCGGGAGTGGTAATCCAGCTGCCCCTGGGAAACAGGTCGCTCCGGACCTTGATACGGCGGATGTACGGGCTGTACGGCCCCTGGTGGTTCCTGGTGAAGGGCGTCGGCTACACGTGGCGCAAGCTCCTGGAGGGGCTCCGGCGCCTGGGGCTGCCGGTTCGCGGGTTCGGCGTGCGGTGGATGGCCGCGGAGGCGGGGGTGCCGGTCCTCGAGCAGGCCGACGTGAACACGGTTGCGTTCGCGCGGCTGGTCGAATCGAAGGGCGTCGACCTGATCGTCTCCGCGGCGGCCTCACAGATCTTCAAGGCCCGCATCCTGCACACCCCGCCGAAGGGCTGCATCAACCTGCACAACGCGCCGCTCCCCCGCTACCGGGGGATGCTCCCCAACTTCTGGCAGCTGTACCACGGGGAGGAGTACTCGGTCCTCACCATCCACGAGATGACCGAACGGCTGGACAAGGGCCGCATCATCCTGCAGCGCAAGACCCGCATCGAGCCGCAGATGAGCCTGGAGGAGCTGATCAAACTCACCAAAAACGCCAACGCCGACGCACTCATGGATGCCCTGCGAATGCTCGAGGACGGGCATGCAGAATACACCGACCCTCCGGTGGAGAAGGGCTCCTACTTCACCTTCCCCACCCGCCGGGAGGTGAAGGAGTTCCGCCGGCGGGGGCACCGGGTGGTCTGAGATGGATACTCGATGATGGACTTACCCTCGAGCGGCCCTCACGGCTACTCCGGCCAAATGGGCTCTCCCGCCCACGACATCACGCCTGGAAAGGCCTTCGTCTTCACCATCGACGTGGAGGACTGGTTCCAGGTGGAGAACCTGAAGGGCAAAATCGCCTACGACAGCTGGGATGAGCGAGAGCTGCGGGTCGGAGAGAGCACCGGACGGGTGCTCGAGATCTTCGAGGCCGCCGGCATCCGGGGGACGTTCTTCATCCTGGGATGGACGGCGGAGCGGTTCCCCGACTTGGTGCGGCGCATCGCCGCGGCGGGACACGAGATCGCCTGCCACGGCTACGGCCACCACCTGCTCCACGAGCTGAGCCGGGAAGAGATCCGGGAGGATATCGAACGCTCGCTGGCGATTCTGCGGCCGCTCTCACCCCACCCGATCATCGGCTACCGAGCACCGAGTTTCTCGATCACGGCGGAGGCGGCCTCGGTGCTGACCGAGCTGGGGTTCGCCTACGACGCCAGCTACAACCGCTTCCAGCTCAACGCCCGCTACGGCTCCACGTCGATGCCCGACTCCCTGCAGGAGTTTCCGGTTACGGTCAACACCTACGCCGGCATCCACTGGCCGCTGGGAGGGGGGTACTTCCGACTCTCGCCTCTATGGTTCCTTCGAAAACAGCTCGAGGATGCCGTCGATTCGGCGGCAACACGGATCCACTCACTCTACCTGCATCCATGGGAGCTGGACCCGGAACAGCCGCGGGTGAAGGGCCTCAAGAAAAACTACGCCTTCCGGCACTATTACGGCTTAGAGAAGACTGCGGAAAAGCTCCGCGAGTTCATCGGAATGGTACAGCGGACGCCAGGAATTGAGATCGTCAGATTCATGGATTTTCTATAAATAAAACTAATCCCTCTCGATATCCGCTATGTATTCCTGTAACAAGGCATCACTTAACCAGAAACCTTTCACTCTTAGTTCCAGTACCAACTCTACTGGTTTCTGGATAATACCTTTCATCCACGCCATTTTAATTATTCCAAGAGTTCCAAGAACCGACAGATTTATTTTCTTTGCAAATCGCCTTGGCTCCCTGTTATCAAGTAAGACAACAGATGCATTTATTTCCTGACTCAGTGCAATTACCTCAGATTCACCGATATCGAGAACTGTATTGAGTACAGAGACTACATCTCTATTTTTCACCTTTTGTATAGAAATCCAATCTGTGCATGCTTCTTGTATCGCTTCAGAACCGATTTTCCCTTTTCCCTGGACGACCACTTCGTTATACACAGCCTCAGGTATAATAATCGTTTGAAATGTTTTTTTTAGAACATCTATTTTACCGATGGATGAAAGCGCAATCAGAGGTGTTGAATTGGAAACTACCATTATAGTTTCTCCAGACTACGAATAGTCTCAATATCCTCCTCATATTCATGCACATCATACCTGAGCGGTATTTTACGCTCATGCAGAAATACCAAGAAATCCCACTTTGTCATGCCCGAAAACGCCCTTGCCTGACCAAAACTCAGTATCCCTTTTTCGAAGAAATGTGCAGAAAGCTCTTTTTGTATAGCGACACTCACCTCATTTTCTCTCAACCCAAGAGTACGAATGATCTCATCAGGAATATCTAGTTTACACGTGTACATTCTATTGCCCTCTGTGTTACTAATTTACCGCTTCCCCACCAGTTTGACCACCACGTTTGAGGCGACACACAGCGCCGACCGGGGCACGCTCATAGCCTCGGCCCGGCGGAACACGAGCCAGTTGTAGTAGAGGTTGCGGTATAAGGGCCGGGAGAGGGAGTCCTCTCGCTTCCGATAGGTGACCAGGTTCTCGCGGAGTCCGTGGGCGTAGTCGACATTGCGGAGGATCTTCAGCCACAGGGCGTAATCCTGCCGCTTCCTCAGGTCAGGAAAGTACTGCTTGCCGATGCGACCGGCGTCGTAGACGACGGTAGAACACTGCATGAAGTTGGCCCTGAGCATGCGCCGGTAGTCGATCCTCTCGGGAGGCAGCACGACTCGATTTTCTGCCGACGATTCCACCTGAATGGCGGACAAGATCTCGTACCCGGTATGAGAGATGGCGGCGCCCCGCTCGCGCATGAAGGAGAGTTGACGCGTCAGCTTGTCGGGCTTCCACAGGTCGTCGGAGTCGCAAAAGGCGATGTAGCGGCCTCGCGCCAGCTCGATGCCCTTGTTGCGGCAGGCGGCGGCGCCGGCGTTGGCGTTCAGGGCGTGCACGCGGAGTCGAGTGTCGGCTGCGGCCGCTTGCCGGGCGATCTCCAGAGAAGTATCCTCCGAGCAATCGTCGACGACGATCAGCTCGAGGTCCCGGAAGGTCTGAGCGAGTATGGCCCGGATTGTTTCCTTCAGGAAATTGGCACTGTTGTAGGAGGGGGTGATTACTGAAACCATATCTTCATACACCTTTGCGCATACCCCATCAACCCTCTGAGATTCATACTTATTTGAAGTATGAATTTCCGGAATTTCGACCTTCAAATAAGTACGAATCTGCCAAAGGAACAGGGTATGCTCTCTCGATAGACGATCCGATACGCTTTCCGATATGCCCTACTCCATCAAAGGGGCCATCGCGACGGCATCTTTTCACCGGTCCCGCAATTCTATATGATGGCCGACGATGAAACTGTCGTGCATCCTCGCCTGGACTCCGGGCCGGATCATCATGATGACGGCGATCCTCGCAGGGATCATCGGTCCGCTGGGAATTTTCGGTCCGGCGGGATCATTGGGGCAGTTGGGGCCGCTGCGGACAGGCCGATCGGGTCTCTCGTGTCTCTATGCGCAGGATGCGCAGGCCGAAGGTGCTGAGACAGTTGGAATCCGGACAGGCGGACCCCAAAAGGAAGAGGCCGAAATCCGGTACGTTCTGGAAACGGTCGAATATCGGGCCGACAAGCGCACCAGGCCGGAAGCGATGGAGCGGGTGCTGGATATCGAGCCGGGCAGGTCGTTCGTGTCGGAGGAGGCCATGGCGGCCTTTCTCGAGGAGAAGGCCCAGGAGCTCCGGAACCGGCGGATCTTCAACACGGTGGCGGTGACGTATTCGCCGCTGCGGGAAACTGTCGATAACCGTTATTATGCGGCCGAGTTCGCGGTCGAAGACTCCTGGACCTTCTATCCCATTCCCAATCCCGGCTACGATTCCAACTACGGCCTGTCGATCGGGCTGGCGCTGGATTTCAAGAACTTCTTCGGCACGTTGACGCGGTTCCGGATTCCCAATCGGGTGGACCTGAGTCTGTCCGGCGAGAGGGGCGACCGCAGGCTGACCGTGCCCTACTGGATGGTGAACCCGCGGTTCTCGGAGCTGAAGATCGGAGACGAAAAGTTCGCGATCGGGGCGATGCAGGAGTATGACGGACGGAGCGGCGGGTCGGAGTTAGACGGCACGCAGTTTGCGTCGCGGTTCATCACCGCCCTGGAGGGCAAGACCGCCGTCGAGATGGCCCCGGACCTGTTCCTGAATATCGAGCCGGACATCCGGCTCTACTACGCCTACCGCGACGCCGCGGGGCTGCCGATCGACTCGGGCGCGGCCGACCGCTTCACCGCCGGACTCACCTACGGGTTCGCCTACTACGACGTCAACTGGGTAGACAACATGAAGAAGGGGCTGCAGCTGGAGCTGCACAAACGCCTGGAGTTCGGCCTGGACCTGCACGGCACGCGTCGCATTGAGGGCGACCTGAAGCTCATCGCCGCCTACCACCATCCGGTGCTGATCTTCAATCCGTCCTTCAGGTTCATCTACTACCTCAACTACGCCTCGGAGTGGGGCGGCTACGGCGGCTGGCTGCGGGGCATCCGCAACGACGTCCTCACCGGCTGGACCGGCGCCACCCTGAACACCAGCCTGGATATCCGCACCATCAAGCTGACCGGTTACGGGGAGCTGCACCTGCAGCCCTTCTTCGATGTAGGCTTCGCCGTGCCCCGGGAGGGATTCGCGGCCTCGGAAGACATCAAATACGCCGCCGGCCTGGAGGTGATTCTGTTCATCGACCGACTGCGGGGCTTCTCCGGCCGCCTGACCTTCGGCATCGACTTCACCCATCCGCATTGGGACGAGTTCGAGAAGTACGAAATCCTGGTAGATACGGTGTTGTCGTATTGACATCGGAACTCAAGAATCAGACAGAATCAGAAAAACGAAAGGTGCTTTATCGCCCTTGGGACTCAATCCACCGGCTTGTGTTCAGACAGGGAACCGAGTGAGTATAAAACTGTCCGTCATTCGTCACGATGCAATCACAGGCATGGCGCTCCGCACTCAATGATTGCAGTACATCCTCGAGATCAAGTGAAGAATCGGACCTACAGGTGGAGACTGCCTTGCGAATCACATCAGGACCAAATGTCACTATTTCCCAATTATCCTGTACAAACGCCAACCAATCCAGGAACTTAGGTTTATCCGAAACGACATAATACGTCGTAGTGAGAATATCTTCGGTTATTACGATTGTACAACCACAATCAATGAGCATCGTGAAGAGCGTTTTTGTGTCCTCGTGTCGGGTTCTCTCGGAATCGAGAAAATCGAGCAGCACGTTGGCATCTAAGAACACTCTTTTCATGTCGGTTCGGAAAATCTGTCTTTGGTAAGCTCCTGTATCGACTTGCCGCCGGTATCGCCGTCAGCAATGCCTGCAAATTGCATCATTGCGGCCTTCTTCCGGTCTTTCTCCTCCTGGATCTTCCGATCGATGAGTTGCTTCACCTGGTCTGCATATTTTTTCGGAACGAATACGCCCCTGTAGGAATGGTTTTTCTTATCCTCGATATCGATATAGTCATACTCGAGGAGTGATTTGCCGCTTCTAGTAAATTCGCGGATGCTCAATACTTTCGTCATCGACGCCTCCTCTTCATGTTGTCTTTTTTTAAATATACGACAACGTTATATTGTTGTCAATAGATCATTTCGCGTCATAGATCCTGTCCGCGAACCAGCCCTGCATGGCGCTGAGGCGGTGTTCGAAGACGCCGTCTAAGTGGATGTTCTTGTTGAAGACCTTCTTGATGTTGTTCTTGACCAGGCTGAGGGAATAGAAGAGGAGTTCGTCTTCGCCGGGGATGATGACGATGTCGATCTTCACGTCGCCCGCGCCCATGGCGGGGATGATCTTGTACCACATGACGGTGCTGTTGATCATGGTGAGGCGGATGGCGTCGGGAGCGGTGCGGAAGGTGATGTCGTACCAGTTGGAGCCGAAGGTGGTGTCCTTCTGGTAGAAGATGTAGGACTCCTCCGCGGGGATGGTCTCGAAGACGGGATCCGGCAGGGGCGTGCGGCTGAAGCGCCGCTCTACCACGGCGCACTCCTCGATAAAGACGATCATGGCCTTGGCGTTCCAGGAGTAGTATTTGACGCCCTCGAGGGAGCTGAGTTCGCTCATGGTGTTGAGGAGCTTCAGCATGGCTTCGGGAGAGACCGCGGAACCGTCCCGGGGGAGGTCCGGCATGGGCATGCGGAAGAGGAGCTCGGTGGAGAGTTCGGGGTCGAACTCGGCCAGCTCCCGCAGGATCTCGCCGCGCATGCTGAACTCGGGGATGAGGGTGAGATCGATGCCCTCATCCGAGTGCATCCGCTTCTCGATGAAGTGTTTGCCCTCGCTCTCGGGGGGCCGGTCGGCGAAGAGGCTCACCGTGAGTGTCAGGCAAAGGATGAGAGTAGAAAAAAATAAAGGTTTCTTTTGTCTCACTATGTATGTCATGTATGTCTTATCATAGAATTTCTATTGCTATTGTTGCAGTTTCTAACGAGGTTCTTCTCCTCTTCTGAGACACCAAACTTGATCGATAATAGTCGAATCAAGACTTCCCGTTGTTCCGCGAGACGGCCCGTCTCAATACCTTCTCTGATGCTATTCCCCTTCGCAATTCTCTCCAAACTGGCCACATAGGACATTTTTTCGCCTCCTATCTCATTGTTACTTCGGGGACGCCGACGTCGTCGAAATTCACGATATCCATGTTCTCTTCTCCCAACATCATGGCGTAGATACCGGCGGAACTGAGATAGGCGATGTGCTCCTCGCTTAGGTAGAGGGAACTAAAGATCGGGACCAGAATCTTTCCTTTGACCTGTGGGAAGTATTCATACACGATCTCCTTGACATCGATGAATTCCTTGATCTTCTCGATTGTAGGGGACGATTTGGTCTCATTATGGAAGACGTAGTCTTCCGACCAGGCGATGCAGTCGAATTCACGACGCTTGCTTGGATCGGTGGGATGTCGTTGCAGCACCCGCGGTCCGAGGAATACGATATCGGCAGCCTCGAGATTGAAGTATTGTTTGATCACGCCCATGAATCCCGGGACGACGATATCTTCGACGATCGTTCCCATCTTGTTGGCGAGATCACCCCATCTCTTGTTCCACTCCTTGCGGTCTTCCTTTCGGGAAGCTTCCCCATCC
>CAZAKE010000108.1:11789-16000 GCA_964485495.1 uncultured Spirochaetales bacterium
ATTTGTTTGATTTCAGATGAATTCCTGCGGAGTTCCTCTACGGTTGCCGCCTGAATTTGTTTGATTTCAGACGAATTCTTGCGGAGTTCCTCCGCGGTTGCCGCCTGCATTTGTTTGATTTCAGACGAATTCTTGCTGAGTTCCTCCGCGGTTGCCGCCTGCATTTGTTTGATTTCAGATGAATTCCTGCGGAGCTGTTCATCTGCAACCGCCTGCATTTCCCGTATCTCGGAAAATATGTTCTGGACGTGCATCTCGGTGTGGGCTTGGGCGTAGAAGAGGTCTTTGGCGGCTTTCTCGAGGCTGTCGATGCGTTCTTCGATTTCGGTCATCGGTTTCTCCTTTTTCATAGGCTTCATAGGAGGTTACCGCCCATTCGGTCGTGACGCTTCAATATCTGCGGTTTTATTTTGAAAAACGTGTTCATGTATGAAACCTAGTGTACATCCCGGGGAATGGAAAATCCAGTATGTGGGGATGAGGGATTAATCGATGCACACACCACGTTTTCGTGATATATTCTGAGGATACGCGTTATGATACTCGGGCAGAATGTTTCGCAACGGACAAAGACGTTCAATGTACTCTTCGATCTGGTGTGGTATGCCGCCGGGGTGGCGGTGTTGTTCGGGCTGAACCGCAGCTGGATGCCGTCCACCTACCTGCACAGCCTGTACGCCATCACCGGGTACTTCACGGTGACGGTGCTGGTGCACGCCCGGGTCAAGGCCTACCCGAACTCCCATCCGGGGAGCTATTCGGTGATCGTGGCCACCATCTTCTTCGGCGTTACGCTGATCGCCCTGTACACCATGGAGCTGCGGCTGTCGGTGAAGTCGCTGCTGGCAGCCTACGCCATCACGGTGGCCTGGCTGTGGATCAAGACGCTGATCAAGCAGCGCATCACGGCCTACAACCTGGCGCTGATTCCGGGGGGGCTCACCGCGGCGCTGGCCGACGGCGGAGGCGGCGACTTCGTCATGCTGACCAAGCCGGCCATGCTGCGGGATATCGACGCCATCGTGTACGACCCGCGGCACGACCACGGGCCACAGTGGCGCAGCTTCATGGCCGAGTCCAGCATCAACGGCGTGCCGGTCTTGCGGGCCGAGAAGATCTACGAGGGGTTGTACGGCAAGATCCCGCTGTCCCACCTGGACGAGGAGTCGTTCGAGGAGTTCAACATCAACCGCTCCTACGCGGCGGTGAAACGGATGGTGGACCTGCTCCTGTGCCTGCTGTTCTCGCCGGTCATCCTGCTGCTGGCGGGCCTCACGGCCCTGAGTATCAGGATCGAGGGCGGCGGGCCGGTGATCTTCTCGCAGATCCGCACCGGCTACAAGGACAAGCCCTTCCGGATCTTCAAATTCCGCACCATGCACTGCGCAGACGAACAAAAAGGCCCCACGGCCACCTCGACCAACGACGCCCGCATCACCGGCCTGGGACGCTTCCTGCGGCGGTTCCGGCTGGACGAGATCCCCCAGGTGATCAACATTTTGCGGGGGGAGATGAGCCTGATCGGCCCCCGGCCGGAGCAGGAGGCCCTGACGGGGGAGTTCAGCCGGCAGATCGAGTTCTTCCGCTACCGCCACGCCGTACGGCCGGGCATCACCGGCTGGGCGCAGGTCTGCCACGGCTACACCGACGACGCCAGGGGGGCCGAGGAAAAACTGGCCTACGACCTCTACTATATAAAGAATTTTTCGCTGTGGCTGGATTTCATCATTCTGACGAAGACGGTGAGAACGGTGGCGGTGGGCAACGGCGCGCGGTGAGGGGGTTTTTCATTATCGATGCGATTATCGGTGTGAACGGAAGGGGAGGTGAAAACTACCCCCCGACCACGGTGATCTCCCTGCCGTCATACTCTTCGGTCTGCCAGGTGAGGCGTTCTTCCCAGCTCTTGCGGCGGCCTTCGGGGGTACGGTCGAAGACCACCAGCACTGCGTCCGCGTGCGGGTCGATGGTGTCGCGATAGCGGCCGAGTTGGCGCAGGCCCTCCCGGACGGTGGTGTCGCGGCCGTCCTGGGGATGCACGAGCTTGATCTCGATGATGGTCACCCGGCCGGCATATTCGACGATCAGGTCTACCCTGCCGCGTCCGGCGGCGTATTCACGTTCGATGCGGCCGCCCGAGTTGACCACCCGCTGCAGGAAGGCCATCAACAGCAGATGCGGGAAGGCCTCGGTGTAGTCGGCCTTCGCCTCCCAGAGGTCGGCGTGGCGGCGCCAGAATTTCTGGAACTCCTCCAGGAGAGCCCGGATATCCAGGGTTCCGTCCGGATTGCGCCAGGGAAACTCCGGAGCCGGGATGGAGAGCTGGTAGGGCCGGCTCAATACCCGGGCGATCACCTCACGGTAGATGGGGTTGGCGATCGACGGGGTGCCGTCTTCGAGGGTGACCAGACCCATGTCCTGGCTGAGGAGGAAGTCGTCGCCCTGCATGAGTTCCGGGTCCAATCCTCCGGTCAGGATTAGTTCGACGATCCGCTTGATCCGGGGGTCCCGCAGCCGTTCGGCCAGGCTGTCCAGGTGCACCGCCCGTTCGGCGATGAGCATCTCCTCAGCCTGCTCCACGTGACCGGGCTCGACGGGTTCGCCGTCGGGTCGGATCTGCATGACGCACTTCTTCAGGAGGGCGTTGGTGAGCCAGGGCTGTCCCCTGGTCAGGTCGTACACCTTTTGCAAGGCCTCATCGGTAAAGACCTGGCCGGTCTCGGCGGTATGCTGTCCGGCCAGCTTGAAGACATCGTCTTGAGAAAAGTTGCTGAGGCTGACAGAGTCTTCCTTTATGTTGAAGGGGCTTCCGGGATTGACCTGGATGCCTTCCTTCGTTCGGATCAGATAGTCCCGCAGATCACGCATGCCCACCAGGGCCACGCTGACTGGGAAGGTGCCGACTCCTCTGACCGCGAATCCGCCCCGCAGCTGGCGCAGGAAGCTTACCATGGCCTGATCGACCAGGACGTCGACCTCGTCGAAGAGGATTACCAGGGGCTTAGGGGCAACCAGGGCGGCCCATTGTCTCAGAATGGCGTCGAGCATGCCGGAGGGGGTGGCGGCGGGCATGGACGGGATATACCGCCGTTCGAGAAAGGCGGAGGCGTAGGAGACGGCGGCCTCGCACACGGCCGGGATGGCCTCTTCGGCCAGGGGAAACTGCTGACAACGTTCCACACTGACATAACAGGCGACGGCTTCGCCGCCGGCGTTGATCGACCGCATCCACGATTGCAGGAAGGTGGTCTTACCGGTCTGCCTGGGGGCATGGAGCACCCAATAGAGTTCATCCCGGATGTAGCGGTCCAGCTGCGCTCGAACCAGCCGGTCTTCGGGGGGGAGCATATAGTGTTTGTCCGGACGACACGGCCCGGTGGTGTTGAAAAAACGTGGCACGAGGGTTTCCTATTAGGTCGAAAAGACTGGAATTTACAGTCCAGCTATACCATGTTCATGCTGTTGATCAGGCAAACATCAGACGGCGGCCTTTAGGTTCCGGTATCGGGTCGCCATACTTCTCGGCTGTATCAATCCACAACTCGGCTGCCGCCTCGGCATTCCTGAGTGCATCTTCTCGCGTTACGCCGTGGGCGCAACATCCGGGAAGCTCGGGAACATCCGCTATGTAGGCCTCGTCCTGATCACTCCAGTAGATAATTATCTTACACACCAAGCAGTTTTTCTTCCGTCATTTCAAAATCATCATGTATTTTGTACTTTTTGTCTTTTAAGAGCCCAGGTCGTATTCGGTTACGCTTCTAAATATGAGATGTACGGAATGATAACTGCTACTCGCACTCTTTTTTTCCCATATGTGATTATGATTTCTTCACCGGCTCTCACATCGTCTATTACTTCCGAGAAGTGGGTTTTGAACTCCCCGACGGGTAATGTCTTCATCCTACATTCCGCAAGTAAAAAATCGACTTTTCCGGACTTTTCTATTCATCGCTAATTTTGCGTGAGTCCTCAATGTATTGAGCGGTCAAATTCTTCATTTGCTCAATGACATCTTTCAATTTCCTGAGATTCGTTATGCATTCCCGGCATAACTGAGCCTGCTCATCAGTCAAATTTCTCGTTACCGTTTTCCCTTTCACTTTCCGTGTCCACGTATTGTAGGGACCGTGGAGTGCGTCTTCATTTTTCGCACATGCGCAATACGGTTTGCCGCATTTCCGATAGACGGTACTGACGCTGCCGGTGCA
>CAZAKE010000109.1:0-15971 GCA_964485495.1 uncultured Spirochaetales bacterium
AGACCCGGCACCGGGTTGCCGGCATTCGCAAGAGGCGGTCCTCCGGCAATGCCTGATCTGATCGGTGACATTCGCTCGCAAATCGCCGATCCCGAAGTCTTGTCCCTGCCCGAACGAAGGGGATCGATCAACCAACACGCCGCTTGCCGCGACATAGAGGACGAGCGGCAGACGACATTTTTGGAAAGTGAGAAATCCTGTACAGACTCAGGTGATTGAAAGTTTAACAAGTTCGAAATAATGTATTACAGCGTGTATCGCAGATAATGATCGAGAACATATTCCTACAACGGTGACGCGGGAGTTCGGTTACCGCATGACGAAACCGGATATATGTCCTTCGCGTTCTACATGGCACCAACGGCTTTCATCCACTCCCGCGCAATCAGTGCATGTCCCGCCTTCGAAGGATGTACGCCGTCGGGAGCCCAGAAGGCACACTCCCGTATTGCGGAAGCCTGTGCGAATAATCCGTCCAGGGGAAGGTAGATGGCGCCAAACTCACGGGCAAGGTTCCTGACCACGTGGATTTTCGGATCCAGGTCTTCCCGCCATTTCCTTCTATCGTCGGGCACGGGAAGAACGAAGGGCTCACACAGTATCAGCCGGGCCTTACGCTTTTCCACCGTTCTCCGTAGGATATCCCGGTACGCGGCTTCGAATTCCGCCGCCGAGGTTGGATCGTTGCTATCATATCTTCTCCAGCAGTCGTTGATACCGATGAGGATCGATACAAAATCCGGTTTGAGGTCAATGCAGTCCTCGTCCCATCGTGCCGTAAGATCCTTGGCCCGGTTGCCGCTAATTCCTCGGTTTATGAACCGAACGTTCTTCTGCGGGTACATTGCGGAAAACTGCGCGGCAATCATGTCGGCATACCCGTTTCCCATTCCGGAATCGTCCTGCCTGTTGCGGCCGGCGTCGGTTATGCTGTCGCCCTGAAAGAGCACCAGCCAATCTTTCTTTATCATCAATTCCATGTGCATTACTCCTTCCAAAGTATCAGTTTTCCGGAGTGTATCAGATTATTGCATGCCATGCCCATATTCTACCGTTCGAATGGATCAAGTCACCGATCGTATCCCGCGGCTCGGAAGGCGGGCATACATGGGTTGAGGTGGGAAATACCCTAAGGGGCAGTTTTCGAGATGTTCTCGAGTTCTGCATAATGGCCCTGTAGCGGTCTTTACATCCGCCTCACATCAACTGAAAAGCGGTATACTATGATGGGCAAGGGGCGTTATGCCGCCGAGAAGACCGATTTCTACCAGAGAATCGTTTTGTTCAGGGGTTCATGGTATGGAGTATGTTATGCAATAAAGGGGGAACTCTGCATGAGGCCAAGAATAAGCATGATTACCTTGGGCGTCAGGGATCTGGAAAAGTCGGTTCATTTCTATGAGCATGGTCTTGGCCTGCCGAGGATGGATTCTCCGCCAGAGGTCGCGTTCTTTACGCTCAACGGTAGCTGGTTCGGGTTATATGGCCGCGATTCGTTGGCAGAAGACGCGGGGGTGCCTGCCGATGGTACCGGGTTCACCGGTTTTACGATTGCACATAATGTAGAGTCGGAAGCGGAAGTTGACGAAGTCTTGGACCAAGCTGTCACAGCCGGTGCGAAATTGGTGAAATCGGCCCAGAAGGTGTTCTGGGGTGGGTACTCCGGCTACTTTGCTGATCCTGACGGTTATCTGTGGGAAGTCGCGCATAATCCCCTCTTTTGGGTCGGTCCGAAGGATGAAGATGCATAACCAGGCCATGCAGCCGACGCTCGTTCCTCGCGCGGCTGATGGCTGGCGTTATGTGCACGTTATGAGATTCAATTCGAAGCGGAACTCTACCAAGTATTCGAACTACCCTACATCGCCTACTATTCTCGACCGTGTCAACTTCCTCTCACGTTGATATCTTTTGTCGCCGACTTCTCTGAACCCGCGTGTCTTCAACTCTCCTGAGAATCGTTGTAGACATCATACCTTAGGTAAGTAAGCGTTACTTATTTATAATGCAGGGTACTGTCTCTTGTACGGGATAGATTAATACATCGTGCCGAATAAACCGGACGGCTTCTGAACATTTCAGTTGGATTGTCTGTTAGTCGGCTTCCATCAGTCGATGTGTATGCTCAGAAGCCGATTCCGGATACGCTTTAGGTGTTTTCGCATGAAGAGTTGTGCGTCGGACGCGTCTCGGTTGCAGATGGCGTTGCAAATGGTTCTGTGGTCGTCTATGTCGGTCGCGTCGGGTATTTCTGGATCCAATTCGTAAAAGGCCACGATCCAGCGGGATACATCGATGATCGGCTGGTTGTGTGTTGCTCGAGCGATGTGCAGGTGGAATTCCATATCTTCCGGGGGCCTTCGATGCTCTGAAACCCCCCTTGTCAATGCGTCTACTTCCGCCTGCAGGGCTCGCATCTCGTCGAATGTCGCCCGTTCGGCCGCCAAGGCCGCACTCTCCGGCTCGATGATAAGCCTCAGCTCCAGCAGAGACATGAGGTTGTTCGCGTCAGCCTTGTATCCGAATTTTGCCGGTTCCACGAGAAAGCTGGGGCAAATTGACTCGACGTACGTCCCCTTCCCATGCTGTACCTTTACAACATTTAGAATCTCTAGCACTCGAATCGCCTCTCGAACCGAGGAACGGCTGGCTTCTAGCGTCTCGGCGAGTTCCGGTTCCGTGGGAATTTTGGATCCGATGGGATATTCATCCCGGCCGATGCGTTCAAGGAGATCTGTGATAATGCGTTCTACGATCGATTTCCGTCCTTTCGAAGTATTCACTTATTTACCTCCAAGATGACCGACATCAGATATCTTACCCTGTATAATCGAGACAGTCAAACCACAAAAAAGGGAAAAATTTCAGATTTTCGTTGACTGTATAAGAAATCATGGTATAATACGTTACTAGACATCTGATGTCAGACAACGAATCGTCTGGCACAAACCGAGCGAAGGAGGATTCTATGAACAGTATGAGTGAAAGAGCACCGCTAGTGGCGGCGATCGTGTTGCTTCTTTGTAGTGGGGTGACGATCGGCTGGGTATTCGGAACCGGTCAACAGGACACGGTAGGTGAGGTTGTGACCCCAGAGCTGTCCGTGTTCTGGCATGTCGAGTTTGCCGCCATCGAGGAGGACAATCCCATCGTCCAGATCATCGGCGAGAAGACAAGAACCAAGCTGCGCTACCTAAGCATCCCCTGGAATGCCTATCAGGAGAAGCTGAATCTGGCAATCGCCTCGGGGGACATGGCGGACATCATGACAACCTCGGGACCGAGTGATGCCAACTTCTTCAACTGGATCGACGAAGGCGTCTTCCTTCCACTGGACAACTACCTGGAGAAGGCCCCGAACATCAACAGCCGCATCTCGCCGGTGTTGATGGATTCCATGGTCATGCCGGACAGTAAGATCTACGCCGTCCCGAGACTCTGGACCGCCAATCATGTATTCTATGTGCGTGAGGATTGGCTCAAAAAATTCAACCTTCAGATGCCGAAGACTCTTGACGACGTATACGCAGTCGCTAAAGCGTGGGGCCAAGATCCGGACGGCAACGGAACCAAGGATACCTACGCACTCGGTTCCTTTGGGGGCAACGGTCTCTTCTGGCTCCGGTGGGTGTCGGCAGCATTCGATTTGCCCTGGGAGCAGTTCAAGAAGGTCGACGGTGAATGGAAATACGGCAGTGCGGCTCCTGAGACAAAGGAATGGGTCGTATACCTGAAGCGCATGTATGAGGAAGGCTATCTCGACCCGGAGTTCATGGTGATCAGCGGCGGCGATGCCCGCAATAAATTCTATCAAGGCAAGTGGGGCATGGCGGGAATGCCCTCTGGTGACTACGGTAGGGCCAACGATGTGCTGTCTCAGAACGATCCGAACGTCCGAGTAGCCGTCATACCACCGCCAAAGGCGAGTGACGGCACGGGAGGATATGCCTACGGTAGGCCGTTGACCGACGACGGAATCGGCGTTTGGATGGCGGCCTCTATCGCTAATACCTGTGATTATCCCGAGGCGGCCATGCGGGTGATGGACTTCCTGGTGAGTGAGGAAGGCAGCGAGCTGGCCTTCTGGGGCCGGGAAGGAGTCGACTACCGTAAGACCGGACCGAAACAGTATGAACGCCTCATCTCCATGGAGGAGATGGAGAAACTGGGGATGCCCATCTACATCAGCTTCCTGACGGGCGAACCACGATACAGTGTCATATCCGAGAATCCCTGGACCGAGGAGCAGGATCGTATCTATGCGGCTATCGGCAAGGCGGTTTACACCGACTACCTGGCGGTACCGCCGATGAACGACCGTATGCGTGAGTTGGTTTCGGATCTTACATCGTTCACCCGGGAGAATTTAGTAAACTTCATCATCGGGAAGCGCGATATCAGCGAGTTCGACGTCTATCTGGACGAGTGGAATTCCCGAGGTGGCACGGAACTCCTAAAAGAGTTAGAGAAGGAAGTGTCGCGGTAAGGTCAGCCGGTACGGCGGTCTGATCCAACGACCGCCGCCGGTCCGGAAACCTGTATACCGGTTTGTACATATCGGACTTGAGCGGAGGCTGGGACTATTTGTGAAGCATCTACTGAGCTCGGAGCTACAAAATTGGAGTAAGAGCCTCCATAGGTATAAGTATCTATACCTCCTCATCCTACCGTCTCTAGCATACTACATCATCTTCCACTATGTACCGCTCTACGGCGTCGTCCTGGCCTTCAAGAACTTCCGGATTTCCAAAGGTATCCTAGAAAGTCCCTGGGCCGATCCTCTCCTCCGACACTACAGCAGGCTCTTCGGGAATCCGGACTTCTGGCGCGCGGTGAAGAATACTTTCGTCATAAGTCTGTTGAAGCTGGTTTTCGCGTTTCCGGCACCTATCGTACTGTCGCTTTTACTGAATGAGGTACCCGATCGGCTGTTCCGAAAGTCTGTACAGACGATCATGTATCTGCCGCACTTCATCTCATGGGTGGTGATCGGGGGCATCATGATCATGATGCTATCACGGGATACTGGAATCGTGAACATCTTCCTCGGACACCTTGGGGTCGCTCCGAATCAGTACATCACCGACTCGTTCTTCTTTCGCCCCATCCTCGTCGTATCGGACATCTGGAAGAACATGGGGTGGGGGACGATAATCTATCTAGCGGCGTTATCCGGAGTCGACCCGTTTATGTACGAGGCAGCGATTATCGACGGAGCTGGACGGTTGCGGATTTTGTGGAACGTGACGCTCCCCCAGATCCGGAGTACCATTGCGATCATGTTGATCCTGAATCTCGGTCGCATCATGAACGCGGGTTTCGAGCAGATCTTCGTGCTGTACAGCCCCCCGGTGTATGACGTGGGCGACATCATCGATACCTACGTCTATCGGATCGGAATTCTCGACATGCAGTACTCCATCGGAACAGCCGCGGGGCTATTCAAGGGGATCGTAGGTTGCATCTTCATCGTGAGTGCCAACCGGGCCATCAAGGCCATGGGCGAGAGTGGGATTTACTGATGTGTAGGGGAAGACGGTGATACGGAAGAACGCTTCCGACAGAGCGATGGATATCGTGATCTATATACTCCTCTTGGCCGTGATGATTGCGATGCTGTTCCCGTTTCTCTACGTAGTAGGGAACTCGTTGATGACCCTCAAGGAGTACGCACGGCCTGGGATGAAACTGTTTCCCACCCAGGGAATCACCTTCGAAGCCTACGGCGCCGTGTTTCGAAACGACTACATTTTTATTTGTTACCGCAACACCCTGCTCCTGGTGGGCATCGGCACGACCTTGAGTCTGGCGATGACTACCGTGACCGGGTACGCCCTGTCTCGTGAGAGGCTCAAGGGTAGGAAACTACTCCTCTTTCTCTACATTTTGACGATGCTGATCGGTGGTGGGATTATCCCTAACTACCTAGTGGTCAGGTATCTTGGCATCATGAATACCCTGTGGGCCTTGATCCTACCAGTTACGATAAATACGTTTTTCTTGATGATCCTAAAGAACTTTTTCACCATCATCCCGGACAGCCTGGAGGAATCGGCGTATATGGACGGTGCGAACGAGATCACCATCATGGTGCGAATCTTCATCCCATTGTCGATTCCCGCCATGGTAACTATCGGCCTCTTCTACGCGGTTAACTATTGGAATCAGTTCTTCCTGGGGGTCCTATACTTGATGGATAAACGCAAGTGGCCGTTGCAGCTGCTCCTCCGAGAAATCCTGGTGATCTCAGACACGTCCGAGATGGACGGATCTTCGCGCTATTCCGCAATGGTGGCTTATTCGATCAAGATGGCGACCATCGTGGTGGCCACCGTTCCCATCGTGTGCGTATATCCGTTTCTGCAGAAATATTTCTCCCGGGGAATACTGGTCGGGGCTGTGAAGGGATGAATGGTACGAGGCATGATTACCGAACCATGCAGACCTCCTTCGAGGGAGTCCCGCTGTATCTGCACATGCTGGTCGGAGAGGAGGTGGTCATCTTCGACTCGGGGTGTGCCTACATGACCGAGTCTGAGATTCGTCCCTTTGTGGAGAGGGCCGGATCGTCTCTTGAACACATATCCACCGTCTTGATTACACACGAGCATTTCGATCACGTGGGCGGTAATTACGCTGTGAAGCACAGGAGCGGTGCGGCGATCGCGGCGTCCGCGCAGATCGAGACTCTTCTCCAGGACCACGAAGTAGCATTCCACGACTATCACCTGTTCCCGGAAATCATGGAATATTCGGAGGAGTACCGCAGGCAGATTTTCGCGTGGATGGGACCGGCCGCCGGAGTGGATCGACCGCTTCAGGGCGGTGATAGAGTGGCGTGTGCTGACAGGGAGATACGAGTGATCACGGCGCCGGGGCATGCCAAAGGAGGGCTCATGTACTTCGACGAATCACAAGCCGCCTTGATTCCTGGAGATGCCCTGCAAGGATCGGGTCTCGTCGCCGGAGCGATACGCCTCTGCCCCGAGTATCGCGACCTGCCGGGATATCTGGAAACCCTCAGGCGTGCCGAGGAACTCGACCCGGCGGTGCTCCTGCCTTCGCACTTCCCAGAGATGCGGGGGAAGGCGGTGGATGAGTTCTTCCGGGCCTGTCGCAGAGCGGTATCGCGTCTCGAAAATGCGGTAATCCAAGCCGCCGAAGAAACGGGAAGGGCCGGAGGACCGGTGCCGCTCGTAGAACTGGCGTGGCGAACGGGTCGAATCCTTGGATACGAGTATGGATTGGAGCTCCTGACCGGGACGTATACGCACGCGAACGATCTCGGGATCGAACTAACACCACAGTGAATAGAGAATGGAGGATCATAATGAACATTCAATTCGGAACCATTCGTCCCCGACACGTGCCGGTGGACCGGCTGACCGCCGTCGACGGAGAGGTACGCCTGGACCAACTCCTGGACACAGGAGACACGTTCTCTTTCGCCTTTCCCGTAGCCTGGTACTGCCGCCGCTATTGCGTCACCTTCACCAAGGCCCCACAGTGCGAATCTCCCGGCGCATCGGACTTCATGACAATTACGTCGCCGACTGCTGAGTGGGAACTCACTTTCGAGACGATTATGCTGCCAAGCGGAAAGCCCAAGGGGCATGTGAGAAAGCTGACCGGCCGGGTAGTCTGTGGGTCGATCCCCGCGGGAACTCCGATTCGCTTCAGATTGGCAAACTACCGCGCGCCGTGGATGGCCGACCGAGGATCGATCCGCTTCTGGGTTAACGGGGAGGAACTCTCTTCGCCGCTCGAGATCATCGCGACTTCCGGTCCGGCACAGATGCTCCGTGTAATCGTGCCGTCTGGGGCGAAGCCGGGCGAACCCTTCCCGGTGCGAGTGGTGTCATTGGATCCGTTCTGGAATCTCTCATCATCCGTCTTCAAAGCGGGACGACTAAGCTTCTACGGCGGGAAGGTTATAGAGAAAGACCTTTCTTTCAGCGGCTCGTACGCCACGACGGCCGTGGTCAAAGAGGAGGGGATCCATCGCTTCGAGTTCGCCGGAACGCCGCTACAGGACACGCTGATCGAGGACTACGCCCTCTCGAATCCGATAAGAATCGCCCCGGATGCGAAGGGGCCGTTCTGGGGAGACCTGCATTGCCACGACACGCGTCACAATTGTGGGGCCGGAGAGCATCCACTGGAATACGCGCAGAATGCATCCTGCCTGGACTTCGTGGCCGTGACACCTGATTATCGGGGGCTGTCGGAACCGGTGTGGCGTCGGTATTTAGAGGATATGCGAGCCGTCTATCGGCCGGATGAGTTCACTACGATTCCATCCTTCGAAGCCGGATTCCTTGAGGGACATCACAACGTTTACTTCCGCAACGAAGAGTACCGCATGTTTGATACATCGGACGAGTCGTTACTCACAATAGACGCCTTGCTAAAGGGACTCGATCGTGAGAACAGCTTCCTCATTCCCCATCACGTCGGAGTGCACTGGCGTCCCCAGGCCAAGTACCATGCTGAACGCGACCCGTGGATCCCGGCCGTGGAGATCTACTCGCAGCACGGCTTGGGCGAGAAGTATGAGCCGGAGCATGCGCTTTCCTATGAACACAACCGTACCCGCGGCAAGGAGCAGAAGTACGCCTCTTCGGTGGATCGCTCGGTATACGTGCAGGACGCCTTGGCGCAGGGCCGCCGCTACGGCATCGTCGCCTCCTGTGACGATCACATGGGACAACCGGCGAAACCCTTCAAGGGGATCGCCGCGATTTGGGCCGATCGAAACACCCGGGAGGGACTGTTTGACGCCCTTCAGACTCGGAATGTTTATGGCACCACCGGCGAACGGATTCTTCTCTCCTTCCATATTAATAATGCATCGATGGGAAACGTGATTCAGGCTGCGCCGGGGGAAACGCTCCGAATCGAGTTCGAAGTGAACGGAACCGATCGAATCGCATTCGTGCAGATAGAGCGGTACCTTTTCGAGGAAGGCCGGTGGTCCACCGCCTACTACAAGCGGATCGAGGAGCGTAACCTGTTCCAAGAGGGGAAAGTCGTCCAACTTTTGGATTATTCGGAGACGTTCGAGGAGCAGTTTCAGGGCGATGTCGTGTACTACCTTCGAATGGCACAGCAGAAATCACTCAACGACTATCCCGTATTCGCATGGAGCAGTCCGATCTGGGTGGAGAGGGATAGTATGCATAGCGATCGGTTGGGAGGTTGATTGTGGCGATGAGTTCGACCTGGGAGGAGATCGAGGGTGTACTGTGCGAACACAAAACGTGGCGCAAAAACTGCCTTAATCTGATCGCCTCAGAGAACGTTACCGGTCCCACGGTGCAGCGCATGCTCTCGGAGGATCTCGCCCACCGTTACGGCGATTACCTCGGGATCGATTCAGACAACCGCAAGTATTTCGGCAACCGATATATCCGAGAGATCGAGGAACGCGCCGTCGAACTCGGGAAGCGGCTGTTCCGTTGCCGTTTCATGGATTTGCGTCCTCTTTCGGGACATGTCGCCGGAAACGCGGTAATCATGGCGCTGTGCAAACCCGGAGACGTGGTCATGGAGATCGGGTCAGATGGATGCGGACACAGGCTGGCAGAGAAACTGACCGCATCGCCCCTCGTCAACCTCGATATACGCAACATCTCCATGATCTCGGAGCCCTACAACATCGATCTAGAGTCCACGCTGGAGATGATGCGGGAGGTCCGGCCGAAACTCGTCATCCTCGGATCATCGTGTTTCTTATTTCCTCACCCGGTCGCCGAGATCAAACATGAGGTGGAGCGGATCGGTGAGGGATGCCTCATGTACGACGCCTCCCACGTCGCTGGCTTGATCGCTGGGGGGCTCTTCCAGAATCCTTTAGAGGAAGGGGCAGATGTGATCTGCTCCAGCACACACAAGACTATGGGTGGTCCTCAAGGTGGGATGATCCTGACCAACAACCTGGGACTCGCTGAACGGATCGGAAACACCCTTTATCCTGCGCTGATCACGAACCATCACCTCAATCGATTTCTGGCTTCGGCTGTCAACTTCTGCGAACTCTTAGATTATGGACGTGCGTATGCCGAAGCCGTAGTGAGAAATGCTAAGGAGTTAGCACGGAGCCTGGACGAGGTCGGGCTTAAGGTGATTGGGAAGTCGGAGGGGTACACGCTGTCACATACGGTTCTGCTGGATACAGGGGAGTTCGGCGGAGGACGTCTGATCGCGGAACGGTTCGAGGCGGCCGACATCATCCTCGGTCCGACGAAGATCCCGAAACCGGCAGGTAGTGAAGGGCAGCGGATCGGTGTGCAGGAAGTGACGCGCCTCGGCATGGGCGAGGAGGAGATGAGGCGGATCGCCATTCTATTGAGCCGGGTATTGTACGGCGACGATCCAGAGGTCGTCAAACATGATGTTGCCGGGTTAACGGGGAGTTTTCACGGAGTGCAGTATGCTTACTGATTCCTGGGGCTGGATCCTGGCGATCGACGTGGGCACCTCGACGCTAAAGACTGGTCTGTTTGGGGGTAAAAACCGCTGTTGGATCGGGATTCGTCGGTCCGTGGTTGCCGGTTCAACTATCCAGCGTGGGTGGTCCGAGCAGGATCCAGAGTCTTGGTGGCGGATCCTCGCGACCCATACCCTGGAGTTACGAACACTATTTCCGAAAGAGATGGATTCCCTCGTGACCGTCGGTGTGACCGGGCATATGCATGCCGTCGTGTTCTTAGACGGACATCATGAGGTCCTGCGGCCGGCTATCGTTCTCTCGGATCGTCGAGCCGAGGCGGAGCATGCTGAACTGATCACGGAAACCAAACACTTCTATACCGTCACCGGCGCCCGGTTGGACCGAAGCTCCGTCCCTCCGAAGATCCGCTGGGTACAGCAAAACGAACCCGAGGTATATCGAGCGGCAGAGCTGATCCTGGGCGTCAAGGACTACATAAACCTGCGTCTTACCGGTATCCCCGCTACCGATCCCACCGAGGCCGCGGGTAGTCTCCTCTACGACCTTTTACGCTCCGCCTGGTCGGTGGAGTTGTCCGAACAGATCGCGCCGGATCTCGCGGCGCGTCTACCCGAGATTCGACCGTCAGCATCGATCCTCGGGACCCTCCGGAGCGAGTCCGCGGATGAGTTGAATCTGCCCTCGGACGTACCGGTCGTTACCGGCGCCGGCGACGACGTGGAGATCCATGGCTCCGGCATCAGCCGTTTCGGTGACTGCTACGAACATCTGGGCACAACCGGGTCGCTGTTTGTCATGACCGATTCCCCTGTTTTCGATCCTGAAATGCGGATCGAGCTCTATCCTGACGCATTTCCCGGAAGGTATCTCCTGGGAGGATCGGTGACCAGCGCGGGTGCCGCTTTGGAATGGGCTGAACGAGTATATCACACCGTTCCGACGTACGAGCGGATTCCGGAGCTTATCTTTCTTCCGTTCATCGACGGCAGCCGCAGCCCCCTTTGGAACGTCAACGCGACGGGAGGGTTTTTGGGACTCACCTCCGAACACGATGCCCAGGCCCTGGTCGAAGCCGTAGCGGCTGGGGTCGCACTTTCGATGAAGCATATCGAGGAGTCGGTCGGAGCCATCGGCGTACCCTTGGAGCGCATATTCACGACCGGCGGTTGCAGTGACAATCGTGATTTTGCTCGGTGGCGATCCCTACTCTACGACCTGCCGATCATTCGAAATACGGTATGTGAGGCGACGCTGCATGGAATAGCCATGCTGGCCGGGTATGGAATCGGGATGTGGGACCTTGACGCGGTACCGACCGCCGAGACGGCCTGGGAGACCGCGGAGCAGAAAGACGATGGTCCTGACCGAGAGTCGTTGCATCGCCTCTACGAGCGATATAAAGAGGCCCTGGACAGGTTGTTCTAACAGGGATCAAAACAATTCTTTTTTCTTTTAGTGGGAAACAAAAGATAATCGGAATATCATTCGGATATTATGATAGACGAGGGAAACTATACTATGTATGCATTTGAGCCGGTAGCATTGGATTCGGGCGATCTTACGTGTGTTTCGCTGATTGGGTATCGTGAGACGATATTCTTTTCCACCCGCGGTGATAATTTATGCCAGTGGATAGAACTCCGCATTCGAAATGAGGACTCGACCAGGAAGCTTCTCATGGTACGCATCGAATTGGAGGGAAGAAAGCAGGAGTCGACGGCGGTGATCCGAAGGGGTGAGGTAGTGGTGCGCTGTTTCGCCCCGTGCGTATGGCCCGAACCACCCATGGACGCGGCGATTACGTTCGGAGTCTGTGGGGAGATCGCCGCCGGAAAGATCAGGATCGGAACGTCTCGGCCCTGGGAGTTCTTTTTACTCAGCGACGCCTGCGTGGACGACACCTGGGCTTACGCCGACCTTGCGACGCACGACCGAGACGACTACCTGACCACCGCCGCCGAGTTGGCCCTCGCGGCGGACAATCGTTACAACCTCCCGGCGACCTACCAACTGGCGCGTTTCTTGCTGCAGGCCACGGACGAGGAGCTGTACCGTCTGAAACTGGCGGTCGGAGAGGGGCGATTATACGTCTCGCCGATCCCGAATCAGTTCCTGTGCGGCGCCATGACGCTCTCGGCGTATCCACTCGTCCTGTATCCATACCGCAGGTACTATGAGGCTGTGGATCCCGGTTTTCGCGCTCAAAGGGGAGCTGCGTATCACATGGAGGGTCCGAGTTGGACGAACGGCCTTGTGGACCTGTTGGAGCGTGCCGGCTTCAAGGTGTTCGGGAAGAGTCTGCTTCGATTCCTGGCTCCCTGGATCGACGCTCTTGAATCCCTTCCTCCGGTGACCCGCCTCGAGACGGCACCAGGCCGCTATTGCTATCTCGTATTGCGGCCGGAAGATTATTTCGAGGGTTTCCCCATCTTGGCCGGTACGAACGAGGCAGATCGGCTGTTGCACGGCGAGATCATCCCGAAGTATATACAAGTCGCGAATGAATATCCCGCCGCGGTGGTCCCGATCGTCGGATTATATAGCGACCTCAATCCTGAACTGCCCGGATATTGCAGTGTGAAGCGGGAGATGGTCTGCCGGTACAACGGGCGGGAGTGGGACTATCCGCGACTGGTAGACGCAAGCTGGAACGAGTTCTGCGAACGGCTTCTATCTGAACTAGGCGATCCAATGGAACCGAAGCGCGAGGGGCTCGTTACGGTCCGTGGCGGTATCGGCTCCTCATGGGAGGCCTGGATGATATCCGCCCAGACCGAGTACGAAAACTTTCGTCGGGTCCAACGGGAAAGTGTGTCGCTCCAGACGCTATGCGCACTTTTGGAGGACGATGCGTGTAGTCGTCTACTGAACGATGTGTCCCTGGAGGTCGTCGAGCTCGCCGATCACGCATGGAATGGGAAGGACCCCGCCGGACAGCGGCTCAACTCTTCGATTCGGAAGAATCGGCTTAGTCGAATCGATGCGGCTTTGCGGAGAGTCCGGAAGGATGTCGGGCCGAAGGAGCCCCTCCAGCCGCAAGCCCGTTTCGCGGTATTCAACGGGCTTCCATGGACCCGCGCCTGTCGGCTGAAATTCGACCGGTCGGCATTGCCGGACGGTGCGGTGTTGGTAGATGCGAACGACGGGACAAACATCCCGCTCAGAATGGACACGTCGGATCGTCGTTATTGTATTGTGCCGGACGTGCCGGCCTACGGATACCGTGTCTTGACCGTCGCTCAGGCGAAATTGGAGGAGCATGCGGAGATTTCATCGACATGGCGGCGGGAATCGGCGGTGAGAGAGAACGTTATGCATGAGAGCATGGTTCGTCCCGCGCTACACATGGAGCCGATGTTAACCCTGGCCGACCGGGAGATTCGTCCCGAAGGCGGCTGGTCTACAGCGGAATTAGGGGAGTGGCGGGTCGGGCCGTTCGTGATGGAAGCCGAGTATCGTCCAGAGTGGGCCCATGGCTGTTATCGACTGAGCCTGCGCATTTCCGGATCTCCCCCTGAAGATTCGTACGAGCTCAGATGGAGAATCGAACTGCCCTGGAAGCGGGTGAAGTGGCGGGGAGAGAGCGGTGGTGGCTTCGTGACCCGAGGTTCGTCGGAATCCGGAGGGAACTGCCTTCTGGGCATCACCGCGGCGGTTTTCTCTGCGGGTGAGGGCTTATGTGTAGCCGATGTGGACTCGACCGGCCGGATCGATCTCGCGTTCCTTGAGAATGGGATGTGCGGATTGGGTGGGACGACGCTACGCGCTGCAAGCGGTGGATACGGTGAGAAGGTACCCAAAGAGATTCGAACCCTCTCCGTGGCCGCTACGCCGGAAACCGACGGGATTCTGGAGGTTTTCCTGTTGGGAACACGGATGAACTACAAGGAGGCACTCAAAGACCAGGGGGGATCGCGATCGTGGACATAGACGTTCGGGGTACGGGGACTCGACTCGACAGCCGAGTTCGACGATGCCGGGCTGTATCGTTTCGCGTGTGGGTTCACCTACCCCGGAGAGATCATCGCTATTGAAACGGCCGCCAAACTCGACGACATCCCCTTGAAAATCGAATGCGACCGTGCCATCCTACCCCTACGGCTGAACCGGATCGACGGACGTACTGAACTGGATCTGTACGACACGAAAGGCGCCAACGGAACCGTTGCCTTGTCCGGACGTCTGATTCGCGGTGCTCGAGTATTGAAAGCGGATATGCTCGGTCGATTGGGAGAGCCGCTTTCGGCCGCGGCTTTCGAGATCGACGGAGGAACGTATTCGAAGATCGTGATTGCTTCGGAAGATGGATTGTCTTCCGTTGGCTCTGCATCCGGTAGCGAGAACCGACCCAATCCGTATGGAGTTCCCAATGTCGAATGATATGCAGGCGATAGTGTATTACGGTCCGGGGAATATTGGATTTGAACAACGTCGTATCGCCTCAGTCGGACCGACGGATGCGAGGGTGCGGATCACCTATAACGGCCTCTGCACCACGGATTATGAGATCGTCGCCGGCCGAATTGAGGGCACCGTTCCCGGCATGATCATCGGCCACGAACCGGTGGGGATCGTGGAGGAGGTGGGATTTGGCGTTACCGAGGTCGAGCCGGGAGACCGAATAGTCCTGGACACGATGCTCGGATGCGGAATCTGTGAGCAGTGTCGGTCTGGACATACGGAGCTCTGTAGAGACTCCGATGAGATCGGTTTCAGCATTGATGGTTGCTGGAGTGATTTCGGAGTCTTCCCGGCCAAGAATCTGCATATAGTGCCGGAGAAAATCGAAGACATTGATGCAACCCTGATCGAGGCACTCACGTGCGAGATGGGTGGGGTGGATGCACTCGATATTCGGATGGGTGACGATGTGTTGATCATCGGTAGCGGTCTTGCCATGCTGATATTCGTCCAACTGGCGCGGCTTCGAGGCGCTGGATTCATCGCCGTCGGCATGTATGACTATCGTGAACGCATCGAGTTGGCGCAGCGCTTCGGCGCGGATGTGGTATACACCAAAGATCCGCGCAGGGAGTCGTCCAGCTCAGCGGCGATGCGACGACGAAACGGGTTCGATGCGGTGCTCGATGCCGTATGCACCCCCGAGACCGTTGGCCTATCGGTCGATCTGACCAAGCGGGGTGGTTCCATCTTGCTGTATGGGTTACGATCCGCGACCTTGGATCACTTTCCGATGGCCGAGGTCATATTCAAGAATCTCACGTTGTACGGCAGAACGAGTGCTCCGCAGATGTGGCGCAGGGCGATCGACTTGGTTGCACAGGGAGACATAGAATTGGCGCCCCTCGTGGGAGAGGTGATCACCTTCGAGGATGTCGTTCCGCTTTTCAGAAGCCCACGGGAACGGGGCGGCGTCATTAAGCGCGTGATCCGTTTCGTGTAAAAACCGATTGACAACTTCACTCAGATGAAGCTCTTCTTGTTGTTAGCGCTAACTATTAATACCTAATCTGAGCGGTTCGCCTATGCGGATGTGCACAGCAGGCCATTTCCATGG
>CAZAKE010000110.1:0-12035 GCA_964485495.1 uncultured Spirochaetales bacterium
CCCGGATTCGATTTCCGGCCGGAGAAGGTGTGTACCGATTCTCTCGGCTTGTGTCTGGTCCAATCGTTGACGAGTCAACTCTCAGGCGAGATCCAACTCGATAGCGGGAATGGATTTTCGTGCACCGTCGAATTTCCCTACGATCGTACCCGAACTCACCGCTTTTCCAATTAGGTTCCAACACTCGCCGGACTCACTTGATATACACGGCTATCGATCGGTTCTGCTATTCCTTTGCAGGTGTGAGAAGGGAAGCGTCCAGGATCGCGCCACGCTTCACGAGAGTGGTTCGTAGGTCCGCAGGGTCCAGATCGGCGAAGGAGCTCGCGACGTTCGAGAGTCTCGAGGCCGCCAGGCCTGCCGCCTCCCCGCTCAATGCGCATGCAGGTATGGCCCGGGTAAGGTCCCAGGCCTTCCCCGCGGCAGAGATACATCTGCCGGCTACCGCCAGGTTGGCCGTTGCGGCGGCGTACAGCGTGCGGTAGGGCAAGCCGAATACGAGGCCGCTCTCGCGCCAACTGGCGAACATGCCGAGGGAGTCTTCGAAGCGGCGGCCGGCGTCCTCGAACCGCAGGGTATAGGGTGCGACCAGCCTGCGGGTCATGCGGAACGACGGCATGTCGGGCATCCACAAGGGGTGCACGTCCCCGGCGTCATCGGAATCACGGAGCTCTCGGACCGAATCGTAGATGCACGCACGGGTGTCGATCATGTGACGGGTCACGTCTGCTGCACATGTGCCGTCATAGAGATAGGTGTCGCCTTCCGGGGCCGATCCGTCGCGGGTAAAGTGCTTCGTCCAGGTGACACGCCTGAACTTCCCCTTGTCGAGTATGAAGTACCAGGATGAGCGGACATTGGTGTCGAGGAGTTCGGTATTCTCGCCGCACCGGGCGCAGAGATCGGCGTCTCCGCCGGCGTCGACGAAGGCGCGGCCCTCTATCGCGGAGCGGCCGTCCTTGTTTTCGACGATGATATAGCGGATCTTCCCGGATTCCTTCATCACATCGCAGAAACGGGTGTCATACGAGAGCGTTACGCCCTCTCGCAGGAGTATTCTCTCGAGTTCCATGATGAGGGTAGCCGGCCAGAAGTTGACCCGATAGCGCTGAGCGTCTCGGGAACCGCCCCAGTGGCCGACAACCGCCGCCGATTTATCTGTTCTCCCCGCCGTGGCCGTAGGACTCTTTCGCCACCGTTTCGGCACGGCGGCAGGGTCGTCGGCTACCGACAGCAGAAGGAGCTCCTCGGCGATACCCCCGGTCACCTGATTCCCGACGCCGTCGCAAAGCGGCAGGTAGACATTCACGTTTCCGATGGTGGCCAACCCACCCGGGGCGAATCCTCGCTCGATCAGCAAGGTCCGTGCTCCGTCCCTGACGGCGGCCAACGCCGCGGCGCATCCCGCGATTCCCCCTCCGACGACGACGACATCGTAGGACCCGGAAACCGGTATCGATCGTTCCTGTTCTATTATGGCAGCCACATCCGCTCCTTTCGAAATGGTCCGGGCAGCATGTTGCATTTTGCTACGTCAATCTTTCCCGAATCGACCGGCCCAGTGATTCCGTCGTCCCGGACCCGCCCAGATCGGGGGTGTGTGTAGCCGGGTCCGCGAGGGCCGATTCCATCGCCGCGACGACGGCCCCGGCGGCCTCGGTCTCTCCTAAATGCCCGAGCATCAAGGCGCCGGACCAGATCTGTCCCACCGGATTGGCGATACCCCGCCCCGCGATATCCGGCGCCGAACCGTGGACCGGCTCGAACATGGAGGGGAACTCCTTCTCCGGATTCAGGTTCGCCGAGGGGGCGATGCCGATGCTCCCCGCCACCGCCGGCCCCAGATCGGAGAGGATATCTCCGAACAGGTTGCCCGCCACCACCACGTCGAACCAGTCGGGATGGTTCACGAAATGGGCGGTGAGGATGTCGATGTGGTACTGGCCGGTCTCTACCTCGGGATAGTCGGCGGCGATCGTACGGAAGCGTTCGTCCCAGAAGGGCATCGTGTGGATGATCCCGTTGGATTTCGTCGCCGACGTGATCTTCTTCCGCGGCCTCCGCATCGCGAGATCGAAGGCGTAGCGCATCACTCGGTCGACTCCCTTCAACGTGTAGACCGACTCCTGCACGGCCATCTCGGCATCGGTGCCGGAGTAGAGCCTGCCGCCGATCCGGGAATACTCCCCCTCGTTGTTCTCCCGTATCACCACGAAATCGATATCCTCCGGTGTCCGGCCGGCCAGGGGTGAGGTGATTCCCGGCAGGAGCCGTACAGGACGGTAGTTCACATATTGTCGAAACTCTCTACGGATGGGGATCAGCAGCTCCCAGAGGGATACGTGGTCCGGTACGTCAGGGTGTCCCACCGCACCGAGGAATATCGCCGCGTACCCGCTCAGGGTTTCGATGAAATCCGACGGTGCGATGGAGCCGCCCTCGAAGTACCGATCGCACCCCCAGTCGAAGACCTGCCAATCGATCGTAAAACCGTATATCTCGCCGGCACGGTCCAACACCTGCATACCTACCGGCACGACTTCGTTTCCGATGCCGTCTCCCGGTATTACCGCCACTCGATAGACTCTCTTGTTGTTCTCCATAGGTGACGATGATAGGACCGATCCTCGAGTCGGTCAATACGATCGTCGTTAGAACAGGTTCCCATGCTCATCGAAGGACAGCTCGTACGGTTCAGATTCGGTCCGCATCGACGGGTGTGCCGTCACCTCCGGTGTCAGGTTCGCAGAGACCTCGATCAGGTCGAGTGAGAGGGTGTTTCGAATCCGCGCGAACCGCACCCGGCTCTTGTCGGGGATGTTGCAGGTCTTGATGGCCGCTTGTACGGCCTGTCGGTCGTTGGCCAACACCATCGGAATCTTCACGGATGTGGGAACGGTGGAGGTGAGCGAGTTGGGATAGGTCTGCTCGAAATCGAACTTCTCGTAGGCGCGCCTGGTGGTGAAATCCAGGATTCCCAATCCGTTGGCGTTGCCGTTGGATTGTTCCGTCACGTCTAGAGCGGCGATACGGGTGATATCCGGACCGCCGGAGGCGTATGGCGTGTGGAAGCGGCCTACCACGTTGTTGTCGAATCCGGTGCCGCTGATGTTCTTGCCGATCTCGTCGATGATGAGCACGTCGAGATTGTTGAAGTAGAGCCTCGGACTGAGCTCCTTGGCGCGTTCCTGCAGGGCCGGCTCCCGTTTCGGTATCTCGGAGGCCGGCAGCACCTCGATCGACGCGGTCCGATGGTAGGCGTTCTCCAGGATTCCCACGCCACACAGGATAGGTGCGGCCCCTATCGCCGCCAGGCCGATCTCCTCGATGTTTCGGGCCATGCAGCCGAATCCGAGGTCGTGGCAGGCGTCGGCGCCGCGCTGCTTCCCCAGGCCGATGGCGATCATCTTCATCAACCCGCTCTCGTAGCGCCCCCTGAAGCCGACGTGAGGCTTGATCCTGTTTACCAATATGATGGCCTCGGCCCGAGCGGCGGCGGCGTCCATGAATACGGGGACGCCGCTTTTCGTCTCGCCGAGACGCACCGTCTCCATGCTCGACCGGATCGGGGCCCCAACCGTCTTTTCGGAGATTCCCATATGTTCCAGGAGCGCCACCTGCCCATCAGCCGTGGCTCCCCCGTGGCTGCCCATGGCCGGGACGATGAAGGGATCGCAACGGTGCTCCCGAATGAGTGCCACCACCGCACCCAGCACCTCGGGCAGTTCGGTGATCCCCCTGCTGCCTGCGGTTATGGCGACGGCGGAGCCTGATTCGAGTCCCTCCAAGACCCGGGTCGACGTGAACCCGTCCGTCACCGCGGATCGGATATCCTCTACCTCAGGATTCTCGAACTGCTGCGAGATCTTGATGACTCGAGGTATGGGGATGGGATCGAGGAGATCGTCGATTACGCTCATGTATGCACTCCCTAGTGTACGCTCTGGTACCGAATCACGCAGTCGATGAGAATTTCAGTCCGTCGTCGCTTCGTACTCACCGTCGAGCCATGACGCGTCGTGGAAGGAGAGACGGTACGGCGGAGCCTCGAACACGATCTTGATCACCGGTGCCAGGTCGTCCGGCGGTTCGGAGGGCAGACCCGAGATCTTCCACCTGGCGTTCCTGAGCGCTTCCACCCCGAGTTTCCGGCCGGTGGTGAGTAATTCCGCGCTCCGGATGGCCGGTCCGATCTTGGAGATGACAACGTAGTCTCCGGGATAGTAGAAGAGACTCATGTAGGCGACATTCTTGCGGCAGGTGAACATCCCATACTGGTAGCAGGGGCCCTGGTTCGGAGTGGGGTAGATCCCCTCCGGCTTCGTGCCGTACACCGCCTCGCCGTGTTTCTCCAGCCACTTGCCGATTCGGTCCAGCGCCTCGCGGTCGCGCGGCGCGACGTAGCCCCTCTCGTCGGGCCCGATGTTGAACAGGAAGTTTCCTCCGATGCGGACGGCCTGAATGAAGTTGTAGAGGATCTGGCCGGCAGTCTTGTCGGCGATGGAGTATTTGATGTTTCCCCAGTTAGGCGCGTAGTTGATGGTCATACAGGTCTCCCACGCCCTGCCGCCCTCCTCGGGAGTGATGTGCTGCTCCGGGGTGCCGAAATCCTCCGGCTCACCGCTGCGGTTGTTGATCAGGATGTGCGGCTGCAACCGACGGCACATGGCGTTGAGTTCGGCCGCCTTGTAAAACTCCGGTGCGCTTTGACCGACCGGTTTTCCTGAATATCCGAAGGCACCGGGAGTACTCTCGCCGGGAACTCTCGGGATGTCGTACCAGAGGATGTCGATCTTTCCGTAGTTGGTCAGCAGCTCTCGCACCTGCTCGTGGATCTCGTCTCGAATCTTCGGCAGGTCGTCGGCGTATTTTTCGGTGTCCCAGAAGCCTTTCCAGCGCCAGTTGATGATGGAGTAGTAGAAGCCCACCTTGAGATTGCGCTTACGGAGGGCCGCTACATATTCGGCGATCAGGTCGCGGCCGGGGCCGGTTTTAGCGGCGTTGAACGGGTCGGTCTTGGTGTCGAAGAGGCAGTAGCCGTCGTGGTGTCGTGTGGTCAGGATCACATACTTCGCGCCCGCCCGGACTGCCTGATCGGCCACCTGGTCGGCCCAGTCCGCGGCCGGATGGAAGTCGTCGGCGATGGCTGCGTACTCGTCCATGGGCATGAAATCCCGCAGCAGTATCTGCTCACCCCGGCCGAGGACGCTGTAACAGCCCCAGTGCACGAACATGCCGAAACGGGCCTCGAACCACCAGGCGAGGCGTTCCTGCCTGTCCGGTATACCCACCTCATCGTGTGTATCGTTCTTCTTGATATCGCTCATCTCGTCTCCTTTCCCTTCGATCGTGTATCGGGATACGAGTATAGCTCGATTCGACGATGTCTGAAAGTATGACGCGCAACTTCACAGCACCAGGAACAGAACCGGGACGATCACCATCAGGCAGGCGGTACTCACCAGCCAGGCTGAATTGGCCAGATCGAGGTCGAACCCGTAGATCGCCGGCGGCACGAGCGCGTTGAAGGCCACCGGCATGCACGAGAGGATTGCTATCACTTTCAACGGTACGCCGTCTGCGAGTGCACCGTATCCGAGAGCACCCCCCAGAGGAATCATTACAAGGGGCACGAGGAGGTGTCTGAGGAAGAGCACGATGGCGATCTCCCGCAGGTACCTGCGGATCCTGGAGAACTGCAGCGTGACGCCGATGGCGAGTCCCAGAATGGCAGCCACCACCGGAACGAGCACGGCGATCAGGGTGCCGAACACCTCGGGCCGTTGGATACCGGATACTCGCATGGTGACGCCGACGACTATTCCGGCCAGCGGTACGGCCAGATAGGGATTCTCTTTCAAGTTTTCCGAATCGATGCGGAAGATGCGGCGTCTATCCTTGGCGATATTGTTGGAGATGGGATAGCCGATCAGGAAGTAGGTAGGCGACATGAGTACCGCATACATCTGCATCAGGGCGTATCCCTGCTCCCTGAACAGCGTGTAGGCGATGAGTCCGCCGATAGTGACGATGTTGCTGAAGACCCCGCAGGTGAATACCGATGCCGCCTGGGACGGTGGAATGCGGAGTATACGTATCGCCGCCACTGCGCCTACGGCGCCGACGAAGATCGATGCCAGTCCCAAGGCGGGAAACGCCAGTATCGATAAACTCGGCAGGGAGAGCCCCCAGAATGTGCTGAAGACGGCGACCGGATTGAGAAAGAAAAAAGCGGTAATCTTTGCCCTTCTCGATACTTCGAGTATCGCCTGCAGTTCCACCTTGAAGAGTTGCAACATGCGCCGAAATCCATATCCCGTGGCGATACTGCCTAGGCTGATCAATAAGATGAAGAGGAGCCGGCTCATGCACCACTCCCTAGGTTCGAGGCAGCCATGAAATAATGCTTCTTCAATCCACACCTCGCGCGGGGTTGTGGAATTTCGGTGGTACGGCTCCGTCAGGCAGGGGCGGTGCATAGGGTGAACCGTCGGAGGCCTTCTCGAACTCATTACGGGCCGAACGCAGGAGGTCCGGATCTGTGATCAGACGGGCACAGGCACCGGCCATGATCTTGGCGGCATGCAGCATCCCCTTGTGCCCGATGGACATACCGCTCGTTGCCGTGACACCCCAGCTGTGACCGGAAGCCCCCGTGGAGAAACAGGTCGTCTCGAGCATGCTCAAGGGTGTGATCCTACTCACGTCGCCGACATCGGTGGAACCCGTGCCGATATGGTCGTCGTCGGCAGGCGGAAAGTTCTCCCCGATCAACGGCCGGCCCTTCAACTGCTCCGCCATTTCCATCATCTCATTCGGAAGATGAAGGTTCTTGAATATGTTCTCGGCGTTTTCCGCCGTATAATTGGCGTTGATCTCCTGAGCGAACTCTATCTCCTCGGAAGAATATTCGATTGGTCCGATCTCACGCATCACCTCGTATTGCAGCTCAGCCAGGACGCGGTTGTTGAGCACGCTCGAGCATGCGCCTGAGAAGGTCTCGGCAACGGTGGTTTCGGTCATCATGGCGGCTCCCGCTGCAACCTTCCGGACTCGGTCGATCACCTCCTGTAGCTCCGCGGGGTCGTGGGCCCGCACGTAGTACCACACCTCTGCGTATTCCGGCACGATGTTGGGAGCCTCGCCGCCCTTAGTGGTGGCGTAGTGTATCCGGACCTTGTCCGTGACGTGTTCCCGCAGGTAGTTGACGCCGACGTTCATCAGTTCTACGGCGTCCAGGGCGGACCGCCCAAGGTGGGGAGATCCGCCGGCATGAGCCGTCTTCCCGTGGAAGCCGAAGGTGAGATCGGCACAACCTACCGCGCTGCCGACGGATGGGGTATTCAGCCTGCCTGGGTGGTAGTTGAGGGCGGCATCCAGGTCGTCGAATGCACCGGCACGGGCCATGAACGTCTTGCCGGTGATACGTTCCTCTGCGGGACAGCCGTAATATCGCACCGTGCCGGTCATGCCGTTTCGGTCCATCCAGTCCTTCACCGCGACTGTCGCCGCCAAGCCGCCCGTCCCGAGTAGGTTATGGCCGCAGCCATGGCCGGGCGCTCCATCGGCAATACCCTTCTTCTCGGATTGCCGCTTCTGAGACAGTCCCGGCAGAGCGTCGTATTCGCCGATAAACCCGATGACCGGTTTCCCGGACCCCCATTCCGCGACGAAAGCCGTGTTGATTCCTCCGAGATCCCATGTCACATCGAACCCGGCTTGCTCCAGAAAGTCGGCCTGCAGCTTGGATGCCTCGAACTCCTTCCAGGCAACCTCAGGCTTCTCCCAAATTGCATCCGCGATTTCGATGAAGGCGTCTCGGTTCGATTCGATCCAGCCGGCCAATTCAGCTGTGACGGCCGGTTCCTCTCCCGATTTCGACATACCATTCGATGAGTTTTTCTGTGTGGACTCGGTGTGCATACGCTGTGCTCCTCGTTCCGAATGTCAAATTGCGAGAATGCCGCATAGCAGTCGTATAATACGTGGTCGTGTAATAATCGAAGGAAACGGATGTATGGTCAAGGGGGAATCACTTTTCCACGGTGGACCGTGCCAGAATGACAATGGGAATGACCATGACCGCCTGGGAGGCGAGGAGGGCCGGAATCGGACCCCAGGCGTCCGCGGCCAGTCCAAGGAGTGGGGCGAAAATCGCGAACAGCAGCGAGCCTGCGAACGACTTCACCGATCCCATGGTGGCCCGTTCGGTGTCTGAGAACCGTTTCTGCATGATGCTCTCGGACGAGACGACACTTACTCCGAACAACAGAGAGGTGGATGAGAACAGCACCGGTGAGACCTTGCCGGGGAACACGAGTGCGATGACATGCATGACCCTCCCGATGATTCGGGCGGCCAATAGCATGGTCAGTTCACCGAATCTGTCGATCAGGGCCCCACTGAACCAGAAGCTCGCCGCCGCTGCATGTACTCGAATGTACGCGTTAATTTCACTGTAGCACAATACTCTTTTCCGTTTACATCTTATTTATTGCCTGCTTTTTCAATGCCCGCTTGTCAACTCATGAGTCCTTCCGGTACAATGCGAATGTAAGAAATTCTATCGATTCATGAGGGAGGAGAGATGAGAAAGAGATTTCGTTTTCTGGGTTTCATGCTGGCGATCATCGTCGGCACCGGGTTTCTGTTCGCCGCCGGCGATCAGGAGTTAGGGACCGAAGAGAATCCGATCATCTGGTCGTTCGTACCGTCCGGCGAGATGGAGCGCGTGGCGGCCGGCGCACAGGCGGTGGCGGACCTGCTGCAGGACGAGACAGGGTATTTCTTCGATACCAACGTGGCCACCGAGTATGCCGGAGTCATCGAGGCCATGTCGAGTGATCCGCCCGAGGCACACATGGCCTCGCTGGCGACCTTCGCGTACGTCATGGCGGCCGAACGGGGCGTCGCCGAGGCTGCCCTCGTGGCCGTCCGGTATGGGAGTCCTACCTATAATGGGCAGATCATGGTACATGCGGACAGCGGCATCGAAAAGGTTTCGGAGCTGGCGGGAAAGACGTTCGCCCGGGCCGATCCGCTTTCCACCAGCAGCTGGATCATTCCCATGCTCACCTTGAGAGCCGCCGGTGTGAACACCGACTCCGACCTCAAGGGTGTAGTGGATGCAGGCAGTCATGACGCCGTAGTCGCCGCAGTCTACAACAAGGAAGTCGACGCGGGGGCTTCCTACGTCGATGCCCGGTCCCGCCTGGAGGGGCAGTACAAAGACGTGATGGACAAGGTGAAGGTCATCGCGCTGACCACCGATATCCCCAACGACGGCGTGCAGTTCCATCCCTCTATCGACCGGGAGATGCGGCAGACGATCGTCGATGCGATCCTCAAGATCATGAAGACCGAAGCAGGGCACGACGCGCTGAAAACCGCCTATCAGTGGGACGAGCTCATCGAGCAGGACGACACCTTCTACGATCCGTTCCGGCAGGTACTGCAGGCTGCGGGCATGAAGGTCGAAGACCTGATAAAGGATTAGTATTCAGAGGAACATCGAAAGACGCAATTAGGGGGAGGCCGACCGAGGTCTCCCTTTTCTGTAGGTGTGCGGGGCAGGATCTTCGCACTCGGTGGCGAGGGTCCTCACCGGTCCGGCGGACCGGCGGTGCACGACGATCCATGGATCCGTAGGGGGATTGCATGCTCGAAATACGAAACCTGACAAAGGTATACGACGATGGAACCGTCGCACTAAAGGATGTCAGCTTCACCGTCGAAGACGGCGAGTTTCTCGTCATTATCGGTCTCAGCGGATCCGGCAAGTCCACCCTGCTGCGATGCATCAACCGTCTCATAGAACCGACCGACGGTAAAATCCTGTGGGACGGTATGGATATCACCGGCTACTCCGGCAAGCGGCTGCGGGAGGTACGCAGGAAGATCGGAATGATCTTCCAGCATTTCAATCTGGTGAGGCGCTCGAGCGTCTTTACCAACGTCATGTCCGGCAGATTGGGGTATCTGCGCCCGGCTCGAAGTATCCTGCACCGTTTTCCGCAGTCTGACCGCGCGAAGGCGTTGAATGCCCTCGAAAAAGTCGGCATGCGGGAGCTATACAAGAAGCGGGCCGACGAGCTCTCCGGAGGTCAACAGCAGCGTGTCGGCATCGCCAGGGTGCTCATGCAGGAACCCCGGATGATCTTGGCCGACGAGCCGGTGGCCAGCCTCGATCCGGTGCTGGCTCACACCATCCTGGGGTATCTGGAACAGTTGAATCAGGAGTCCGAGATCACGGTGATGTGCAGCCTGCACTACCTGGACCTCGTCCAGCGGTATGCTACGCGAGTCATCGGGCTCAAAGAGGGAATCATCGTCTACCAGGGTGATCGACAGGATATCCGCAACATGAGCGACGAGGAGTTCAAGGATATCTACGGCGAAGAGGCCGAGAGAGTGAGTGCCGCCGATCTGAAGGAGGACATCAAATGAACAGCATGGAAGCCACTTCGACTCGTCTCCGCATCTCACCGCTCGCGGCATTCGTCTGTTCCGTGTGTGTTCCCGGGCTCGGACAGATCATTACCGGAAAACTTCAGAAAGGTCTTCTATTTCTCGGATCTTTCGCGACCATCGTCGGGCTGCTCATGTGGCGGGTGCACTTGCTCGCGCATCGCGAGGTAGGGGCCTGGGACAAGCTGGTAAAGGCGCTCTCCCGGGCGCCTGTCTTCACCGGCGGGGCTCTCCTGCTCATCCTCTTTTTATGGATCTGGATAGCGTTCGATGCCCATCGGCAGAGTCGTGGCCGGGGAACGAATATGCCGTTCTTACTGATCATCTTTCTCTTTTTTTCCTTCGGATGGCAGATCAGCGAGATAGACCTGGTGAAGATGGCGATGAATTTCTCGGACACCCTTAATCCCTTGAGCAAGATCATGTGGCCGTGGAAGGCGGCGATCACCTACGACACCGAGAGTGTATCCGCCTCGGCGGAGATCCTGGCCGATGACGACGAGAACCCGCCACCTCCGCCCGAAGAAGTTTCGGGCGAACCATATGTGAAGGCGAGTCCAACCTACGGTAGACTCTCCCGCGTGGAGAACAACCAGATGATCAAGGGCGACACGATTACCATCACCGGCAAGAATTTCGAACCCGAGACCCTCACCGAGATCTGGTGGAGCGATTCCATCGGTAACGAATTCAGACCCCGGCAGGAGGGAGAGTACGTCGCCGTCACCACCGATGAGAACGGTGCGTTCGAATTCGATCTCATCATGCCGTACCGGCTGACGCCACCGAGTGCCGTGGGGCAACAGATCCACCAGGTGGAGGCCCGACAGGTATCGCAAGTAGGGGGGCCGAAGGCCAGCGAGCCGTTGAAGATCACCATAGAGCTGATCGTCGAGACGATCTTCATGGGTATGATGGCCACGATTTTTGGTATTATATTCTCAATTCCCATCAGTTTTTTGGCGGCACGTAACCTGATGGCGGGGTCCAGACTCTCCATGGCCGTCTACTACGTGACACGCTCCATCCTCAACATCGTCAGGGCCATCGAGCCGTTGATATGGGCGTTGGTGGCGGTCGTGTGGGTCGGATTAGGCCCGTTCGCGGGTATCCTGGCGCTCACTATTCATACGATTGCGGCATTGGGAAAACTCTATTCGGAGGCCATCGAGAATATCGACCACGGCCAGATCGAGGCGATCCAGGCGACCGGTGCCACCAAGCTGCAGACCATCGCCTTCGGCGTCATTCCGCAGATGATACCGCCGTTCGTGTCGTTTACCATCTACCGGTGGGATATCAACGTACGCATGTCCACCGTCATCGGCATGGTAGGCGGGGGCGGTATCGGCTTCGTGCTGGTGCAATATATCAGGCTGTTGGATTACCGGGCTGCAGGTATTGCCGTGTGGTTCATCGCCATCACGGTCTCCATACTGGACTACGTGAGCGCCGAGATCCGCAACAGATTCGTATGATGCGATCGATTCCGGCTGCATGGCTGCATGCCGAATCATGACGCAGGGAGCGGCAGATTGGCGGAGGTCTAGCCACGTGGGTTGGTAGAT
>CAZAKE010000110.1:12045-15941 GCA_964485495.1 uncultured Spirochaetales bacterium
GTCACCACCACGATCCAAAAAATCCAATATCTATTCATGAATAAAATGATCATGAAAATTATTTTCAAAAAAAAATCTATTCTATTGATTTTTCAACTTCCATTCATAATCATTAGTATTGAAATAGATACATTGGGGGCTATGCATGAAAAACATCAAGATAGGAACGAAACTGATCGGCGGATTCGTCATCGTCGCGATGCTCGTATTGATCGTCGGCTTCTTCGGCTGGAACGGGGCCAATCAGTTGCAGGAGCATATACATGAGATCGGTGAGGTGCGTCTGCCGAGTGTAGAGAGCCTGCTGATCATCGAGGCCGAGGCCAACGCCATCCGCACCGCCATCCGCACCATGTTGAATCCGCGCCTGAGCAAGGCCGACAAACAGCGACAATATGTCAATATCGGCACGATCAGAGAGAGCTATCAGGCGGCATGGGCCGTGTATGAGCCGCTTCCTCAGACTGTCGAGGAGGCACGGGTGTGGAACGAATTCGTCACGACCTGGGACGCGTGGGTCGAGGTGAATAACCGTGTCGTGGCAGTGGCCAAGGAGATCGATGCCACCGATATCCTTAATCCGGATGAACTTCAGGGAAGGTTGCTGGGTTTCATCGGCGACCATCATCTACTCATGGAGAAGACCCTGCTGCTCATGCTCACGGGAGAGACCTTCGAAGGCGGCGGAGATCCTACCGCGTGTGCCTTCGGAAAGTGGCTCGCGGGATTTTCGACCGCGAACAAGGAGCTCGATGCGTTGTTGGTTGAGATACGCGACTACCATGACCCCTTTCACCAGAGCGTGAACACCATCAAGTCACTCGTGGCTTCCGGGGATATCGAGGGGGCGGAGCGGGTGTTTACCGGTAGCATGCAGCCCAACGCGGAACGGGTATTCGACGTATTCGGTGAGATCGAAGGCGAGGCGGCCCGCGTGGTCGAGCTCTACGATTCCATGAACAACCTTGCCTTCGGCGAGGCGACCCAGAGGCAGAATCAGGCCATCGCGCTCCTCGACAGAATCATCGAGATAAACGATGAGGTCGCAGAAGAGAGCGTTGCCGTTGCAGGTGCAGACGCTACACAGGTTCAACTCATCGCCCTCATCGGCATGATCGTCGGCGTGATTCTCGCCCTATTGTTGGGCATTATCCTGACTCGCGGCATCACCGCGCCTCTCGCGAAGGGGGTGGTATTCGCACAGGAGATCGCCGAGGGAAACCTGCAGATCGAACTCGATGTGCAGCAGAAGGATGAGGTCGGCCTCCTGGCCGACTCACTCCGTTTCATGCTCGAAGCGTTGCAGTACAAGGAACAGGCCGTTCAGACCATCGCGGCGAACGATCTTACCATCGACGTGAAGACGGCATCGGAAAAAGACAGTCTCGGTCATTCACTTGTTACCATGGTGGATTCACTCAACGAGATCCTCTCGCAGGTAAACACGGCGGTCGACCAGGTCGCGTCGGGCTCAGATCAAGTCTCCCAGGCGAGTCAGAGCCTCTCACAAGGAGCCACCGAGCAGGCCAGCAGTCTGGAGGAGATCTCGTCGTCGGTGAATCAGATAAACGGCCAGGCCCGGCAAAACGCCGACAACTCGACGGAGGCCAACGGATTGGCCAAGCAGGCCACATCGGACGCGAACAGCGGGAACCAACAGATGGAGGAACTCACCACCGCGATGAAGCGGATCAATGCGTCATCGGACGAGATCAAGAAGGTCGTGAAGGTGATCGACGACATCGCCTTCCAGATCAACCTGCTGGCTCTCAATGCCAACGTAGAGGCCGCGCGGGCGGGGAAATACGGTAAAGGATTCGCCGTCGTCGCGGAAGAGGTACGAAACCTGGCCTCGCGAAGCGCAGAGGCGGTAAACGAGACGACCGCCATGGTTGAAGAATCGATCCGGAACATCGATGAGGGTAATACTCTCGTCGAGAAGACGGCGGCACAGCTGAAGGCCATCGTCACCGGTTCCTCGAAGGTCGCGGAGTTCCTCGACGAGATCGCGGTAGCGAGCAAGGAGCAGGCCCAGGCTATCGACCAGATCACGGAGGGTCTCGATCAGATTGACCAGGTCACGCAGGGGAACACCGCCAGCGCAGAGGAGAGTGCCTCCGCGGCCGAGGAGTTGGCCGGACAGGCGCAACAACTCAAGTCGACTATCGCGCAGTTCCGGCTGAAGAACGTGCTTGACCGGGAAGCGGTCGAGTACGATGATCGGCTCGCCCTGGAGGACAATCGTTAATCTCGGGTGAACGACCACCGCCTTTGGCGGTGGTCGTTCATTCACTTCAGAAACACCATAACACCCGCCGCCACCAGGATGATCAGAATGCCGTACCGCAGGAGATTCCTGGGAACCCGGTTAACAAATCGTGATCCCACCATGGCACCGACGATTACTCCGGGGGTGAGCCCTATGAAACCCATCCAGTCGATGTGCGCCTCGGAGATATGGGCCACGGCGGCGATGGCGAGAGAGACGGCGGCCACCACGCTGGTTGTGCCCACCGAGATGGGACTCGGCAGCTGCAATACGAGCAGGAACACGATAACGATGATGGAGCCGGAGATGCTGGTGGCTCCAATAAGCGCGCCCATCACCAGGCCGATGAAGGGGGACGCAACGAGTTTCCACTTCGGAACCGATAGCTCCCGAGGGTTGGGCTTCATGATCACATATCGGTAGAAGAGCAGGCCGGTGGACAGGAGGATGATCACCCCGATGATGAATTTAAGGGGGATTACCTCATTGATTGCATCGGAATAATGTGCCGCCAGATACGACGCGGGTATGGCGGTGATGGAGAACAATCCGGCGATCCGCCATTCGATGTTCTTTTCTTTATAATGCTGTACCACACTGGAGAGCATCATGACGGCTCCGGCAAGCCCCATTGTCCCAACCGCGATCACGGAATCCAGGCCGAAGAAGAGCATCAGCCCGGGTGTCCCCAGAATCCCCTTGCCGATGGCGGTGAAGCCCACCATCAAACCGACGACGAGTCCCCAGAGTGCATATAACAGCGTTCGGAGCAGTTCGAATTCCATGTGCCTTCCTCGAGTTGTGTTGAATTGCCGAAGGGTAGCATGAAACGTGAGTGTTTGTACAAGGGGCATAGAGGAAGACACCACGAGGTGATTTTGTCATAGAGTTTTTTACAGAAGCTTCGATGGTATCAGACAGCATTAAGCATGCAGTAAACGCCGACGGCAGACTCGGCAAGGGCTCCATCATTCTCACCTCCAACAGACCACCGGAAGAGTGGTACGCAGTCTTTCCGGACCCGGTGGTCGGTGGATCGATACTCGACCGGCTCGTCTCCAGTGCGATCAAGCTCATTACGACCGAGGGTCGTTCCTATCGAAAGGAACGCCTGGGGACATACAAATTCGCGTTTGACGAACCGACCACAAAGGAGGTATAGGGGTTAGAGTTGAACACCGGATGGGGGGTGGGGAATATGATGACCCTCGACAATTGTGCACCTATCATTTTGGAGATTACAAGCCTGGGAAAGGTGGACACATAATAATCTTTAATATCCCGGGAGCACCACCAGGTGAATGTAAACTATCATTCCAACCGGATAAAAAGAAAAAAGGGCAAGCAAAAACTTACCAGGTAGAACAAGCTTTGAAGGCGATAGATAAATATGGAAGGAGAGACGAGTAGAAATGGAAACAGAAATTGATATTCGTGATTATATTAATAATTACAATATTTCTGCATCTTGGTCAGATGAAGATGAATGCTACGTAGCTAGTTGCTTGGAATTCCCTTTTATTATGAGTCATGGTGATACTCGGAGTGAAGCCATCGATGAAATAGAAGATGCATTAAATCAGGTGCTCGCGATACTTTTTGAAGAGGGAAAAGAATTACCCCAACC
>CAZAKE010000111.1:0-15514 GCA_964485495.1 uncultured Spirochaetales bacterium
CAGGCACACCAACGAGGTGCGCCACCGTTTCGCCGAACTTACCCGGGACGAGGCCCACACCTGAGCAGCAGGAGGTGATCGACACCATCAGCCTGAGGCGCGACTTCATGGTCAAGGGCTCCGCCGGTACCGGAAAATCCCTGGTACTGCTCAAGGCCTTGGAGAAGGCCTTCAACTCCGTGGGTGAAAACGAACTCGATCTTGGTCTGTCCGAAGGCAAACGCATCCTGCTCCTCACCTATACCACTACTCTGACCAAGTACAACCAGTATCTGTCGGAAGTACTCGGCATCCAGCGCCCGGAGGAGACGGTGATGACGGTCGGGGCCTACCTGGAGGAGAAGCTGAAGAACCTGCAGCCGGACGCCACGGTCTCCTACACCGTCTGGAAAGAACTGGCGAAGCAGTTTGCACCCTCATTCATGAAGCCCCGGGAATTCGAGAACGAGGTGGAGGAGTTCATCTGGGGAAACGCCGTCTCGCGATGCGAGTATATAGACGAGATGATCCCCCGCACCGGCACCGGTTTCCGGATGGAGCGGGATCGGCGTGAGGCGGTATGGGACGCGGCCGAACAAGCCATGGCCGCCATGGGCCCCGAGCACAGCCGAGGGGCGGCGAGGGTAAAGGTACTGGAATACCTGCGCACCAATCCGGATGACGAGACATTCAAGGATATCGACTACCTGTTTCTAGACGAGAGCCAGGACCTAACCGCCGCGGAACTGATGCTCCTAAAGAACCTTACAACCCGGGCGGTGATCATGGTCGGTGACACAGACCAGTCGATCTACGCACGGGTTCCGCCGTACGCCCGGGCGGGAATCGAGCTCCGGGGCCACACACGAATCCTGAAGACCAACTTCCGCAACACGATACAGATCCACGACGCCGCGGAACGGTTCCGACAGATACGGCCGGAACTTGGGTGGGATGGCGACACGGGTGCCCGGGCGTTCCGAGAGGGTCCGACCCCGGAGCTGTACGTCCGCCCCAAGGCGGAAGGGAGCCTCTCGGAACTCCTTGCCGACAAGGTCCGGGTGTTCGTCGAGCGGGTCGGATACGCACCGGAGAACATCACCGTGCTCCTCCCCTACAACAACCTCCGCAGCCGCCTGGAATCCTCGTTTGAGCGGATCGGGTATGGTACCAGCTGGGTCCACGACGAGGAGTTCGACTTCAAGGCCGAAGGCGCGATACGCCTGTGCTCGCTTCACTCCAGCAAGGGACTCGACTTTCCGGTGGTGATGATGTATCTGCCCTACCTCTACCCGCCCAAAGACGCCCTGGACGAGAAGAAACTTCGGAACCTCATCTATGTGGGGATGACACGGGCCATGGACAACCTCAACGTGTTCATGGAGTCCGCCGACGAGTCTACGATCCTCGGCGATCTTGCGAACTGTGTATCGAACGATGGATCCGGGACAGAGGTGTAACGAATCCGAATATTGCTCCCATCTCATTGTCACTTCATGATACAATCAGTAAACTCTACTAGAAGACCAGAACTGGTCTAGCCTGATTTGATGGAGAATCGAATGGTAGTCAATACAATAACCGAAGCCAAGGCACAGTTGTCGGCACTGATCGAGAAAGCACTGCAGGGGGAGGAGATCATCATCAAGCGGGCCGGCAAACCCGTCGCGGTCATAAATAGATATGAACCATCTCGGCATAGACGCAGCCCCGGGGCCCTCAAGGGACGGATAAAGTTAGCGGACGATTTCGATACTCTTCCCCCTGATATCGCCCAAGCCTTCGGCGTGGAGTCCGAATGAATGTACTGCTGGATACACATCCGATAATCTGGTGGCTGGAAAACAATCCAAAGCTGAGTTCGGAATACCGGGACATCATATCCGACGATTCTACCCTATGTTTCATCAGTTCGGCTTCGATTTGGAAGATAGAGATAAAATCGAGTATCGGTAAACTCACCATCCCGCCCGAATACCTGGAAGAATTGCGGTCGGAAGGATTCGAAAAGCTGCCGGTGAGTTGGGACCACTGTAGGCTGCTTTCGACCCTGCCCCTGATACACCGAGATCCCTTCGACCGCTTACTAATCGCCCAGGCGAAATGGGAGAAGCTCGTCCTCTTGAGTCTGGATGAGAATATCCGCAAGTACGATGTCGAAGTGAGATAGTCGGACTACACACCTCAGTCGAGAAAATTGAACGACCGCCGAAAAACCGTACTCGATTTGTCGCTCAGTGAACCCCAATAGCAAATAGATCTCGTGGCGGCTGCGGGTAGTCCTGAAGGATCACGTGTTCCAAGAGCCTGTCCCGCAGCGTGTTGCGTATCTCGGTGTAGCGCGGATCGCGGCAGAGGTTCTTCTGTTCGTCCGGGTCCTCTGAGATATGGAAGAGCTGCTCGCCGTTGTTCTGGGGATACATGGTGTAACGCCACTCCGCCGTGCGTACCGTCCGCGCCCAGTTGGCCGGGGTGGCGGTGCCGATGTTGTTGTAACTCTCGATGTACACCGAGTCACGCCACTCCCGCACGGTGGCTCCCTTGCAAAGAGGAAGCAGTGAGTGGCCGTACAGGGGCTCGGGATGCTCCTTCAGGTAGGGACCCAGAATCTTCGGTTCAGGAACCGGAAGTCCTGCCATCGCCAGCACCGTCGGAAAGATATCCTCCAGCTGTACGAACTCGTGCCGCACCTGGCCACCACGCAGCCCGGGCCCTGCGATGATCATGGGGATGCGGATACAGGCGTCGTAGTGCCGCTCCGCCTTCCCGGTGAACCCGTGATCCAGGAGCAGCTCTCCATGATCGGCCAACAGGAAGATGTAGGTGTTCTCCAGGCGTCCCGCCTGCTCCAAGCCGTCAAGTACCATACCGAGTTTCGAGTCCAGGTGGACCAGATCGGCGAAGTAGTAGTGGCGTCTGTCTCTCCAGTTTGCCGGCATCGTGTGATTCGCACCTTCGGAGTTCCCGAAGCAACGGGGGTGAAAGGGATCTTCCATCCACTCGATAGGACAGGGCTCGGGAATCTTGTCCGGGTCGACATACTGCATATATTCACCCGGCGGGCAGAAGGGGCCGTGTGGCTGCACGTAGCTTATGTGTGCGTAGAGGGGCTTGTCCTTATCGGCCTCGCCGATGAACTCCAGGGCGTTGTCCGTGATCCAGGCGGACTGGGACATCTCCTCGGGGAAGGGCAGGGTGTAGGTCCCCGGCGTGTTCTTGGGAAACTCCTCGGTGGCGAAGGAGAAATCCTTCCTGAGCTCCTTGATCCGTTCGCTCAAGTTTACTCCCTTTTCGCCGTACTCCTTCAGCTCCGGGATTTCGGTGGGCCAGATGGTGGCCAACACCGAGTCGTAGTGCTCGGGGTAGCATTTCTCCACCCAGTCGAGCCACTCCCCGGCCCGAGGATCTTCGGTGTTGTGGACCACGTCGAATCCATAAAGGCGATAGTCCGGATGCACCCCGGCGAAGTGAGGGTGGAAGTGTACCTTGCCGAAGGCCCCGGTCCGCCACCCGGACTGCTGGAGCATGTGCATGAAGGTCGGCAGGTTGGGGTCCATGGCGTATCCATTTGTAAGAACACCATGTCCGCGGGTGGTCAACCCGGTGGCCATGGTCGGCCGGGCGGCCATGCAGATCGGGTTGCTGCTGAAGGCGTTCCGGAAGGAGGTTCCCATGGACCGCAGCCGGTCGATGTTAGGAGTCTGGATTGCATCACGGGACGAGTCCTCCAGCCACTTGGCCGAAAGCTGGTCCAGCATGAAAAATACGATGTTTGGGCTGTTGTTAGTCGACATGGGAGTCCTCCTTCACGTATTCGATTCTATTCCCAGTACCACTGATCGCCGTCGTAGATCATCCAGAAACGGTACCCCGCATAGATGCGTACGCCGGTTTCCGGGGTGTTCCGTAGTCCGCTCCTGATGATAGTCGGCTTGGGCATGTTGCCGATTATGCCGATGTTCCACATGTTGTCCATGTAGATGCTGACCTTCTCCTTGGCAACCTTCGTGTACTCCTCGGAACCGAGCGGCACGGCTTGGAGTTGCTCGCAGACGGTGTAGAAGCGCTTGATATAGTCGGGCGGCTCCTCACCGGCTTCACCGTTTGAAGTATACCAGTCCCACCAGTCGTTGGCGTAGGGACCATGAGACATGGCACTCGCATGAAATCCGACTTCATTGGTGGCATCTAGATTCCAGATACTCATGTCCAACTCACCGGCATTACCTCGCTGGCCCCACAGGTTCTGCTCGACTCGTTTTAGACCAGTCTTGATGCCTATCGCTTCCCAATACTCCTTCACGAGTTCCTCGACCTTTCCACGGGGGCCTTCCATCTCCACGTATTCGAGATTGAACTCCAGCGTCTCGCCGTCGGGGCGGAGACGGTATTTTCCGGCCGAATCCATCCCTAGACCGATCTCGTCCAGGAGTTGTTTGGCCATCTCAGGATCATACTCTCCCCAATGATTTTCCCACTCCGGCTCGAAGAAACTCACGTCTGATCGTACCGACGCAGTCCGCGGGCTTGCCAATCCTCGAAAAACCGCCTCATTGATCTCATCCCGGTTGATGGCGATCGAGAGGGCCTGGCGGAACTTACTGTTATTGAACAGATCTCGCAACACCGGATCAGGATGGTTCATGTTGAGCTTGTGGCAGCACAGTACCTGACCGCGGCCGTCAAACCACATCATGGCTTTGTAGTCACCCTTCTCTTCGTTCTCCTTATAGAGGGTATAGTTGTCGGTCAGGAGATCCTGCTGAGCATAATCCAACCCACCGGCGATGACAGTCAGGTTGATTACTTCGGCATTCTCGAAGAGTAGTCTATCTTGTTGGTCGATGTAGGGCAGTTGATTCCCGGCGATGTCGACCTTGTAGTAGTACGGGTTGCGCTCGAAGTACTTATTTCCGTACGAGTCCACTTCGGTCATCGTCCAGGCGTCCACGGTGGGCACATCGACTTCCCAGCGCTGCTGAACCTCGTTTGGATAGACGTATTGGAAGTAGCTGACCCAGTCGTCGTAATTCTTCTCCTTGGCGACCTTGTCGGCGTCCGGATTGTACTTGATGTGGAACTGGCTCAGGTAGTGTTTGGGAGCGAACGGCACGTTGTAGTACATCCGGGCCTCGTATCCCAGGAAGTCGATGATGCTAGGATAGGGAGATTCGAACTTCATGTTCACCGTAAGGTCATCCACCTTCTCGAACACTACCGGATTTCCCTCCGGCGTCCAGATTCGGGTGGCCACCGGCATGATCTCTCTGTTGGAGTAGATGTCCTCATACCAGAACATCATGTCGTCGGCGGTGAACGGTTCGCCGTCACTCCACTTGAGCCTTTTCCTGAGGTAGACGGTCAGAGTGGTGTAGTCACTGGAAAGTTCATATCCCTTGGCGACGTTGGGGATGACCTTGTCGCCCTCATCGGTCGGCACAACCCTGAATAGCGGCTGTGTCCTGAAGGTCCATGCTTCCGCACCTCCGGTAGTAGGAGATGTGGCGGAACACCGAACCTTTCCGCCGTATTTGCCGATGGAATCCTTCGGTTTCACGACCATCGGTTCATCCGGAAGGCGTTCCTCCAGCGGCGGCAGCTCTCCGGAACTCACTCGCGACGCCAGCATCGGCGCCTCGTTGAATGAGGTGATTGTATTCCCGGTTTGGCTCTCGTACTCCTCCAAGGTTGCATAGAACAGAACCGTCCCGGGTTGTGGCACCTCGGCACCGGCCGGCGCAGTAGTAGTTGCCGTTCCCGTGTCCTCTTCGGCCTCCTGCCCACCGGCCGCGAACAGCATACCGGCACACATGAGACACGTACATAGAAATACTAATTTTTTCATGGTCTTCTCCTCCTTACGAGAGATAAATATTCCAAGTCTCCCAATGAGACGTGGTGAACAAAATAAGTGAGGAACTCCTCACGGTCCCTCATACAGTCTCCTGAAATACGGGCCGAAACCGGCAGGTCCCGGATATCCGTCCCAGAAGACACAATCCTCCGGAAGCGAACCTTCGCCCTTCTCGGCGATGCAATCTAAGAGTTTCGGATCGGTTCCGCGACGGCGCAACTCCTCTATTCCGGCTGCGTATAACTCTTCTACTATGCCGCTATGTGCACTTGCACGATCTTCGGTTTCTCCATACTTCACCAACCTCGACTTTGCAGGATTCACGGCCGCCTCCAGATACCAATCCTCCGCAAACAGCGTGAAGATGACCGAGTCTTCACCGAGAGAATCAAGCGTAAATGCATGACCGGATAAGGCGAATCTTCGACCGACCGGATCCTCTGAACCGGATGCGCCATCCTTATCGTTTCGCTCTATCTTTTTTACCCCAGACTCCGTCGCGGCAATCAAATCATAGGAATCCAGCCCTTCAGGAAGTGGCAATCCGGCAATGTTGCAGATCGTCGCAAAGACATCCTGCGGCTGTACAAATAGGTCGAATCTTCCCTTCCTGCGGTCCGGAAGCCGTATCATGAACGGTGTATGACCCTCCTGCTCATGCACCGGAAACCCCTTGCCGAATTTGCCCCGCTCACCGACGTTGGTTCCATGGTCGGAGGTGATCAACACTGCGGTATTCGAGGCCAGCGGAGACGAATCAAGGGTATTCAGAAATTTGCCGACCCAGTGGTCTGCCCAGGTGACCTTGGCGGCGTATAGGGCCTTCACGCGGTCCTTAGCCGCCTGAGACAGATTCGGATCGTTTCGGCCCCAGTGGATTCGGGGATCGATGCGACCGTCCCAATCATCGCTTCTGTCATACATGACGGCATACTCCGGCGGAACATCCCAAGGCTCGTGGGGATCGAAGCAATCCACCCAGAGAAAAAAGTTACTGCGACTCGAATTGCACTCCAGCCACTTGGAGGCGGTGAGGAACAATTGGGCGACGTTCCAATCTTCGTGGTTCGTGCGTTCTCTGTTTGCCCGGGAGTAGGTCCACCAGTACCCCTGGTTCACCACCCGTTCCTCGACTCCGTCGAACAGCGGATCCTTCGCGAAATTAGCCGGCACTGGTTCCTCGTCGTCGATCCATGGTCGGTCGACTTCCGCCCCTCGAATCGGCGTCCAGGCATGGAAGGGCCAATCGAAATTATGCCCCCCGTTTACCAGGTGTGGAGTATCGTGAATCAGCTGTGTACAGTATCCATTCTCTCCGAGATACCGAGGGAGTGTCAGCCGGTCATGCCGGAGCGGACGCCATGGGAAGAAGGGCGCACCATGCTTCCCGGTCATGACGTCGGTGCGGTGCGGGATGGTCGGGTAACTCGCCGCAAAACTCCGGTCGAAGACCAGTGAGTCCGCCGCGAAGCGATCCAGATTCGGCGTCTTGATCCATTTGTTGCCGTTGGCACCGATGTGATCGTACCGAAGGGTATCGAATATCAGCACAATGATGTTCATCTGTTTCCTCACTCCTCCGAAACCTCGAATTTGATCTTGCTCATCCTACTCCGTCTCTTTGTATACACATCAATTCCTATATCTCAGCTCCTGAAAGATCTGATTGTAATAAAGTGCATTCTCAACCGGTATGTTGGGCAGGATATGATTGGTAACGGCCATGATATACCCGGGACAGTCGCGTCCCGCCGAGAGGCAACGCTCAACCTCGGCGTGGATCGCCTCCTTCGAACCACCGAGCAGCACCCTGCAGTCTCCATTGCCGATGAGAAAATGCGACCGCCCGAACTTCGTCGTCATGTACTCCAGGTCGGTGAATACTTCGAACCAAAAACCATAGTCGCCACACGCCGCGATATCGTCACTAAAGCCGGTATAATTCCCGTCCGATATGAACAGGATCTTCTTGCCGGTCGACTTGAGTGGATCCCATAGCTTCTCGAGATTCGGAAACACGTATGTCCGATACCAGCCCGGATCAAAGATAGCCCCGCGAGTCCAGACAATGTCGTCATGACTCAGGACCACCGGGATGTCGGACTCAGCCAGGGCTTGGTAATACTGTGCTATCCAGGAGGCATATCGGTTCACGGTCTCTCCGGCTCGTTGCGGATCCTCGCCGACGGCCGTCAGAAAGTGTTCCCATCCGAAAATCAGCGTCAAGCCGGTCACCGGCGTGATGTAGATACCGGTGATATTGACACTTTCGGGATAGAGTCTGCACCTGCATCGAAACTCGGTGTTCAGACGCCCTATAATCTCACGCTTGTTTTTCTCACCGTACGTCTCCCAAGGATCGAAGAGATAAAAATCCTCGGTTGTCTCGAAGGGACAACGGATCTCGTCGTCGAAATCCGATCCGCCCTCAGCGTATATCGCATACCCCATGTTCGTCTGTACATCGCCGAATTCCCGCCGGCTAATGAAGGCACCCTGAAAGATGTCGTAGTCCCACTCTCGTACGAAGGCTGCAGCGGCCGCCTGTTTCTCCTCCGGAGAACTCTCCTGACCTACTCGGATTCCGGTAACCCGATCGATCAGACTCCAATGGTAGCTGTGGGCGCTGTATTCGGTCCTTGGGATTCGTTCGGGCATGGCCAAATTAATCGCCGCCGCCCCAAGTTGATACGACATTTTTCCTCCTCATCTCCCCTGTTATTGCCCTAATTATTTATATGGATCGGCCGCATCACGCAGGCCGTCTCCCATGAAATTAAACGATAGAACCGTGGCGATAATGAACAGTCCGGGGATCAGCAGCCACGGATGCAGCGCCATGGTACGAAGATTCTGAGCGTCCTGCAGCAAAACACCCCAACTCACCACCGGCGGCTGCAGTCCCAGACCCAGAAAACTCAACGCCGTCTCGCCCAGTATCATCTGAGGGATAGCCAGCGTGAGACTGACGATTAGATAACTCATGAACGAGGGCAGCATGTGCTTCACGATGATAGTCACCTCCGAAGTGTTGCTGATCTTTGCGGCCAGGATGAAGTCCTCTTCCCGCAAGCTAATCAGCTTACCCCGAACGACACGTGCGAGACGTGTCCACCCCAGGATGGCCAGTATTATCGTGATGGAGAAGTAGATACGAACGGCCGGCCACCCGGTCGGCAAGGCCGCAGCGAGTCCCATCCAGAGAGGAATGACCGGAATAGATACCAGGAATTCGACGATCCTCTGAATAATCATATCCGGCGTACCACCATAGTATCCGGAGATGCCGCCCAGGAGACAGCCTAAGATGAAACTCAACGCAACCCCGACTAGGCCGACCGACAGAGAGATCCTGATGGCGTGGAAATTTCGTGAAAACAGATCTCGTCCGAGCTTGTCCGTTCCGAAGAGGAAGATATACCCCTCCTTGACACCCATGAAATGCAGATCCGCCTCAAACAGATCCCACATCCTATAGGTCGGACCATGAAAGAAGAAGCTGATGGGATATATCTTGGATGTATCCTCCGTATATAGCCGGCGGAGGGTCTCCATGTCCACCTCTTTCTTGTACGCATACACGAACGGCCGGAGATGGAATTTACCCTCGGTGTCGACGAAGTGGATCTTCTGCGGGGGTGCATAGATAAATTCTGTATAACGTTCGGCAGGATCCATTGTCGAGAAGAACTCACAGAAGATCGCAACCATGTACATGATTGCGAGGAATATCCCGCCGATACTCGCCAGCTTGTGCTTCTTGAACTTCCGCCATATGAGCTCCGATTGGGAGGCCATATAGTATCGTTCGAGTTCGACGGAACCACTCTGCTCATCGTTCCCATCTTTCGCGGCGCGTGTGGTTCCTACACCCCTGCCACCACGTGCTGCCTTTTTCGTCACACGTTTCGCAACGCCTTTCGTCACTCGACTCGACGTCGACGATTCGACGGTTTCTGGGTCTTGTAGTTCAGAAATGGAGTCCGGCTTCTGTTGATCCTTCATTGTCGGTTTATTCAATTTCATCCCGCCTGTTTGATGTATCGTATTCTCGGATCCAGTTTCATCAGCAACATATCGGAAATGAACGTACCCATCACGGCCAGAAACGATATCAGCACTATCATTGCTCCGGCCAAGTACATGTCCTGGCTGGTGAGTGCACGAAAGAGAAGCGGGCCGATAGTCGGCAGGTTCAACACGATCGAAACGATCGTTGCTCCCGAAATGATCTGCGGAAGCATCCAGGCGACGGTGCTGACGATTGGATTGATGGCGATTCTAACCGGGTACTTGAACAACAGCTTTCTTTCGGAGATTCCCTTCGAACGAGCAGTAACGACATACTGCTTACGCAACTCATCGAGGAGCGAACCCCGCATCACACGAATAAGTCCGGCGGTTCCTCGCAAACCGATGACGAGAAGCGGAATCGGCAGATGCCGGATCATATCCCATGCCTTTGCCATACTCCACGGAGCGTTGATATATTTCTGGGAGAACAGCCCGACGAGGTTTGCTCCGAAGACCGAATATGCGATGAATAAGAGGAATAGGGCGAAGAGGAAGTTTGGGGTAGCCAATCCGGTAAACCCGATGAACGTGAAGAAATAATCGCCGATCGAGTATTGGTGTGTGGCCGAAAAGATCCCGATGGGGATGGCAATTATATAGGTCACAATGAGTGTGAGGATGGAAATGGTGACGGTGAGTGCGAGACGTTCGCCGATCAGCACACTCACCGGCTTGTTCCACTGAAACGATACGCCCAAATCTCCTCTGATCATATTCGTGACCCATTTAAAGTATTGCATATAGGCGGGGAGATCCAAGCCATACCGTGCCCGCAGGTTCTGAATCGTAGATTCGTCGATCTCCTCTCCCGAGGCCTCGAGGGAGACGATATACGACGTCAAGAAATCCCCTGGGGGAAGTTGGATGATGATGAATCCGACTACAGTCACTGCGATGAGGGTAATGAACATGAAGATGATTCGGCGGAGGAAGTAGGCGGTCATCTATTCTCCCATGCCGGATGGAAGTAGAACTGACAGGATGAGAAGCTATTCCGGTGCGTATTTCGCGCACACTACCGTGCACGTGAACAATTCTATGATTGATTTTTTAAGTTGTCAAGGAAAGAATATTACACACACGGAAATTTCCAAGCCGGAATTGGCGTTCAGAAGGAGTAACGGCCATAAAATTGAATTATTTACTTGCAACTTGCTCTATACTACTGCTATCATAGAGGACGTTCACAAAACTACATCTAAGAAACCGTGCACCTGAACAATTCATATCACCGGAGGTAGGTTTGCTGCCGTCTCAGCTCCTTTCTGCAGACCGAGTCTTCCCCAGTGGGTACTCTGCACACGAATACACACCCGGAGCAGACTCATGAAGCTCACGACGAAGGACATCGCAAAGATCTGCGGTGTCTCACGAGGAAGTGTAGACAGGGCACTGAACGACAGACCCGGCATAAACCAAGAAACAAAGGAAAAGATCATTCGGGTGGCTGAGGAACTCGGGTATCGACCGCATCTCCTCGCTCGCAGCCTCGTCACCGGAAAGACGATGTCCATCGGCCTCATTCTCTTCGACTTGGAACATAGATTCCTCTCCCAAATGGCGATGACGATTTTCCATCGTGCCAAGATGAAGGGATATTTCACCTACATATCCTTAACCGAAAAGAACAAAGATGAGGAGATCAGAAACATCGAACGTCTGGCCGGCCTACGGGTAGACGGATTCATCATACTGACCGTCAACAAGGGTCGCGAGTTCGAACGCTTCCTGACCCGGCTACACCGTCCGGTAGTGACGGTCGGCAACATGGTTTCAAACCGATGGCCGTTCGTTTCTATTGATGATAGGCAGGCGATCATCGACTCCATCGATCTCATCGTCTCAAAAGAATATAGAAAGATTATATATCTCGCTCCGCCACTCTCTACACCTGCCGATGTCAATCTGTACGCACAGGAACAACGGCTACTCGGATATAAAGCCGGGTTGAAGAAACACCCGGAACTGGGCCGCCCGATCGTAGTAAAGGATAAAAACTATTTGGATATCATCGAATCGATGGAGTACAACAACCGGGAACGGACGGCAATCATGTGTTCGAGTGATATCTACGCCCTCAGAGTTCTCGACAGGCTCTCGGCTCGCGGTCTACTCATACCGCGTGATGTGGGACTCATCGGATTCGATAACATCGATACACTGGAACACGTCAGGCCTAGATTGGCGACAGTCGATTTTCATATTGGCGAGATCGGAGAGAAGGCTGTGGATGCACTTCTCCACATGATTAGAGGTGAAGAGGTGGAACGTAGAATCATGATCGATCATGTAATCATACCGGGGGAGACTCTGTGACTGAATTCATGCGACATCCACAGATCGGAAAGGCCAATCCAGACAATCTAAATTTCAGAGGTTTCTCATACTTTATCACACAAGGAAGTAAATATGGACACACCATTTAGCTACACAGGCAACCAGACCAAGGAGATCTCGTTTCCCCTCGGGGGTATCGGTACGGGCTGTATCGGCCTGGCAGGAAACGGCAGGCTCATCGACTGGGAGATCTTTAACAAACCCAACAAGGGAAGTTACAACGGCTTCTCCCACTTCGCCGTCAAGGCTGAGGCACGGGGAGAGGTTCTAGATGCCCGAATCCTGCAAGGGGATCTACTTCCACCCTACGCGGGCACGCTCTCGGGGCAGGCGTTCGGATCATTCGGTTTCGGCCCTCCCCGGTATTCGATGGCCGGCGCACCGAACTTCTCGGAGTTCACCTTCACCGGTGAGTATCCCATCGCTCGAATCGATTTCCGGGACGACGCGTTTCCCGGGAAGGCGAGTCTCACCGCCTTCAACCCGTTCATCCCCTTGAACGACAAGGATTCGGGCATCCCCGCGGCATTCTTCGAGACCACCGTCCATAACACCGCCGCAGAGACCATCGAATATACCTTCGTCTTGTCGGTAAACAATCCCTTTCCCCACGGAACCACCGTCAACACCTTCGGCAAGACGGACGGCATCTCCCGCATCCATCTTACCCAGGAGGGATACGAGCCGGACCAGCCGGAATACGGCGATCTGTGCATCGCCACCGACGCCGCCGACGTCAGCTATCAAGAATACTGGTTTCGCGGCTCGTGGTTCGACAACCTGGGTATCTACTGGCAAGACCTGACCAGGCCGGGGCCGTTCAAGAACCGTACCTACGACTCGCGGCCAGGTTCACACAGACACATGGGCAGAGAGGACATGGGGCTCCTGGCGGTGAGGCTGAAGGTGAACCCCGGCGAAACCGGCAGGGCACGGTTCGTGATCGGTTGGAACTTCCCCAACTGCATCAACTACTGGAAACCCGAATGCGACTGCAACGATTCCGACTGTAAGCCCACAGTATGGAAGAACTGGTATGCAGGCGTGTGGCGGGATTCGACCGAAAGTACGGCATACGCCCTGACGAATTGGCACAGGCTCATGGCGGAGACCGGCCGGTTCAAGGAACTACTCTTCACCTCCACCCTTCCGGCGGAGGTGATCGACGCGGTATCCGCCAACATCTCGATCCTGAAGTCGCCGACGGTGCTGCGGTTGGCGGACGGCACCTTCTACGGCTTCGAGGGATGCCATCCGGGATCAGGCTGCTGCGAAGGCAGCTGTACCCACGTGTGGAACTATGCATACGCCCTGCCCTTCCTCTTCCCAACATTGGAGAGAAGCATGCGGGATGCCGACTACGCCTACAACCTCGGAGAAGAGGGTGACATGACGTTTCGGTTGCAGCTGCCTCTTGGACGCGACCGGATCGGATTCAGGCCCTGCGCGGATGGGCAGTTCGGCGGGGTGATCAAGTGTTACCGCGAATGGAAGATCTCCGGTGACGACCGGTGGCTGAAGAAGCACTGGGAGCAGATCAAACGCTCCCTGGAGTGGGCGTGGTCTCCAGATAACCCGGACCGGTGGGACCCTGAGAAGCAGGGGGTCCTCACCGGCCGCCAGCACCACACACTGGACATGGAACTCTTCGGCCCCAACTCATGGCTCACCGGATTCTATCTGGCGGCCCTGAAGGCCGCCGCGGAGATGGCCCGGTACCTCGGGGAGGAGGCGAAAGCCGATGAATACCAGGCAGTTTTTGTAAAAGGAAAGCAGTGGGTAGACGAGAACCTGTTCAACGGCGAGTACTACCATCAGAGAATCGACCTCGCGGACAAGTCGATTCCGGCATCCTACGACGACGAAGACATCCGGTCCGGAAAGACGGTGGACGCCTATTGGAACGAGGAACATGGACAGATAAAGTACCAGGTGGCCGAAGGATGCGGCATCGACCAGGTCCTCGCACAATGGCACGCCAACATCGTGGGTCTCGGCGAGATCTTCGATCCGGCAAAATGCCGCACCGCCCTCAGATCGATCTATCGCTACAACTTCAAGCAGCGGATCGGCGGTTTCTTCAATCCCTGCCGGCTGTACTCCTTGAACGACGAACCGGGACTGATCATCTGCTCCTTCCCGCGGGAGATGCCCGCCGTGCCGATCCCCTACGCCGAAGAGACCATGTACGGTTTCGAATACCAAGCCGCCTGCCACATGATCCAGGAGGGGCTGATGGAGGAGGGCCTCGAGGTGGTGCGTGCGATCCGCAGGCGCATGGACGGGGAACGGCGAAACCCCTGGAACGAGTTCGAGTGCGGCAGCAACTACGCCCGTTCCATGGCCTCCTACGCCCTCCTCACCACCATCAGCGGCTTCGAAGTCGACATGCCCAGAAGGCACATCGGGTTCTCCCCTCTGCTGCTGCCGGGACGCGAAACGTCCGCCCGGTTCCGCTGCTTCTACTGCATCGAAGGTGCCTGGGGATACTATGAGCAGGAGGGGAAGGCGAGACGGATACAGGTCTCCTACGGCGAGTTGACGCTCTCGTCGGTACGGGTACCGGGCATCCATACGGCGGCCGATATGAAGACCGTGTCGACGACGGCAAAATCGGTATCCCATTCGGTCGATGAAGATGGGGTCGTGAAATTCTCGGAGCCGATCAGCCTGAAGGCGGGTGAGGAACTCGTGTTCACGTCGGCATGAGACGACGCCCATATTCGATCCATGTATGATCGACACAGACAATAGTAGTAAAGGATGGGGAGAGTATGATCGAAGAGAACGCAACCCAGAAGAAAACAGATAGGCCGAATATCCTGTTCCTCTTGGTGGATCAATTACGGGCCTCATCACTGCCCCTCTACGGGGAGGATCAAATTGAGACGCCCAACATCGACCGACTGGCCCGGGAAGGGGTCACCTTCGAGAATTGCATCGCCTCGAACCCGGTGTGCACTCCCTATCGATCGATGCTTCTCACCGGCCGCCACCCTCAGACCACCGGACATATCATCAACTTCGTCCGTACCCGGCATGACGAGATCGGCCTCGGCGATGTGTTCGCCCGGAACGGCTATCGCACCGGATGGATCGGCAAATGGCACCTGCACACCGGCGCCTTCCCCGAGACAAACGGCAAGGACTTCGTACCGGAAGGGCGCGACCGGCTGGGGTTCGACTACTGGCGGGGATACAACTTCCACATGACCTACTTCAACGGCTGGGTCAACGTCGATGACTGGCACTGCGAGCGATGGGAAGGCT
>CAZAKE010000112.1:0-15488 GCA_964485495.1 uncultured Spirochaetales bacterium
GGGTCGAACGCGCTTATCCCGAGTATCGATGTGCTGGTGTCGGTGGACACCGCCGGCAGCATCGATCTGCCGCTCCTGGAGGAGTGGCGGATTCACAACGGCACCACCATCCGGGGCTTCATCGAGATGGTCAAGCGGGAGTACCGGGAAAAGATCTATCCCACCTACCTCGACTTTAGGATCGAGCGGCCGGCCGTGGTGGAGGTGCTCATGACCGGCGAGGTGCAGCACCCCGGCATCTACCGCATCAGCCGGGTGGCCAAACTCTCCGACGGCATCAGCGTGGCCGAGGGGTTCACCACCATCGCCGATTATCGCAGCATCCGTCTCTACTACGACGACGGTACCGAGAAGACCCTGGACCTGTCGGAGTATGTCCTGGATTCCAAATCGGAAGCCAACCCGCATCTCTACCAGGTCACCAGGATCCACGTGCCGGTATCATCCCGCACCGTCATGATCGCCGGACGAGTCGCCAAATCGGGGTACTACGTATTGAAACCAAACGAGGATTTGTCCACCCTTCTCGATATCGCCGGCGGCCTCTCCCTGGATGCCGACCGCGAGTGGCTGCTCCTGAACCGCAAGCTCGAGTCCGGCCGCTACACCGTCGACACCATTGCCTTCGACGATGCCCGTGCTATGCCGCTGCAGCACGGAGACGGGGTCACGGTCGCATCCGCCAGCACCAACGCGCCCTACATCCGCATCGAGGGCGCCCTGTTCGGATCGGGGCACTCCGGCGTCGGCAGGGTGCCGGTGCCTCAGAAGTCGATTCTCCAGGATGAGGAGCTTGAGCTGTGGGACAACGCTATCACGGTGCCCATCAGCCAGGAACTGGCCTTCTATCCGGGGATCAACCTCCATTCCGTCTTACTGTCGATGGGGGGGCCCACGGACTACGCCCTGAGCGACGGCGGTTTCATCGAGCGCAACCTGACGGAGGAACGTATTCCCTTCGACGTGTGGGAGATGTGGGAGAATCCGGAGAAGGCCAAGCGGATCGCGTTGCAGCCCTACGACCGCGTCTTCGTACCGATGGTGGAGCAGCTCCTCAGCGTGGTGGGCGAGGTAAACAACCCCGGCATTCGGACCTACGAGTTCAACCGCAGCGTGTGGTACTACATCCAGAAGAGCGGCGGCATCACCAAGAACGCCGACATCGACAAGATCTGGCTGGTCACCGAAAACCAAGAAAAAGTGGACCGGATCGACATCCACTACATCCCCGGGCCCGGCAACATCATCCTGGTAGAACCGGAACCTCGGGTGGTGGCCCGGGAGGGCTTCGACCGGGTCTTCCCGGTCATCACCACGCTGATCGGTACTACCACCAGCATCATCACGCTGATCACCGCCATGATCTCGCTGAGCACGCAATAATGCAATATTGCCATAATAAGGATATACACCCATGGTAACCAAGGCAGTCATTCCCGCGGCCGGTTACGGCACCCGTTTCCTGCCGGCCACCAAGTCGCAGCCCAAGGAGATGCTGCACGTGGTGGACACCCCCACCATTCAGTATGTGGTCAAGGAGGCGGTGGACTCGGGGATCAACGACATCCTCATGATCATCGGGCGCGGCAAGCGGGCCATCGAGGAGCATTTCGCCCGCAACTTCGAGCTGGAGGACCAGCTGAAGGCGAAAAACAGGACGGCGGAGCTGGAGCTCATCCAGGTTATCCCCGACTCTGTCCGCATCCACTTCGTGTGGCAGAACGAGCAGAACGGCCTGGGAGACGCCATCCGCTACGCGCAAGACCACGTGGGCCACGAGCCCTTCGCCGTGTTACTCGGTGACACGATCCTGGAGTCTACCTGCGACAAGCCGGTCACCCGGCAGCTGATCGACATCTACAACCGCTATGAGGAGGTGGTCCTGGCCTTGGAGGAGGTCCCCTCCGCCAAGGTCAGCCGCTACGGTATCGTGGACGGGCGCAACATCGACGACGGGGTCTTCCTCATCAAGGACCTGGTCGAAAAGCCCGACCCCGAGAGCGCCCCCTCCAACCTGGCCATCGCCAGCCGCTACATCCTTCCCCCGGAGATCTTCAGCGCCCTGGACATAACCGCGCCCGGCAAGAACGACGAGATCCAACTGACCGACGCCCTGCGCATCTTGCTGCAGGACCGCGCCATGTACGGCTACGTCTTCGACGGCATCCGTCACGACATGGGCAACAAGTTCGACTTCCTCAAGACCACCATCCACTACGCCCTGCAGCGCGACGACCTGAAGGACGATCTGGTGGCCTACATCAGGGAGTTGGCCGCATCGTTCGGCGCCGGCACGCAAGACTGAGGTTGCGGCGTGAGGCTGACCGTCGGCATCAGCACCGTCGCGGACAACCTGCCGCGTCTCGAAGCGGTCTTCCGCAGCATCGCCGCCGTGCGGCCGGCCTCAGAGCTGAATCTGGATGCACTGGTGGTGGTGCAGGGTATCGAGGGTCCAACCGGTGCCGGTGAAGAAGCTCCCACTACCGCCGGCCCACCGATCTCCACCGATCTACGAATCCCCCAGGCCATACAATCGGCCCTTCCCGACAACGTTCCCCTCACGGTGGTCTCCATGCCCGGCTACGGGCTTTCACGCAGCAGAAATGCCCTTCTCGACGGCTTCCGGGGCGATTTTCTGCACATCTGCGACGATGACGTGCGCCTCCCGCCGGAGTACGCCGAAGCCTTGAGCCGCATTCTCAACGACCACGACGCCGAATTCTATTCTTTCATGGCCCGCCGCCCCGACGGGACTCCCATCAAACCCTATCCCTCCGGTAATTTTTATCACACCCCCCGCACCATCTTCTCCGTCTCCTCGGTCGAGATCGTCGTCTCCGCCCGTGTCCGCGAGATGGGGGTCAGCTTCGACGAACGGTTCGGCCTCGGATCCCGCTGGCCCACCGGCGAGGAGATCGTCTTCTTATCGGCGGTCTTGAAGCGCGGCGGTGTCGGCCGTTTCGTTCCGGAGACGGTCCTGCAGGTGGAGTATGACGTGTCCCGGCACTTCGAGGAACGGCCCTTCGTCTCCAAAGGCGCCCTCCTGTGCCGGGTGTACGGCCGGTTTGCTGCTTTGGTGCTGATCCCGCTGTTCGCCTTCCGCAAGCGCCGAACCTACGGTGCCGGGTTCGTGCGGTTGGTGCGGTATTTCTACCGGGGCATGCGGGAGTTTATCGCGTCCGGTAGGTGATGCCGACCTTTCCGTAGAAGCTGAGGACGTCGTTCTCCCGCACGTAGTTGCGATTCAGCATGTCGATAAAGGCCAGCTCGTAGCCGATGTCGATCGGCCCCGCGAAGATCACCCCCTGCACTCCGATGTCCAGCTCCACGTTGAGCCTCGTCAACCCCCATCCCTCCGTCCCCGTACGCTGCGGGTTCCGGTACAGGTACATCTTGTTCCAGGAGATCCGCCGGAAGTACGCCCCTACCGATCCCCATCCGTCATAGAAATCCAGTCCCACATACTGCGTGTCCGACCCGGGGCCTACCCCCGCGCCGATGATCTGCCCCCGGTGGGTGTAGCCCTGCCGGACTGCGCCGTGGGTGTAGTAGCTGCCCCCGGCGCCCAGGTCGATCTCGTAGTCTCGGCTCTGCAGGAGCTCCGATATCTCCACCGAGAACAGCAAACCCCGGGTCGGCCCGATGTTGAAGGCCTTCTGCCCGCCCAGGGTGTAGAAGGCGCTGTGGCCGGGCGAGAGCAGGAAGAACCGCCCGCTCGGGGAGTAGTCCTCTCGGGCCCACTCGCCGTACACCGAGAAGCCCACCGCCGGAAAGTCCCAGCGCGCCATCAGGGCGAACTTCTGGTCGTCGTCGTCCTGTCCGAACTCCTCGGTCTTGGCACGGATGGTGGAGTAGATCGACGAGAAGAGCATGAAGAAGTCTCGGCCGCTGAAGTGCCCCCCCGGCGACATCCCCGCCCACACGGCGCCCAGTGTCAGGCTGGGGACGAACGGCGGCGAGTATGCCAGCAGCATTCCGTTCAGGAGCCGCAGGTCGTCGCCGGTCCGTTCGGTATAGAACTCCGACTCCGACAGGAACCCCCACAGGTACCGCAGCTCGACGGTCCCGAGGCCCACCGTGCCGATCCGCATCTCCGTCTTGGGCACGCCGAAGTCGATGTGCGGGAACCCGCCGGCGTTGTTGCTCATCATCAGCCCGTTTTGCAGCCCCGGGCCCCACCACAGCGCCTCGGTCGAGAGACCGAAGGTGAACCAGCGGGCCTCCATCCTGACGCCGCTGTTGCCCCAGTCGAAGCGGAAGATCGGCTCCCCACCGAACCGCTGGGGATAGTCGATTCCCCCGATCACCGCGCCGAACTCCCGGTCCGGTTGGCTGCCGGCCGGCGGGAGTAGCTCGTACTCGAGGTTCTGGGCGAACCATACCTCCGGATAGAGGACGATGCTGAACACCTCCGACGAGACGCCGAACCCGGCGGAGCTCCGCAGGTTCAGTCCCCGTCCCTGCCAGGCGGCGCCGTCGTTCATCCCGTGGTTGAAGGCCAGGTTATACGAGGCCTGGGCCGCGGGGTCGATCAAGGTTACATCGAGGCCTTCGGACCCCTTGTACGGCACACCGTACGGCGAGGGCATCCTGCGCTGCCAGGGATGGGGCCGGTCCGGAACCACCCAGTCGTTGGCCGAGTAGGAGCGCCACATCAGCGACGGCCGCTCCGCCCTCCCCGTGAGGACCAGGAACGAATAGTACTTGTCGTAGTGCGAGCCGATCGGTTCGTCGGCGTGCAGCACGTGCATAGAAAGCATCGAGGCGGCCATCAGAAGCAGCGCGGCGATCCTAGAGATTGTATTTCGCAAAAATAGTATTTTCATGGGTACCGAATAGTACCGACTGACCGGAAAATAGTACAGAGTCGCATGGAACGGCGTCTTGGACACTCCTTCGGGCACTCCTTCGAGGTGGATCTGTTGACGCATCCTCAGATTTTACGGAGACTCAAAGACATATGACCGATCCCGCGCCTGTCTACATCTGGACCTACACCTATCCCATGGGGGCCCCCTTCATCGAACACCATTTTCACTACCTGCGCGAACGGCGGCCGGTGCTTCTGGTGGCCAAGAAGCGAGGCCGGGAGCGGCGCGACGGCGTGGTGGTCCTGAAGGATTCGGTCCGGCCGTCGGTTCGGTTCCTGGGTGCGATGCTGATGGCCAAGTGGTTCTTCGTTCGGTATCTGCCCTATTTCTGCCGCATCGGCACGCCGAACGAGTTGCAGTACTGGGGCCTTTCATTCGGCAGGCTGCTATCTGACGTGAGGCGGGGTGATACCGTCACCAGTGCCGCAATTAATAGTACTGCCGCCGCTCGTGAACGCCCTGCCGGAATCCATCTCTGCGAGTTCGGCCATGCCGTCTTCCTGCCCCTCCTGCTTCGACGCGCGGGGGTGATCCGGGGGCCGGTGGTGGCGCACTTCCACGGTCACGACCTTTCCAGCAAGTTCGAGTCCGAACCCGGGTACCGGCGGCGGATCCTGCGGGCCCTCCGGGAGGTCGACGGCGTGGTGGTAGTGGGCCGTTGGATGGAGCACCTCCTCGTTCAACACGGCATTGACGCCGGCAAGATCTGGGTGATCCCCTGCGGGGCCCATGTCGAGGATCGTCGGCCGGAGAGGGAAACTGACGCCTGCGGTACCGCCTCCCATCGATGCGTCTTCACCTTCGTCGGCCGCCTCTTCGAGGGAAAGGGTCCCCTCGAGACCGTACGGGCGTTCGCCCATTGCCGAGTGCTACTGGATGAGGCGGGTAGAGAGGGAAAAAAGGTCGAATCCTACCTCAACATCCTCGGCGACGGGCCTTTGAAAGACGATGTGCGTACCCTGGTCGATGAACTCGGACTCTCCGGTTGGGTGAGGGTCCGGGGGCATGTGCCGCACGATACCGTACTCGAGGTGCTGCGGGAGTCGTCGGTCTTCGTCGCCCCTTCCCAACGGACCCGCGACGGCTGGGTCGAGGGGTGGGGGATCTCCATGGCCGAGGCTTCCGGCATGGGGCTGCCGGTGGTGAGTACCGGTCATGGGGGTATCCCCGATCATCAGATCGACGGCACAACCGGGTTTCTGGTGGCGGAGGGTGACTGGCGGATGATGGGGTGCCGGATGGCGGAGTTGGCCTCCGATCCTGCGCTGCGGCTGGAGATGGGAAGCGCTGGATACGAAAATATCCGCGAGGTTGGCAACCGCCGGAAGCGGCTCCGGGAGCTGGGATCGTATCTCGACGAGGTGTGGCGCGCGTGGCGTGTGCGGCGTGGGGAGATCGAGCTGCCCGGGAGGTCCGGGTAGGTGTCTATCAAGCGCGAGCTGCGCGGGGGAGTCGTAGCCACCCTGATCGGCAAGTACACCCACGTGGCCATCCAGTTCGGCATCATGGCGGTCATGGCCAGGTTGCTGTCTCCGGAGGAGTTCGGGGTGGTGGCGGTCATCATGGTGTTCGTGAACTTCATCAACATGGCCGGCGAGATGGGTATCGGGCCGGCCATCGTCCAGGACAAGGGCCTCGACGCCGCCGACGTCCGCTCTCTCTTCACCTTCACCGTCCTGATCGCGACGGCGGGGGCGGGGCTTTTCGTCCTGTTCGCCTATCCCCTCTCCTGGTTCTACGACAACCCGGCGTATGTGCCCCTCGGGCGGGTGCTGGCCGGGGCGGTGTTTCTCTTCACCCTGGGCGTCGTGCCCAAGGCGGTGCTGCAGAAGGAGAAGCGCTTCGCCCTGCAGGCCAAGATCACCGTGGCCGCCTCGGTTGTATCCGGGGGAGCCGGAATCCTGCTGGCCTATCGGGGATTCGGGGTCTACGCCGTCGTGTGGCGGTCGGTGGCCAACAGCCTGCTCATCTTCCTGATGTCGCTGGCCGCCGCAGGGATCGGACCGCGGCCGGTGCTCCGGTTCGGTGTGCTGCGGCGGATCGCCCGCTACTCGGGCTTCCAGTTCGCCTTCAACCTGATCAACTACTTCTCCCGCAACGCCGACAACCTCCTCATCGGCAAGTTCATGGGCGACGCCGCGCTGGGCTTCTACGACAAGGCCTACAGCCTCATGGCCTACCCGGTGCGCTACCTCACCGGCGTCATCTCCTACGCCATGCATCCGGTGCTGTCGGAGTATCAGGACGATACACCCCGGGTGTTCGCCTCCTACCTGAAGATCGTGCGGGCTCTGGCCCTGGTGGGGCTGCCCCTCTCGGTGCTGTGCATCTTCTCGGCCGATGAGATCATCCTCATCATGTTCGGCGATCAGTGGCTTCGGGCCGTCCCGGTGTTCCGCGTGCTCTCCGCCACCATCTTCATCCAGATGGTCTACGCCTCCAGCGGCGCCGTCTTTCAGTCCATGGGCCGCACCGACCTGCTCTTCCTCACCGGCGCGGTCTCCACCGTGGTGATCCTCGCCGCCGTGGGCCTCGGCATCGCCTTCGGCTCCATCCTCGCCGTCGCCTATGCCCTCCTCGCCGGCTACTGCCTGGTCTTCCTCGTCGTCTACAGCGTCCTCATCCGCCGCGTCTTCCGCGAATCCCTCCTCACCTTCCTCAAGAGCTTCGATCTCGCCCTCCTCACCGGCCTCGGTGCCGTCATCCCCCTCATCCCCCTCCATCTCTTCACCGACTTCAACATCTTCCTCTCCCTGGGTCTCAAAATCGCGACCACCCTCGGCTCCTGCCTGCTGCTCCTGAAGATCACCGGCAAGTGGGGGGAGGTGAGGGAGTATTTGATTTGATATGTGTAATCATAGGCTTGATCCTCCAGAATATCCGACTTTGCAGATCTAAAAATGAATCACCACGGCCGGAATCCCACTAACACTGGCTGTACTCACCGATTCCGATCCTACCTTCTTTCCCGACAGCTACGAGATAAACGACGATATCCGCTATCTGAGAGTGGAATTCCAGGTGGCGAAGCTGCTATATTTAAAGGAGAAGGTGAAGTTGGGCATCGCCGAAGGGAACCCGTTTGCTTTCGTCACCGAAGCGCAGATCGAATCCAATCTCCTTGACGGTATACGTGGCAGTCATCGGAAGAAGGCAAAGGCTCGATATGACCTGAAGAAGCAGCTCCTTCTACGTCTACTCCAGCACGGATATTCCGAAGGCTATATCGAATCCCTCGTAATATTTCTGGATTGGATGTTGCAGTTACCGAAAACGCTGGAGTATCGGCTGAGTGATGAGATCGAAGAAATTACTGGGGAGGAATATATGTCCTATGTGACAAGTTGGGAACGAAGAGGCATCAGAAAGGGGAAACGAGAGGGATTGCGTAAAGGTCGTCTCGAGGAAAAGAAGGAAGTGCTGATTCATCAGATTTCAACCAAATTTTCCATCACGGATCCTGAATCAAACACAATTCGCACTTGCGAGGATCTCCAAAAACTCGATGCCGCCCTGGATGCGATCCTGTTCGCCGAGACGAAGGAAGAGGTGTTGAAGGAACTGCGATAGGGTTCCTGATGTTTACCAGGCCATGTATCGAAACAAATCTTAGCGCGGATTGTACTCTTGAATATCCGATATCCGCGACACCGGAGAATAGTATCCCTTGGCAACCATGGCTTCTGTGAGTTTTCCGGATAATCAATCTGTAAATGCAAAATAAAGAAAAAAATCTCGGATACCTGAAGCGCCGCGACCATTCGCCCCCTAACCCTTTATAGATCCCGACAACGAGATCGAACAAATGTAGATGGAGGCTCAAATGGTGGATGTGTGTGACAAGAATCGAGTCGACGAGGCCGGCAGGTGTCTCGAATGCAGGGTCCTGTCCGAGGAGGAGGGCACCTGCGTGTGTCTCAGGGAGAACGGGAAGTGCCATGGTAGCGACGGCAGCGCAAAACGAAAAGCCGGCCCGAAGCGGGTCTCCGGAACGGTCGCCGGCTTCACCTTCACGGCGGAGGTCGTCGAGGATGATGACGATGCGTACGATGGGGATTTCGAGGATGAGCTCGAGTGCGGAGGTTCCGGCGCCGGGAGTATCGCAGGGGGAATCGGTCGAGGCGGCAATGGGCGAGGTCGAGGGCGCCGGGCGCGACTGATCCCCGATCCGGAGGAGAATTGGGACGGATTCTACGCCGAATTCCTGAAATTCTCCCAGGATAGGCCCGTCGGACGGCACACCCTCGACGATGACGACGCGGCGTGATCTGCCGGATCTCAGAGACGCATTTCACGACTTTCTCATACTTTTTCCGTCTCCTTGCACGGCAAGATGTGCTATAGTAGCCCCGGCTTCATTTTTTAACGTATGGGCGAAAAACGTGTGTCGGAGGCGGGAGTATGGGAGATGGGAACGATCGTGACGATGTAGGGGCCGGCGGGGCAGGTATATCCGATAACGGCGCAGGGGGACTCGGCCGATTCGGGGCCCGGGACAGCCGCAAGGCGATCTGGTCGTGGTCCTTCTACGACTGGGCCAACAGCGCCTTCGCCACCACGGTGATGGCAGGGTTCTTCCCCATCTTCTTCAAGAGTTACTGGGCCAACCCGGACAATCCCCAGGAGAGCACCTTCTACCTGGGGATGGGCAACTCCATCGCCTCGATCATCGTCGCCGCACTGGCGCCCTTCCTGGGGGCCATCGCCGACAAGGGTACGGCCAAGAAGAAGTTTCTGCTGTTGTTTGCGTTCCTCGGGGTGGTGATGAGCGGCGCCCTCTGGATGGTGGCTCAGGGGGCATGGCAGATGGCCATCATTTTTTACGTCGCCGCCACGGTCGGCTTCTCCGGCGGCAACATCTTCTACGATGCCCTCCTGGTCGGCGTGGCCTCGGAGAAGAAGGTAGACTTCGTCTCGTCTCTGGGATTTTCGCTGGGATACATCGGCGGCGGCCTCCTGTTTCTGGTCAACGTAGTCATGTACCTGAAGCCGGAGCTCTTCGGTATTCCCGACGGACCTACGGCGATACGGATCGCGTTTCTCACCGTGGCGGTATGGTGGGCCGTCTTCTCCATTCCCATCTTCCTGTTCGTGCGGGAGCCGAAGGTACCCGGGGCGGTGCGCATCGGTAAGGCCTTCGGAGCCGGATGGCGTCAGCTTATGACCACCCTGTCGGACATTCGTCACCTGAAGGTGGTGGGGCTCTTCCTGCTGGCCTACTGGTTCTACATCGACGGCGTGGATACCATCATCCGCATGGCGGTGGACTACGGCACTTCCCTGGGCTTCCCCTCCAGCTCCCTGATCACCGCCCTCCTGATGGTGCAGTTCGTGGCCTTTCCGGCCGCCCTGGGCTACAACTGGTTCGCCTCCCGCATCGGCGTCAAGAAGGCGATTTATGTCGCAATCGCGGCGTACTGCGTCCTCACGGTGCTGGGGTACCTGATGACGGAGGTGTGGCAGTTCTACGCCCTGGCCTTCGGGGTGGGGCTCTTCCAGGGCGGCATCCAAGCCTTGAGCCGGAGTTACTACACCAGGTTGATTCCGGAGAAGAAGGCGGCCGAGTTCTTCGGCTTCTTCAACATGCTCGGGAAGTTCGCCGCCGTCATCGGGCCGGCGCTGATGGGCACCGTCACGCTGGTCACCGGCTCGAACCGGTTCGGAATCCTCTCGGTGCTGGTGCTCTTTATCGCCGGAGGCGCGATCCTCATGAAGGTGAACGAGGAGGAGGGCCGGCGGATGGCCCGGGAGCATCTGTAGGCGCAGCGACGGGTTGTCACGTATTCGTGACAGGTGACGCCGAGGGTCGGCAAAGACCGTGCCGTGTGATATATTCGTGCCGCATGAATAGCGGCGCGAATACACAATCAGATACGGCTAAAAAAAGATACACCCTCTGGATGATCAATCCCCGGCAGGTGTATCGACACTACGCCCTGCAGACCGAACTGGCGCACCTCATCGGCAAGAAGAGCCTGATGACCACGGTACAGCTGCCCATCGTGGCGGCGCTGACGCCGGATCACTACGATATCACCATCATCGACGAGGACCAGGACGATCCCCTCCCCGAGGGCCGGCCCGACCTGGTGGCCCTGACGGCCATCACCGCCACCAGCCGCAGGGCCTTCGAGATCGCCGACAACTTCCGCGCGCAGGGGGTTCCGGTGGTGATGGGCGGCTCCTTCGCGACCTTCTCCGCCGAAGAGGCCGCCGAACACGCCGACGCGGTGGTGTGCGGCGCCGCCGAACTCACCTGGCCTGCGGTGCTGCAGGATTTCGAGGCCGGCAGGCTGGGCGGCATCTACCGGCAGGACCGCTTCGTCGACATCAACGAGTCTCCCCGGCCGCGCTGGGATCTGGTCGACCTCAGCCGGGTGATGTCGGCTCAGGTCAGGGCCACCTCCGGCTGCCCCTACTCCTGCGAGTTCTGCGTGGTCCCGGAGCTCTACGGCCGCAAGATGACCTTCCGCGACGCCGACGAGGTGGCCGCGGAGATCGAGTCGCTCCCCATCCGGATGCTCAACTTCGTGGACGACAACCTCACCATCAACAAGCGCTACGCCCACGAGCTGATGTCCAAGCTGAAGCCCCTGAACGTCGGCTGGGTCTGCCAAAGCAGCCTGGACGTGGCCGACGACGAGGAGCTCTTGAATGAGATGGCCGACGCCGGCTGCATCTATATCCTCATCGGGTTCGAGAGCGTGAATCCCAACAGCCTGGCCGAGACGGGAAAGCGCCACAACGACATCGCCAAGTACGAGGAGGCGGTCCGCAAGATCCACGCCGCCGGCATCCAGATCATCGCCAGCTTCGTCATCGGCTTCGACTCCGACACCGACGAAGACTTCGAGCATATCGTCGAGTTCACCCAACGCAACGCCCTCTCCTTCATCATGCTGCACATGTTGACGCCGGTGAAGGGCACCAGGCTGTACGACCGCATGGAGGCCGAGGGCCGGGTGTGCATCATCGACGAGGGGCTGGTGAACGGCGCCTTTCCCACCATGCGTTACATGAACTTCTCCCTCACCGAGATGCTGGAGAAGTACTACGCCACCGTGGCCCGCTTCTACGACTGGCGTGCAGTGCGCGAGCGGGCGCTGCGTCTCTTCGGCAACGGGGCCTTCCGTCGCGATCCCAAGGGCGATATCGGACTCAAACAAAAATTCCGCTCCTTCATCAATCTGCTGAGAGCCTTCTTACTCACCACCCAGCCTGAGAAGCGGCGCCTTTTCCTGGACCTGTTCACCCTGGGCCGGCGCAGGAAACTCTCGATGGGCACCCTCGTGCTGTTCCTCCTCACCATGGAGGGGTTTCGCAACAACCTGCACAATACCGAGGCCGACCGCCGCGACTGGCGTCGCCGCCTCGCCGAGGTGGACGCGGGTCCCTGGCGGGACCATACTATCTCCGACGAAACGTAACCTCCTTCCGTCCCTCCTCTCGAATCAACTCCAACGGCCACCGTTCCTGAATGTATGTGAGACTCCGCTCCGAATAGAAGGTCACGTGGGTACCGTCGTGCCGGTACCACCAACGCCAGAAGGCCGGAAGATCAGAGCCGGCGATCGATGTGGTGATCGTGTCGACTTCACTTTTATCGACCTTGCAGCATTTTTCCTCCAGATCGAGAGAATCGAATGCAGCAACCACCTCCACCGGCAGCAGCATCGTCCGTGCCGCCAGGATCCCTCCCGGCCGGAGCAATTCGGCGAATAGGCTGAAGACTCCGGCGGGGTCCCACAGGTGCTCGAGGACCTCTATGGCGACGATGGAGCCGTAGGGGGGGTGAAGCGGCGACCGGTCGGGGGCGTAAAATTTGTCGTACCCGAAGGCGCGATAGCCGTACTGATAGAGGAATCCCTGCAGCACCGGTTGCGGCCCGCTGCCGAAATCGAGGACGGCCTGACGCGGGTCGGCGTAGGGGAGCACCGCCGCACGAAGAAAGCTATCGAGATAGGTCACATACCGTCCGTCCAGGGGTGTGTTGTTGTGTGTGGCGTACCTGGCCTCTTCGGCCTCCGGGGAGAGCCTGAACTTGCTGTCCATGAAAACCAGGCGGCAATCGTGACACAGGTGGTATTCGGCGCGGGGCGGGGGCGTTGTGTCGGGTGGCAGGAGGCGCGCCGTGACGATTCCGCCGCAGAGGGGACACGATATCTGCACTATTTTCGGAAACTCGCGAGGTTGAAAAGGATCCAGTCGATTTCGTCTTGCATCGGTGCTTTCGTACAGTGGAGGATATGGGAGTCGAACCCACGACCTGTTGATTGCGAACCAACCGCTCTAGCCAACTGAGCTAATCCCCCGAAATAACGAACGGATCATAGCCGAAACGATGGAGATTTTCAAGTGGAGATATCTCACACCACCAGCATCTCCCCCTCTTTGGCCATCTCGATGGTCATGGAGGTCTTGGCGCTGACCATGTCGCGGTAGTTCCCGAGGAGGTTGTTGAGCTCCTGGTCGGAGCGCATGGGGTCGTGATGGAAGAGGATGAGGCGCTTGACCCCGGCCTTGTGGGCGGAGTTGATGGCGTGCTCGAAGGTGGAGTGGCCCCAGCCGAGCTTCGATTTCAGATACTCTTCTTGGGTGTACTGTGAGTCGTGGATCAGGAGGTCCGCGCCCTTGATGAACTGAAGGATCTTCTCGTTCTCCTCGTGCGCCGCCAGTTCGCCCTCCTTGGCCGCGTCTTCGTCGTAGCCCGGGTCGTTGGGATCGGTGGGGAACACGTTCCGGAACGGTTCAATATCGTAGAGGGTGCAGAAACTCTTGCCCTTGAACTCGAATCGGTAGCCCAGGCAGAGGATCGGGTGGTTCAGGTATTTGGTGGTGACCCAGAGGCCGTCTCCCAGGTCCATGCTGCACTCCCTGATGGAGTTGTACTCGATCTCCGCCGCAAGCTCGCTCTGCTTGATCGGGAAGTAGCGGTAGCGCAGCTGGCCGCCGATGATGTCGTCCAGGCCGTCGTCCTCGTAGGTGACCGGTCCGTAGACGCGCAACTTGGTGCCTGGGATGAAGATGGGGGTGAAGAAGGGGAATCCCATGATGTGGTCCCAGTGGGTGTGGGAGAAGAAGATCGACGTGTCGATCGGTCCCCGCGGGAGGTCGTGCTGCATCAGGTAGTTGCCCAGGGCGCGGATGCCGGTGCCGGCATCGATGATGATCAGTTTGTCGTCCGAGTCGTATCGCAGCTCGATACAGGTGGTGTTCCCGCCGTGCTCGACGGTGGCGGGGCCGGGACAGGGGATCGAGCCCCGTACGCCCCACAGCCGTACCCGCAGCCCGTCGGTCTCTTCAATATCATCTAACATGATCGTCTCCTAATTAATCTGCAGGAAGATCCGGGCCTTCTCGATCTCTTGGTTTACCGTATCTTCGATGTCTTCCAGGTCGTCCATGGTGACCTTCAGCGTCTGGGAGATCTTCGGATCCGGTTTCACCGGGAAGCGGTCGCCGGAGAACCCGATCTCGAAGTAGTTGGCGAAGTAGTTGGCCAGTGACACGGTGAACACGAGTTCGGTGTGTTCTCCTTCGTATGCCTCCGGCACATGGTGGAATTCGATGGCCTCGCGTATCTCGGCGGTGAGTTTCCAGGCCTCGCCGATGAGTCTTCCGACAACCGCATGGTCGAGGCCGATGGCCCGTTTCTCCGCGTCCACCAGCGAGAGGTGCTCCCGGTCGGAGAGGCTCATGGCCTCGATATACTGCTCGGGTAACCGGTTGTTCAGGGGAATCTTGCCGATGTCGTGGAGAAGCCCGGCGATGAAATACTCCTCCAGTTTCTTCGGATCCACCTTCCGTTTTTTCGCGATCAACTTCGAGGTCACCCCGACGCACAGGGAGTGGCGCCAGAAGCCGTCCATGTTGAGGGCCTGGAAGTTCTTGATGTCGCCCAGGTTTCCGAGGACCGCCGTGCTCAGGGCCAGGTTCTTCACCGTGTTGATTCCCAGCATGATGATGGCCCGAACCAGTGAGGTGATCTCCTGTGAGATGCCGTAGTAGGCCGAATTGATCAGCTTCATCACGTTTCCCATCAGGACCGGATCGATGCTGATGATCTTGTTCAGGTCCGCCGGCGAGGTCCGCGGGTCGTTGCAGATCTCCATGATCTTGGTGACCGTGACCGGAAGACTGGGCATCTTGGCGATATACGCCTTGATGGCCGATACGTATTTTGATTGGAGACCGTCCTCACTCATGGTTCTCTACTCCGTTTTTGTCGTCGTCGTCCGTTTCCTGCAGCCGCCCTACGAGGAGCGCGATCCGTTCGTGCAACGCCTCCCTGATATCTTTATCGGGCATATGCCGAGAAAGCTTACCCATAAAGGAGAGCGTCCTGGTGACGTTCCTTCCGGAGAGCCTCTCGTGCCCGGGTTCCGGTTTCGGCCGCGCCCTTTCCGGGAATTTGTTTTCCACGAACTTCTTCAGCCCACCGAATCCCATCATCTTCCGTCGCAGCGTCTCCATCCGGAGGCGCATCTCGGATCGCTCGAAGTCCTGCCGCACCGTATCAGGCAGGTATCGCGTCAATCCCTCTAGATAGTCGAACAGATCTTCCGGGCGCGCTGCTCAAAGCGCTCCAATTCCGGTTCTTCTTCGCTTCTGACCAGC
>CAZAKE010000113.1:0-15456 GCA_964485495.1 uncultured Spirochaetales bacterium
GTAAAGACGGTGGAAAACCATCTCTACAACATCTACCAGAAGACCGACACCTCCGGCCGTCTCCAGCTCCTCCATAGTCTACAGAGTTGGGGCTCCGAATAGCCATAGGTGATTCCACCCATCTACGCCATTTGAGTGATTCTCCTCATGTCTGCACTTCCATAAACGGGTAGAGTCGATTCATCGGGGCGTAAAGGTCCGAGAATGAACGGTACCAAAACCATACGGGGGAGCAGTATGAATTCAAGAAGATTCCAAAAGGTCCGTGCCGGTGTCATGACATTTTCGATGATCCTCTTTCCGGTGACCTTCTACTATCTCTCACCGGTCATACCTCTTCATGGAAGCGCGACCGGTATCGTCACGGGCAGCCTGCTGGTCTTCCTGTTCCTGTTCACGACAAGTCTCTTCGTGGGGAGGAGCTTCTGCGCTTGGCTCTGTCCCGCCGGTGGCATCCAGGATCAGGTGGGGAGATCGAGGACTCGACCGGTACCGGTACGCAAGATCACGTGGATGAAGTTTGTGGTGTGGAGCATCTGGCTGGTGATGTTGTTTTTCTTCTTTCGTCGGGCCGATGGTGTACAAGGCGTGCGCTTCGCCTACCAGACCGAATACGGCCTGTCGACGACGTCGGTCCAGTCACTCATCGTCTACAGCATGGTGGTGATCGTCTTCTTCCTCCTCAGCCTGATCTTCGGCAGGCGTACCGGGTGCCACACCATCTGTTGGATCTCACCCTTCATGGTAATCGGACGCGGGATCGGATTGGCTACCGGAATCCCCAGCCTTCGGCTGAAAGCCGATTCGGATAATTGTGTCGTCTGCGGACGATGCAACACCATCTGCCCGATGAGCCTGGATGTGCAGGAACTATTGAAGAAGGGATCGATTACGGACAACAACTGCATCCTCTGCGGGAGGTGTGTGGATACATGCAAACGCAATGTCCTCTCCTGGACGTGGAGAGAGACGAGGGAGGACCGATGAACACGGATACGCTGAGACTCCCCATGATCGTACTCTTGATAGCACTCTTGCTCATCCCGACCGAGACTGCGATCCAGGCCGAGACGCTCCGGGTAGTGTATGCCGAGACCACCGAAGATCTCCTTGAGACGATCATCTACGAGCTCGAGTATACGGAGGCCACAATCAACTTGCTGCTCGAGACTCCCGGAGAGATCCACCGGATGCAATTCGACAGAGATTTCAATACACGGACTTGGCTGGTGATGGATGAATCCGGCCATGTGCATTCATCCGTGACGGAACAGGACGGACAGGTCTATCTACAGGAGGAGGGACGGCAAGAGTTGATCACCGAGTCGCTGCGTCTGCCATGGTATCAATCGCTCTACTGCCTCTCTCCCCGAGTCGTAGAAGGCCAATCCGGGTTCAAATTCTACATGGCCTCGGCCGACTTCGGCGAGGAACTCATGAAGGCTTCCGGGATACAGTTCACGAAATTCATCGCCAAACGAGAGGAACGCGAAACTATCGACATCGACGGCGAACGTGTCCCCACAGTGAAATACAAGATCACGTTCGACGACATCAGGGCGCTCTTCTGGCGGAGCTACGCCTGGTTTCGGGAATCCGATGGATTTCTCGTAGGATACGAGTCAACCCGCGGAGGCCCCGGCACGCCGCCAACCGTGGGTGTGCTTGTTTCGGCGAATCCGCGGGGTGGTGGAAAGGCGGTATTCGAATGAGAGAGGATAGTTGCAACGAGGGACTCCCCATACAGGTGCGGCGAGGGTGTGGGGTACCACTTCGTAGCGGGTGATGCCGAGACGACCATCTCCCTCGGGCGACTCTCATCCGCCGCCTTCTCCATCCAGGCACGGGTCGGAGAGGAGTAATCTACGAACGCTCCCCCACAATCATCCGTTTGGCGATGTTCACGGGAAACTCGTCCTTCTTCCAGAGGAGGACGAGTGCCAGACACCCCTGCACCGCCCCTATGAGAAAGAAGATCACGTGCAGCGCCGCGACGGTCTGCAGGATATAGCACTGGATCACGATCCAGCCGATTAGGATCGCCCCCATGCCGCCGGAGACGATACCGTCGAATCTGATCCTCCTGATCGTCACTACCGCCGCGGCCAGGTTTCCGGCACCCAACACGATCATGAGAAACAGCCCCGGGATAAAGTAGTCCTCGAACGGACCGTTCTCGAGCATATCAGTCGGCACGTCCAACGGCGAAGTCGGATCTGTTACCGCCGCCAGGCCACCGGACATTGCACCGACTCCTACCAGGATGTGGAGTATTATGATACATGCATAGAGTGTTTTCATAATTACACGTTACTCCTTCGTTTGAATCGATCTCGATAAAAACCGCTCCCCAACGAATACCACGACTACGCGTATGAGTCAGGTGCCGCCTATCGGATAGAATATCAAAGTATGTTCATACTGTGTTTATAGTATGTAGAGCAGTCATCGTAGGTCAAGTGAATACGGATTAGGTATTTCATGGTTTATCTATTGGTACCGACACGATTTTCTAGGGTATGATTAGCGTCCCGGCCTTTCCCTCGATGGCCGCGGCCAGATGCGCGGGATCGGTGATGACGCCGTTCCTACCGGTCTCTTCGACGAAACGGGCCATGGCTTCGATCTTCGGCAGCATGGAGCCACGACCAAACTGCTCCTCATGGATATAGCGCTTTGCCTCTGCGACGGTCATCCGAGAGATCGGTCGTTGTGTTGGTTTTCCATAGTCCAGGTACACCTGTTCGACCGCGGTGGAGATCACGAAGCGGTCCGCGGGAAGGCCTGCCGCCAGGAGTCCCGCAGTGCGGTCCTTGTCGATCACAGCCTCCACCCCGATCACCGTGCCGTCCTCCCGTTCCACCACCGGGATGCCCCCTCCGCCGGCCGCGACGACCAGAATCCCATTCGAGAGAAGCACCCGGATGGCCTCGAGCTCGACTATCTGCAGGGGCACGGGAGACGGAGTGACGCGACGGTATCCCCGTCCGGAATCCTCCATCACCGCCCAACCATCCTCCTGTCGATGCTTCAGCGCGGTCTCTCTATCCATGAATGCCCCGATCGGCTTGTCCGGAGACAGGAAGGCCGGGTCGTCCCGATCGACCACAACCTGGGTGACCACCGTCACCGCCGGCCGGTGCAAATCGGAGAGGCGCATCTCGTTATCCAAGGCCATCTGGATGTTGTACCCCAGGGCGCCCTGTGTGTCCGCCACCAGGGAATCCAGCGGAACGTAGTGGAGCTCCTTTCGAGCCAATTCGACCCTCCGCAGGATGAAGCCCACCTGCGGACCGTTCCCATGCACGATACAGATATCGTGTCCCTCGCCGATCAGCGTGAGCATGTTATGTACCGTGTGTCGGGCGGCTTCATATTGATCGTGGACCGACACGTGACTCGCGTCGGTGATCAGGGAGTTTCCGCCCAAGGCAACGACGATCATTTCTCCCATCAGGCTGCACCTCCGGAGCTGTGTATCGATGCCATTTACTGTTCACTCATCGATATAACTATATCACCCGACGACACGATAGTCCCTATGAGAATTTGAAATCTTGCGAAAGATTGAGTTTCGAGGCTTCGTCGGTGAGTACCTGGAGTTCTTCCGGATGGTACGGAACGCCGCTCGATACGGGCTCCCCTCGCACACCCTTTACCACACAGAACCGGTCGTCAGCGCTTCTCCACTCTCAGATTGTTCACGATCTTCAAGCCCTGAGACTCTTCGTCTAAAATTCGATCGATCTCTGCTTTTTCCTTTTCCGTGTCTACTCTGCCGGAAACGATCAGCTCAGTTGTTTTCCAGAACATGAAACCACTGGTCTTGATCTGAAAAGAGAGGTGAGACGCATCGTGGATATACGTGTTCCTGTTGATGCCCATCATTATCTTGTTTTTTATGATTTCCGGGTTAGTCGCCATGCTTGCTCCTTTCGGTAGACTCGTCTTTCGATACCACTACTGTACACACTTTCTTAAAAAAAACAATCCCGCTACTACACGGTTACACATTTTACGGCGTAAATACATCAATATTCGACTTTCTCGGCTGTAATTGCAGAAAAAACTGACCCATGATACTGTCCCACGAGGTACTTTCTAAAACGTTGGTTTCGGATAGTGCCTCCACCATACAGACGAACAAAGAGGAACCACGATGAATGCGACAGCCACTTCACTCACCTGCGAATACAGGACCAACCCCCTCGGAATCGATACGAGATCGCCTCGATTCTCATGGAAGATGAAAGATCGGCGCCCGGGAGCTCATCAGACTGCATATCAGCTTCAGGTATCGACGTCCGACCGATTTGCCCCGGACGACATGGTGTGGGACTCAGGCGAGAGCGCCGGTAACGATTCGATCCACGTCCTATACGGCGGAAAGGATCCGAACTCCCGCTCCAGATACTTCTGGCGAGTCCGAATTCGGGACCACTTTGACGAGTGGGGCGAGTGGAGTGAAACCGCCTGGTTCGAGACTGCATTCTTGAATCAGGATGAGTGGGAGGCCTCCTGGATCGCACCCTCCGACGTAGACAAGAACGAGCGTGGACCTGCTCCGGCTCTCAGAAAAGATTTTGCGATAACGGGAGATATCGCCGCGGCACGGTTGTACATCACGGCGAAGGGCCTCTTCGAGGCGTCCATCAACGGCGTCAGAGTCGGAGAGGACGTACTCGTTCCCGGCTGGACCGACTTCACGCAACGGGTCCAGTACCTCACCTACGACGTAACGGCCCTTCTGCAGACGGGCAAAAACGCCATCGGAGTGCTGCTTGGTGACGGATGGTACGCCGGCCGAATCAGTCAGCTTCGTGATGGTATCCGGCTCTATGGCGCCCGGCCGGAACTCCTCTGCCGACTGGAGGTCCGTGACGGGAAAGGCGGGAGACAGACCTACGTGAGTGACGATTCCTGGCGCTGGACCGACAGTCCCATCCTCTCCTCCGACCTCTACGACGGAGAACACTACGACGCCGGCCAAGAACTCACCGGGTGGATGTCTCCCGGATATGACGATCAGGCATGGCAGAAGGTAGCGGTATCGGGACCGGTCGCATCCCCTCAGGACGGCATTACAATCGACGCCAAGGTGGTAGAGCCTGTCCGACAGATCAAGGAGCTGCCGGCGAAGAATGTGACGGAACCGGAAAAGGGCGCCTTCGTCTACGATCTGGGTCAAAACATGACCGGGTGGGCCCGTTTGACATTCAACGGCACTACGGGTTCGACAGTCACCATCCGATATGCAGAGATGCTGAACCCGGACGGCAGCATGTATGTGGAGAACCTTCGGAGCGCGAAGACGACCGACACCTATACCTTCGCGGCAGACGGCACCGTCACGTGGGAGCCGAAGTTCACCTTCCACGGGTTCAGATATGTAGAAGTCTCGGGAGCCACGAAAGCGCCGAAACCGGAAGACGTGGTCGGCATCGTCCTCCACAACGAGATGCCGGAGACGGGACGCTTCACCTCCTCACATCCCAAGCTGAACCAACTCCAGAGCAACATCATCTGGGGACAGCGGGGCAACTTTCTAGAGGTTCCCACCGACTGTCCACAGCGGGACGAACGGCTCGGTTGGACCGGCGACGCACAGGTTTTCATCCCCACCGCCTCGTACAACTTCAACGTCGGCGCTTTCTTCACCAAGTGGCAGCGTGACCTCGGTGATGCCCAGAGCCCCCGTGGCGTGGTTCCCTCTGTAGCCCCGGTGGTGCGTTACATGGCGAAGCAGGAGGAAAACAACGGCGGGCCGGCCTGGTCCGACGCCGTGGTGATCTGCCCCTGGACCATCTACAAACGGTACGGCGACACCGCCATCCTCGAGAAGCATTATGACGGCATGCACAGGTTCATCTCATCGATGGGGCAGGACAGCCGCGGCTTGATACGATCCGACGAGTTCGTGGTTCCCTGGGGCGGATTCGGCGACTGGGTGGCCATGGACGCGCCCGAAGGAAGCAACGTCGGGGCGACGCCAAAGGACCTTATCGGTACGGCCTATTTCGCCTACAGCACCTCCATCGTCTGCCGGGTAGCGGAACTGCTCGGAAAGACGAAGGATGCCCGGCTCCTGAGAGACCTTCATGAAAAGATCGTGAAGGCCTTCAGGCGGGAGTACGTGACTGCGAACGGCCGTCTGGTTGGTGACACTCAAACCTCGTATGTACTGGCATTGGCATTCGACCTGCTTCCCGAGGAGCAACGGCAAGGCGCACTGGACCGGCTGGTAGGGATGATAGAAAAGAGAAACTTCCGCATGGCCACGGGATTCGTGGGCACACCCCTGCTCTGCCCGACACTTACCCGGTTCGACAGGGTGGATGTGGCTTACAAGCTCCTGCTGCAGGAGGAGTTCCCTTCCTGGCTCTACACCGTGAATCAGGGAGCCACTACCATGTGGGAACGCTGGAACAGCTGGACCCATGAACACGGATTCGGTCCCGTGAGCATGAACAGTTTCAACCACTACGCCTACGGCTCAATCGGAGCCTGGATGTACGCCACGGTTGCGGGACTCGACCTGGATCTCAGCGGACGCCGCATGGGTGAACCGCCTCTCCGCATCGCACCGCGACACGGAGAAGGGCTGGATCAGGCCGAGGTTTCCTTGGAGACACCATTCGGACCCGCGAAGTCGAGTTGGAAAATCGCGGAGGGTCGGGTGGATCTTGAACTTGTGATCCCCCCGAATGCATGGGCACGAGTGGAGATCCCATCGGAATACGAGGACGTGGTCGTGGAGATGGATGAGGAAGCCAGGAACAACAACGAGGAGCTGGAAGATCTGGTCATCCATGAGGCCACTATAGAAGGCATCATGATATTCCGGGTGACCGCCGGACGATACAACCTCAGATATCGAACTTGATACCGGTGCGCCTCATGATGCGGATGTCCGACGAGATCATGGGGATTTTTACACCGGCGAGATTGTAGGATCGGTCTGGAGAAACCGATGGAAAAACTCCTCAACGGCATCGTCGAGTTCAGGCGGAAAGACTACGAGGAACACAAGGATCTCTTCGCGAACCGACATATAGGCACATCGAAAAACCATACATATTGCTAAGTAGCAGAACGGAAGGCGGCGGCGTTCGACTTCGTCTGCGAGGCGAGTCACTGCGCCATACGAGATCCCCACACAGAGTCCGAACGAAAGGTGAACGAAATCCGCCGGCCCTCCATGCAGAAACCCATGGCGGAGAATCCGCTCTCGCCGGAGGAAGACATCACCGGGTATCTCTTCCGGCACGCGTCCGAGTATATCGAGCGGGAGTATGAGAAGCCCTTCTTCATGTGGTTCTCCATCCCCGATCCGGATGAGTTGTACCATCTCGCCTCGAAGCCGGAGCACGACGAAATAGTCCAAGAGCATCGGCGGTATATCCTGGACTGGATGATCTGGACCCAGGACGCGAAGCGAGATAACAAGTATGAGATTTTAACACCCTAGATGTCACCGTGTGTTGCTCTGGCAACACATCTATTTTATATAGTATACTTACTGACAGAAACGATGCCGACAGTACTGAGAGTAGGACCCTACAGATTTTACTTCTTTAGTCACGAGCCCAATGAGCCGGCACACATACACGTCGATAGGGATGATTGCACGGCAAAATTTTGGCTTCAACCCGTACAACTTGCGAAGACCATTGGTTTCGGGGCACACGAAGTGAATAAGATATACCGAATTGTCGTAGAACATGAGTCCCACATATTGGAGGCCTGGCATGGGAATTTTGGCTGAGACTGCGGACGAGCGTGTAAAATCTGTTTTTTTTACAGATGACACAATGAGTGTCGAATTGATGGATGGACGGACTATTACAGTTCCCTTGGCATGGTATCCATGCTTGCTTGAAGCCCGATCTGAGGATAGAGATAATTGGCAAACCTCGGCAGCAGGATACGGCATTCACTGGCCGACATTGGACGAAGACCTTTCAACTGAGGGGTTGCTACGCGGGATTCCGGCTGTAAAACGGAAGAACAAAACTCCCGGGAGTGCGGCGTAGAAGATCACCTGAACATACATTCAAATCACAGAGCTTTTATGGAATACTGGATATCATCAGTCGTACATTCATCTTTGTACTGGAGCAGCAATGAAACCGAAACCCAACATCCTCTTCATCATGACCGATCAGCAGGCGCCCTCGATGTTCCGGATCACCAGCTCCTGCCACTCTTCCGAGAGGGTGTTGAATCGGGCACACCATCCTGAAATCCGGACGGCCAGATTGGGATACCGGTCTGGATGTCGCTGCGCGTCACGCAGCAGGTCCGCATCCATGACATCTATGTTCATATAGCAACCACCGAGATTCAGGAACGTTCTGAATAGGCCGACCATAGCCTTGACACCCTCGACTCCTATTGCAGCCGATGGGTGGAGCTTTATCTCCAGGGTTCCGCCGTTCGGAAGCTTGGTGAAGTCGACGGCGCAGTAGGACTTCAGAATCGCCGTCGGTCCCTCCCTGTCGGTACCCGGAGTGGGTGAGAAGTTGGTCGAGAGAATGTCCTCCTTCCTGAATCCATGGGGCGAGGCGGTACGATGCTCCCGCCATTCGATTGCCCTGCCGAAGGTGCTGATTCCGGGCGGGCGGAGCATCCCGTCCCTGCGGACATTTCGCCAGGCCGTCTCGGTAAAATCGTCATACACCCGAACCATCAGGGCATCGACCCCTTGAAAATCGTTCCCGTAGAAAGAGCACTCCCGCCTGATACGGCTCTTCAGATCCTCATGCCCGTCCCAGTCGTTTCGCAAGATGTCGACAAACGCCGCCAGAGTCAATTCATGACGCTCATAAACGAGTTTCCTGATGACGGCGAGACTGTTGACCACGTCCGGCAGCCCCCCTGCGTGAGGCGCACCGATGGTGTATCCGGCACCTCGGTCATGATAGCCCCGTGCTTTTTCGATACAGTCGTCCACCAGGAGGGAAAGCAAAGGATTCTCCCGTCCTCCTCCGCCGCCGCGGAACGAACCGTCCAGCTGGAGATGCACGACCTCGTCGATATATTCACCCAGGTCTTCCTTGAAGACCCCATAGAGCGATTCGAAATCGGTGAAACCCGGGACGTCTCCCTCCCCGATCCGAAGCGTCCGCTGAAGGATGCCGAGTACGTCGAAGGGCAGATAGCGGAACGCGGTCTTGCCCGGGATGATGATCTCCCAGCAGCCGTCGTTGGCGAAATCCCGGGCATCCGAGGTAGAAATTCCGAGTCGATCGAGGGCCGCCAGGCAGACGGTCTCATTGTACACCGACACGATTCCACCGCCGCGGCTGCTGACCTCGGCGATCCGTTCCAGTAGGCGTGGATCTGAGTCCTCGTTGATCCTCACCGCCACCGGGAAATCGGAAATGTGCAACTCCTCGACGATGTCCAGGACCAGATATGTCACCTCGTTGGTGACGTCCACACCCTCTTCATCACAGCCGCCGAGGACGACATTTTGGTAGTATTGGGCGTCGCCTGATCCGCCGTCGAACTGGAAATTCCGGCATCCAATCCACTCGGTGCCCATGATCCAGAAGTGGGCCAGCATCTCCCGGGCCTCATTCAGGGTGATCACACCCTTCACCAGGTCGGACTCGAGGAAGGGCCCGAGCATCTTGTCGATCCGCCCGATGCCGGACCAGTTTCCGCAGAGCCGCTGAAAGCTGAAGGCCCACCAGAGAGACTGCACCGCTTCTATAAATGACACGGCAGGATTCTCGGGAACATTCCGGTTGTAGGAGAGTACCGAGCTCCAATGGTCGTCACTTTTGCCCGGGGAAGCCAGACTCTCGAGATGATCCAGATACCGACGCTGCCAGATGCCGGCGGCGTCCAGGCAGATATCCAACGCGGTGAGAAAGTTCTCCTGTCTCTCATCCAGGCCACCCCGTGAACGCCGTTCCGCGATCCGCCGGCGCACACCCCTGTATCCGGTGCGGAGAATCTGTTCGAACCCGATTGTGGTGTGGCTCGTACCGGGCCTATTCAGGATCGGCACCTTGTGCCACGGGGCCTCACGGTAGGGGGCGGAACCGACGATCCGGCAACCGTCCATGAGTCGCACGGGGGCTGTCTCGGCGATCAGACGCACGGCGTTGGCACTCCGTAAGTTGTTATCATCCGTATCCGGAATCCGTGTGAGGAGTGCAGGATCGGCGTCTCGAAGTTCCCGTCCCCACTCCCCGGAGAGACCGATCGCGGCCAGACACCTGGTCTTCTCACAGAGCCGCTCAGGACTTTGAACGGTGGTTGCAGGATTTAGGGTGGTCATAACCTCTATCTCCCAGGGGAAGAGCTGCCGCGAATGGCGATGATGCTAAATCGTTACCGAATTTGTAACGGCGGCTATCCCTTGCAGTATACACAGAGAGTATCGATACAAACAAGCAGAGAGAAAAGCGGCAATTCTTCCAACTATGGCAGTAACCATAGTTGGAATCGCCACAGTTCTCTGTATTTTTGCCCTTTTCTCCGGCGTCGACGAGGAACGAAGCCGATATCGCAGAAAAGAAGCTGGTATGCGACTATTACTCTGGTCATACTTATAATTCCTGTGAGTGAAGACGGTTCCACGTGAGTTATTGTCAAAAAAATGCTACACTCTCGGTATGGACAAATTCGACTCAGTGACAGAGGCCGGAGTGGTCACGCGCCACCCGGGCAATCCGCTCCTTACCGCCGCCGACGTCCCCTACCCCTGCAATCTGCTCTTCAACGCAGGCGTCGCCAGGTGGAAAGACACCTACTACATGGTGTTCCGGAACGACTACGAACTCTCGGAAGAGAGGGTACGGGAGTTCGACGGACGCATCCCGCCCCACAAGACCAACCTCGGCTTCGCCACCAGCGGTGACGGTGTCGCATGGAGTGTCGCAGAAAATCCGGTGATGACCCTGGACACCGCCAAGGACGTAGGCGGCAGCTTCTACGCCAACCGCGACCGGGAAGAGATCAGGCGATTCTACGACCCCCGTCTCACGGTAATCGACGGACGCATCTACATGTGTTTCGCGGTGGACACCAGACACGGCATCCGCGGCGGCATCGCCGTCACCGACGATTTCGAGTCCTTCGAGGTACTCACCATGACCGTGCCGGACAACCGCAACATGGTGCTCTTCCCGGAGAAGATCGGCGGGTACTACTACCGGCTGGAACGGCCCTTTCCGGTGTACGGCCGGGCGGAGCCTGAAGCCTTCGACGTATGGATCTCCCGCAGCCCGGACATGATGTACTGGGGAGCGAGTGACCTTGTAATCGGGGTGGAAGATGTGCCCTTCGCCGACCGCAAGATCGGCCCCGGGGCCCCGCCTATCCGCACCGACGAAGGATGGCTCACCACCTTCCACGGTGTCGACTGGGACGACACCCGCGGGAAGAACGGCTGGGAGAGTTCCTGGAAGAAGTTCTACTACATCGGCATCATGCTGCTCGATCTGGATAATCCGGCCAGGGTGATAGGCATCAGCAAGGTCCCGCTGATGAAACCCACGGAACCTTACGAGACCGAGGGGGGCTTCCGCAACAAGGTGCTCTTCCCCGGCGGTATGATCTCCGAGGCCGACGGCACGGTCAAGATCTACTACGGAGCGGCCGACACCTACGAATGCCTGGCCACGGCGACGATCGACGATCTGGTGGCGTTGTGTAGGTCATAGTACGGTGACAGACCTTACAGGAATCTCTCGATATCTTCCATCCGGATTATCTCCACATCCGATTGACATCTTGTGTTATCACCCGGATGAACGAGCACCTTACTCACGGGCTGAGAAATAGCTTCCTCGAATCTGAATAGCCCCTTCAGCTGACTGCCGGTAATCGTATGAGACGATTTTATTTCGACGGCGGTATATCTATCCCCCACAGGTATGATGATATCAACCTCGTTTCCATTGCTGTCTCGATAGAACAGTAGATTGTTCTCGAACCGATTGTTGAATCTGTGTTTCACCAACTCCGAGACCACCAGAGTTTCGTACAATGCACCGCGAAGCGGATGCGTGCGTATCTGCACCGGATCGGTGATATCCATCAAATACGACGCTAATCCTGAATCGTAGAAGTAGAGCTTAGGCCGCTTGACCAGTCGTTTTCCGATATTTTGAAAGAAGGGCTTCACGCGGAAGACGATATAACTCGCCTCCAACAACGAAAGCCACTCCTTGGCCGTAGCCTGAGAGATTCCGGTGTCGTTTGCCAGGCTCTGGATATTCAAGACCTGACCACTGCGACCTGCACACAATTTCAGAAAGATTTGAAACACCGAAAGATCCTTCACCAGGCTCAGCGAACGCAAATCACGTTCCAGGTACGTATGCACGTAATCTGCATAGAACTCGTGGGGAGGGATGTCTCTGTCGTACACCCTCGGATAGAATCCGTTGTAGATGACTGTTTCAACCGACAGATAATGCAACTCCTCCCGAATCTCCACATATGAAAACGGTAGTAGTTGGAACAGCGCCGTCCTTCCGGCAAGCGACTGGTTTATGGTATTCTTGACGGAGAAATTTTGACTTCCCGTGAGTACGTAGAAATGTCGGAATCCTGGTGCATCGACAATCCCCTGAAGATACGAAGGCAGATCCGGAGTACGTTGGATCTCGTCGATGACAGCTCCGTCGGGAACCTCCTCGAGAAATCCCCGGGGATCCCGTATCGCATATTCCCGAGTATCCGGGCTCTCCAGATTGCGGTAGGGCAGATCCGGAAAGGTATCACGGCAACAGGTGGTCTTGCCCGACTGCCGCGGACCGGTAATCGTAAGTACCGGATATCGATCGGCACTCTCTCGCAGTCTCTCAGACAGGATTCTATGAATCATCTAGTGAGCATACAACGATATTTCATGTACTACAATACCTATACTTCTATTTTTGCATAAAGAATCGATAGTTGAGTACATGGAACCTTTGAGTCGATAGGATATACTACTCGTAGTACAGTTTTGTTCCGCCGGCAGACGGGAATGACACCCACGATGTTTCGACAGACGCAGCAAAAGGGAGAATAAATACGCGATGACACACAAAGAACGGATGCTTAGTACCATGCACGGCGAGCCGGTTGAGAGGGTCGAGTTCGCGCCGCGGATGGATCTCTGGTATATCGCCAACCGGGCCCGGGGTACGCTGCCCGATTCGTTCATGTACAAGAACATGGCGGAGGTGGCGGACGAGTTGGCTGTGGCGTGTCATGCCGTACGAGCGGATTTCACCCTCGAACGTCCGCCGGAGTCGCTGCTCCTCAGGGGTCTCGGCCTGGACAACCACCCGGACTATCCGTTCCGGGTGGAGCCGGGGAACCTGGAGTACCGCTTCGAACACGCGGGAACCACGACTCGGACCGAGGTGACGACCCGCCGCGGCAGGGTACGGTGGGAGATGCATACCACTCGAGAGATGTCCGCCGCGGGGATTTCGTTACCCTTCATCGATTCATATCCGGTGGAGTCGGTGGAAGACCTCGACGCCGTGACGGAGATCTTCAACGACATCCGTATCGTCCCCACTCCCGAGAACTATGCCGCCTTTGCCGCCCGTGTGGGCGACCGCGGGGTGGCCGTCGCCAACGGCTGCATCGCCGCCGGGCCGATGCACCTGCTCCTGCACAGCCTCATGCCGATGGACCTCTTCTTCTATCTGTATCATGACGAGCATTCGAAGATGTGTGAGTTCTGTGAGAACGTCATGCCGTTCTTCCATCGTCTTCTCGAGGCCATGGCGTCCTCACCGGCGGAAGTCCTCCTCTACGGCGGCAACTTCGACCGGGACCTGACATGGCCACCGTTCTTTCGTGAACATCTCGTGCCGCACCTCAGACAGGCATCGTCTACGCTTGCCGCGGAAGGCAAGTTGCTCCTCTGCCACACGGACGGAGAGAACGCCGGCCTCCTCGAATTGTACCGTGACTCCGCGTTCAAGGTAGCAGAGTCGGTGTGTCCGGCACCCATGTCTTCTCTCGACTTGAGGGAACTGAGGCGGGGATTTGGAGCCGGTATATGCCTGTGGGGGGGCATCCCCTCAGTGATGCTGCTTCCGGACTCGGTATCCGAACTTGAGTTCGACCGATGGCTCGATACACTCGCGGAGACGATCGAGGAGCGTTCGGATTCGGATAGTCCCTTGATCCTGGGAGTCTCGGACAACGTCCCGCCGGATGCCGACCTACAACGGATCGAGGCGATCGCACGGAGGGTGGCGGCAGCCTAAACCGCCTACCAGTTGAAACGATCCTGATCCTCACTCATCCGTCAATTGGACCCGATGAAAAATCTGATCCTAAACTCGGGATGAGGTTTCTTGCGCAGTTCGATGGTACCCCCGAGTTGACCTGCCAGGGCGGTGATGAGCCGCAGACCGAGGGTCTACAGCACCTCGGGCAGCTTGGCAAAGAGCAATATTGCATCTCCATGTTTCTTCATCCGCTCCCGGAGGTTGTGAGCATCGGACTTGGCGATTCGTCCACGCTTGCCGTTTTGTCTGAGGGGAATGGGCGGCAGTTGTTTTTCACCTCGTGTTAGAATTTTGCGATAGTGTTTACGCAGGTTCTTATACTCGCTGGGGGTTAGGTGTTTGCTTTCTCGCTTTGCCACGAGAGCGCAGGTCTCTTGCAGTAAACGCTTCATATTGGATGCCCAGGAATACCCATGTGCCTCGATGATAACGGTTAACTCCCGAAACAGATGCGAACCGCAAAGGCCGTGGCCGCAATGATCGTAGGAAAGATACGAGGCCCAGCCGTTCTGCGGCAGCGTGCTCCCATGGCGCTAAGGCATGATGCAGCTGCAGCACATACTTCAAAATCGTCGCCTCGGATAAGGCCACCCCGATCAGGGGTGAAGTTGAACCAGAGTTTTTCGGTTTGCACCGCCGCCTACGTGCGTCTCGATATACGTGCCGTGCGGCGGCATCAACGAAATAATGGCCTGACAGAGTCCGGAGGTCGCTTTTGATCCGAAATAGCTGCCCATCTCGATTCGATCCTTTTCTACTCAAGGTTGTTTTCAGCATAGGATCGAGACGCTATGTTGTCATGGGCTTAATCGATTTTTTATTCATAGGCAGCCGAATATAGTGATTCGTAGCCGCAAAATTGGTTTGGGGGGTGAGTAGTTACCTTTCTCCTGCATAGTTCGACGAGTGAGGTGTGTTCTTTTGCCCAGTGCTTTCAGATCATTATGGGTTTGTTTTGGTCTATTGGCACGGTTTGAAGGATTATGAAGACCGACAGGGTCATTCGACAGGGTGGGCCTGTTCGCTCCAGAGCGACGATTTCTGCCGATTTTTGGCGGAATGTCCCCATTTTTCCCTGTTTTCGCCTTGACGCCTCGGATCACTTTTCCTATCATCCATTCATTCGAGAACGAAGCGGCGACAGTCGCGCACGTGCTCTCATACGCGCCGGAGCGCCGCGCCGAAGGAATGGATATCA
>CAZAKE010000114.1:0-4742 GCA_964485495.1 uncultured Spirochaetales bacterium
GGCCAGGTCACCAACATCGCAAACATCTCGAGAGATGCATCGGTCGGCCGTACCACCGTACAGAACTACTTCGATATCCTCGTAGACACGCTGATCGGATACTGGGTTCCCCCATGGAAATTGAAACGAGCGACGAAACAGGTCTCCCATCCCAAATTTTACCTCTTCGATACCGGTGTCGCCAGGACCCTGTCGGGACGACTCCCGTATCCACCGACCAACGAGGAACTCGGCCCTCTCTTCGAGAACCTCATCTTCAATGAGATCAAAGCGTATCTCTCGTACAACAAACTGCGATACAAGCCCTTCTTCTGGCGGACATACGACGGAACCGAGGTGGATTTTCTATGCGAAACCACGGAAGGCTTCGTCGCGGTGGAGTGTAAAACAGCACTCACCTGGCAGAAACGACACTCTCGGGGCCTGGTTCGGCTCCAGGAGGAACTTCCCACACCGACCCGCTGTTTCGGCGTGTTCCGAGGCTCCCGTCGTACCTCCGCCGGCGATATCCTCGTCCTGCCGGCGGAGGAGTTTCTATCGATGTTGTGGAACGGCGAGATCATTCGCTAGAAAGCCCGGCAGACGATTATTTCTCTGTTTATTCTCCGGCGTAACCTTGACTCCCCGCCCCGTTCCGTAGAAAAATGTCCCATCTTCACCATCCGGTAATGAAAAAGGAGAATCAGATGAACCCGCTGAAGAAGATAACCGCGATAGTATTGGGTGCCGTTCTCGCGCTCACAACCGTGGGGGCACAGAGCTTCGACGAGGCCGTCACACGGTGTGACGATCTCTATGACGAGGACCGTCAGGAGGAGGCGATCTCCGTGATCGAACCGCTCTTGAAGGGCGCTTCCGACGATCAGAAGGTGGCCATCTACTGGCGATTGGCACGGAGTCATCAAAAACTCGCATGGCCCTATAAGATCCTCTTCCAGACCAAGGAGCCGGACGAGAAGGGCAACAGGGTCCGCAAGAACGACGTCCTGGACAAGTACGACATCGGCATCGAGTATGCCTCCAAGGCCATCGACCTGTATGAGAACAAGGGCGCCGGCGAGGATGAAGCCGCCAACGCGTACCACTGGCGGGCGGTCAACACCGGACAGTGGGCCCAGACCAAGGGAATTCTCTCATCCCTCTTCAGGGCGGGTGACATGAAGGACGACCTGCAGAACGCCGTCAGGCTCGATCCCACATTGGCCGATTCCTGGTACGTACTCTGTTCCATGTTTACCGCCGTCCCCGGATGGAGCAAGGAGCAGGCGGTGGAGTATGGTCGCAAAGCGGTAGAGCTCGAGAATCAGAAGGTCGCCTCCGGCGAGAAGGACGAATTCTACCAGGGGATCCACATCGGCCTGGCCGAAGCACTGGTTGCCCGCGGGTGGGATCAAAAAAAGCGTGGCGACAACAAGACCGACGCGCAAGAAGCGCGGGAACTCGTGATGCCCCACAAGAACCGCATCGAAGGGGTCAAAGCGTCACTCGGCTCCGGCGAGAAGCTGAAATCCGCCGACGCCCAGGCCCTGCTGGACATCCAGGAGATCCTGGACGACATCGATTGATTGATCGATTGATCGATTGATTGAGAGTAGGAGGCCCTATGCCCCTGTACGATCTGCGCAGCGATACGGTAACACTTCCCACCTCGGAGATGCGCAAGGCCATCTCGAAGGCCGATCTCGGAGACGACGTCTACGGCGAGGACCCGACGGTCAACCGGCTTCAGGAGATGGCGGCGAAGATCACGGGGAAGAAGGCCGCCCTGTTCGTACCCTCCGGATCCATGGGGAATCTCATCCCCATCTTCCTGAACTGCGGGCGGGGCAACGAGGTACTGGCCCACGAACGGGCCCACATCCTCCACTATGAGATGGCCTCGATCACCGCCATCGCCGGTGCCATGCCGGTACCGGTTATCGGAGATCGCGGCATCCTCACGCCGGACGCCCTCACCGAGAAGGTACGGCCGGGTGTCTACTCGATGCCCAGGACCGCAATGGTCGCAGTGGAAAACACCCACAACGCGGCCGGAGGCACCTGCTATACCCTGCAAGAGTTGAAAGATATCTACGATTTCGCGAAGAAAAACGACCTGAAGATGCACATGGACGGCGCGCGTATCTTCAATGCCGCCCTCGCCGTCGAAGAATCGGCGAAGCGGCTCTGCGCCCAGACCGATACGGTTACCTTCTGCCTCTCCAAGGGACTCGGCGCCCCGGTAGGTTCGGTGCTGTGCGGACCGCAGGAGTTCATCGACGAGGCCAGAAGGATCCGCAAGATGCTCGGCGGAGGCATGCGCCAGGCAGGCATCCTGGCCGCCGCGGGAATCTACGCCCTGGAAAACAACATCGAGCGGCTGGCGGAGGATCACGCCAACGCCAAGAAACTGGCGGAGGCGCTGTACGACTGTCCCTGGGCGGAGATCGATCCGGTCACCATCGAAACCAACATCGTCTTCTTCCGAACATCCAAAGATGCGGAAACCATTGCGGCAGGACTCAAGCGAAAGGGCATCCTCTGCGGCGCACCCGGCCCCAGGCTGATTCGGATGGTCACCAATCTCGGTATTACGACGAATGATATAGACAAGGTGTGTACGATCCTGCGGGAGAGCAAGTTTTAAGCCGACCCTCTATCATTCGGCAGGTGAAGAATCTGATTGATTCACGAGTGTGCGATAGTCACAGCCCCTGTCGACCTTGATAGCCTCCCCGCTCCGTAGATAGAAGAGATAACACTCCGCGGGTTTGCCGGTGAGGGCTTCCGCCGCCTCGCCGTAGATCGTCATCTGGGCGGCGAATTCGTCCTCCCGCAGGGCATGCTCGGTCTTGAAATCCACAACGGTCGCGGTTTCCTCCCCATATACCAGCAGATCCATCCGCCCGGGGACAAAGAACTCGCCGCAATCGAGCAGGAAAGGCACCTCGAGTTCGGCCCGTACACCATTCATGGTGGTCGTTCCGGCATCGCGGATCCCCGACCCCAACAGCGACCGGCAGAAGCCGGACTCGAAGAATGTCTCCGTTACCCGCTCCGCGTCGTCGAGCACCCGGTCGAGGTCGCCGGACTCGAGAGACGAGAAAAATCCGGCCGCCTCGGACCGCCGTGTCTCGGGCGGAACTCCACGGAACCGCTCCTCGATGAGGAAGTGACACACAGTCCCGAAGGTGTCCTCCAGCCCATGCCGCCGCAAGACAGGATCGGAGGAGATCGACGGAAGCGTCCTGCCCTGCGGCAGTTCGACGGAAAAGGGGACATCCCGGGGTCCGCCGCCGGAGGTCGGCGGGTAGTGCCGGCGAAGGTGCAGGTGGTTGATTTGAGAAGGAGTATAGGTCCGGCGGGGGAACGAGTACCCCACGGCGGGCGCCGCCTCGTAGGCATCGGCGATCTCACGGATCGGGGCGTCGACGACGCCGGTCGAATCCACTCGAAGGTCGCCGTCGGTGATGTCTCCGATCTCCACCGCCTTCACCCTCATACCGCCCACGGAGACCTGATCGGGAACGGCTTCCGAGCCGTCGTCCACTTGCCCGATTCCCAGGCCGTCGAGAATCATGTTCAGCAGCGCCGTGTCGGTTTCCTTCCTGATCCCCTTCGAGTCGAACCGCTTGTTCGATCCGTGATGATACCCGGACAGAATCAGATGGTCTTCGGCCCTAGTCATCGCCACGTAGAGGATCCGTTTCAGCTCCGCCTCATCCAGGGCCCTCTCACGCCGTTTCGCACGTTCGTAGAAGTAGTTCACCCCTCGCTTCTTTCCATCGACCTCGTCCGACACATTCACCGAGAAGCCGATCTCCTCGTCGACGAAGTACAACCCGCCGCGGTTACCGGCGCCGACACTCCCCGTATCGGCTACCACGACTACCGGGAACTCGAGCCCCTTCGACTTATGGATGGTGAGGAGTTGGACTCCCTGTTGCTCACGCTTGACGATCTCGAGATCCTCGAGACGTTCGTACCGCCCGAGGTTCTCCCGAAGGAGATCGACGAAGAACGCCAGGGGTTCTCCTCCGGCGTCGGCCCGGCGGGCCATGGCCTGGAAGTAGTCGTAGAACTCCAGGTAGGCCGTATTCGCCGGATTTTTCATGAGGGAGTACCGATATCCGTACTCGTGCCAGACCAGTCGGATCAACTCACCGATGGAAACCCTGTCCACCAGACCGGTCAGATGGGCGTACATCCCGGCCGCGGCGGCGTATTTCGCGTCCTCATTCGGCGAGAGATCGTCCGCCATCGCCTCGGCGCCGCTGCTCTTCAGAACCTCCGTGATGTCCGCATATGAAAACGGTTCCCTCCGGCCGGTCAGGATCGCCGTGACGAGCCGATCGTCGAGGTTCACCAGCGGCGACCGCAGCAGTCCGGCGTAGGCGCTACGGTCCTCCGGATACACCAGGAGCTGGAGCAGGTTGTACAGATCGTTCAATGGGGCCTCGAGGAACAGGGTCCGCACACTCATGGTGGAATAGGGGATGCCCAGGAGCCGGAACATCCTCTCATACCTGACCTGATTGCTCAGCGTACGCATGAGCACCGCGAAGTCGTCGTAGCCGGCGGATCGCCGATCGGGACCTACGGGTAGGTCACCGGCCTCTACCCGCTCACGGATGTACCTCGCAAGCATGAAGGCCTCGGCGTCCTTCGAGTCCAGCGACCCGGCTGGTGGGTCCTTGCGGTAGGGTTTATACAGGAGCACGATACTGCTCCCGACAGAACCTTCTCGGTTCTCTCCCTCCTCC
>CAZAKE010000114.1:4842-15398 GCA_964485495.1 uncultured Spirochaetales bacterium
CTCTCCCTCCTCCGGCTCGGACACGCGAGCGCCGATCGGCTGGAACTCTGCCTCGTATTCACATCGGGCATCACCAAACACCGGCGGAAAGAAGGCGTTGAAGAAACGAATCAACCCCGGATCGCTGCGGTAGTTGGTTCCCAGCGAGACGAACTCGCCCTCGTACTTCTCGAGCTCGCCCCGAAGCTCCTTGAACACGCTCACGTCGGCGCCCCGGAAACGATAGATCGACTGCTTCTCGTCGCCCACGAAGAAGAGCTTTCCCGGCGCAAGATCCCCGGCCCCGGGAATTCCCTCGGTGTTCCGGTCCCGCCGCTCGGCCAGGAGGTAGAGGAGCTCCTTCTGCTTGAGGTTGTTGTCCTGGAACTCGTCGATCATGATGTGGGAGTACCGCTCCTTGTAGTAGGAGCGCACCTCGGGGATCCGGCGGAGCACCTCGATCGCCATGCCCATCACGTCCTGGAATCCGAGGATCCCCGCGCCACGGGTTTGGGAGAAATACTCCTCCTGAAACTCGGTCATGAGTTCGGCCATCGCCGGCAGATCGTCGGAGCCGATGAGGGTCTGCAGCACCGAAGGCAGCTGCTTCAACGGCCCATCTTCACGCTTCAGTTCCGTCACCACCTCCCGAAGCTCGATCACGGTCGGACTCTTCGCATTACTCGGTGGGGTTCGCAATGAGAAGCCCGAGACCATTGCCAGTGCCTCGCTCCACGCCTTCCGGCGGACGGCCTCCGGGAGCGGCGCCAACCGACCGACCGCCTCCTTCGCCGATGCGATACTCTTTGTGGAACCGTCGTCGTCCAGAGCCAGAATCGCCAGTCGATGCCGTTCTATCTCCTCCGCCTCCGATTCGGCCAGGCGGCACAGCTCGGAGAACTGCCGAGTCGCCATCTCCCGAAAATCGTGTTTCGTCGCGATGGAGAGATACCCGGCCGCGACCGACGCGAAGAGCTGCTTCCAGACCCGTTCGAAGCCGAACCGGTGGAACAGCTCCCTACAGATCCTCTGCTCCCGCCGACGGAGCAGGAACTCCAGGGCAATACTCTCGGCAACCCTCCCGGCCTCTCCCTCGTCGGTGACGAAATCACTCGATATCCCGAAGAGCCGACTCTCGCCGCGGACGATCCGCGAGCAGAAACTGTCCATGGTGGAGATGTCGGCGCCGTCGAAGCCGACGAGTTGGCTGTGTATGATCGGATGGTCCCGCTCCTCGGTCAGCAGTCCGTAGATCCGTTCATACATCTCCGCCGCCGCCTTCCGCGTGAAGGTCAGGGTGAGGATCGAGTCCACCCGCCCCTCGCCGCTCTTTACCAGCTCTACGAATCTGCGAGCCAGGACCGTCGTCTTCCCGGATCCCGCCCCGGCGGATACCACCGCGTTCCTGCGGGTCTCCACCGCCCGTTGCTGATCCCGATCCAGTCGTACCGCCTTCATCCGACGACAAACCTCTTCCGGCACACCGGACGCAGGTCACAGGACTCGCACCCCTCCCACGGCGGCGGGGTACGGTAGTCACCCTGCAGCACGGCGGCCTCCATGGACTCGATACTCTTCTCCAACGCCGAAAACGCCTCGCCGAGGCCGTCGACCGGATAGGCCGGCGGAGTCTTCGATGAATCCCGGATTCCCGCCTCGGGATCCAGATAAGCAAAGCGATACTTGCCCTCGTTCTCGATGCTGCAGTACGCCGCGGCTCCGACCCTCTGCGACTCGAACTCCGCGCTACGTTCCAGCAGATACAGGTAGAACGGCAGCTGCGAGGCGCCGATGCGTCCCTCTTCGTCGGGCCGCATCGCCCCCGCGGACGGATAGCCGCGCTTCTTGTAGTCCAGGAGTGCGAGATACTCGCCGTTCGACGAGACCCGATCCGCCTTCCCGGAAAGCGAAAATTCCGCCCCGTGATCCATGGCGTCCTCGCGCTCCAGCGCAACCGTCTTGTACTCCGCGAATGTCCGGGCATCACGGAGGGCGACGACGCTGAGCAGCTCCACGATGCTCCTCTCGGCGGCATCCCACTCCGGTTCGAGGAACACCGGCTTCGACCGCTCGTACCCCTCGAAAATCCGGCGCGTGCATACCCGAATCCGCTCCCGGATCGTCTCCTCCATCCCGGCATCCGGCTGCTCGGACGATCCGTTCTCGTCCGATTCGTAGTACGCCCTCAGCACGGCATGCATCATGATGCCCACCTGACGTGGATCCGACAAAACGACCTCATACTCCGGGTCCCGCAGCAGGAATCCCCACCGCAGCAGATACTCGAATCCGCAGCCGGTAAATACGTCCAGGGCCGTGGGAGAGACTTTTATCCGAACATTTTTCCCACGCAGCGCGTCGCGCACGATTCCCGCCGGGATCTCCGGCAGAGGCTGAAGGGTCATGTCGAATCCCCCATCGGAGAGGACCGTCCGCACGGCATGCCGGAATCCGTCCGTGAGTACGGTCGGCATCCCCTCCGGTGCCGGCATCAGTTTCCGCTCCTCGCCGGACCAGTACCGCTCCTCACGATGCCTCGGGTCGGCGAACACCGCCCGTCCAGGCGCATCCCCACAACTCTCACCAAGCCGCGTGCCGATCTCATCGATCCCTCCGGCGGTGAAGAAATACCCCGGCGGGAGCCGCGGACCCTCGGCGGTTTCACGGCTGCAGGAGATCTCGACACACCTGCCGGAGGTCCGATATAGATCGAGAAACGCTATCGTGAGGTCTCGCGGTTCGGCGTCGATCCGCATGCGCATCTCATCCGAGAGGAAGGGAAACGGATCGCTATGGATCGAGACCGCCTCCTGAGACGCCCCGACGACGAAGTGATACGCCGGAGAGAGGCCCGCCGCTACGCGGTATGGGTACACCGGTATGCCCCCGTCACCGTGGGCCGCCACATACACTCGTGAATCCAGGAGTGACAGCCACAGTTGCAACGGCCTGTGAGGGACCAGCCGGGGTGCCGCCGTTTCGGCTCGGACACAGTCCCGCAGCAGATCGAGACACGCCTGGAACACCAGAAGATCCGACGGGTTCATCGAAGCGGTATCCAGATGGATATTGACGAACCGCTGCACCGCGGATTCCAACTGTGCGAAGGAATCTGCGTTAGAAAGACCGAGTATCGCCGATCGGATGCCGCGGTACACGCCGCCGAGGTCCGGCTGTCCCAGTCTTGTGAGGTGTCGTTCCCATATGTCGGCAATCGACGATGTCGCCGCTCCATCATCTCCTCGGGAACTCTCCGCCCGGCCCCCCAACCCGCTCCGGGGATAGTTCCGCAGACAGCCGTTCGCCGTACCGAATCGGAGGAGCGCCCGGAGGGAGTCACGATTCCTCCAAGGTACCGCCCTGTCGAGTAGCAGGGCTTTCATCGCGCCGTGAGAGAACTCCTCGGCCGCGCAGTCGGCGATCCGTCGAAAGATCCGGCCGGCGGGGAAGGTCGTCAGGGGATCACCCCGCCGAAACTCGAGCCTGACGCCGTAATAGCGGGCCGAATCCTCCAGGACCGGCACCCACGCGTCATACTCGCACGCGGTGACGGCAATCTCCGCCGGATCGACGCCCGAGGCGAGCAGCGCGGCGATCCTCCCCAGGAGGTATTCCGATTCCATCCTGGAGTTTGGAAACACCCGGAGGCTTTTGTCGGACTCTCCCTCGGATCCCCCCCCGTACTCCTTCCCGGCTTCCCCGCCCGCAGCGACTACATCTCCCTCATCGTCGTATAACCGATTCGAGTGACTATTCGACGACAGATTTCCGAAACAAGAAATATCAGGGCTCCGGGTCAGGAGGGGGGCAAATTCCGGGAAATCCTCGATAACCTGTGGAAAGAAGATCAGATATCGCCGATCGAGTCCTCCGAGTGCCGGAACCTCGTCGGTGGGTTCGAACAGTCCGGTATCCCGCAGGAATTCTTCATACTCGAAGTGCAGGCCGCGGATATCCCGAATGAAGGGTTCCCACCGGGTTTCGCCCTCGGACGGAGTATCGATCTGCAAGTCCAACTGACCGTTCTCCGAAACGGATGCCCGAATTTCATTCGATATGTCCGCCGGGATCTCCGGTTCGAGTTCGGTTCCCCTATCCCGGAGATGGTTTCGGAATGTTCCCAGACGAGGCAGCATGGCGGTGACGAATCGGACGAAACCGGCTCCGTGCTGCGCGTGTTCCGGGGGGATCAGATATCGGAGCGGCGTTCGCGTTCCCTCCTCCGCGGCCAGGCGGTTTCGCTCGAGGAACGACGCCGCAAAGAGGGTCCGCATCACGGAGTTGACCGGTGTCTCCTCCCGATGCAGCCGGAAAACGGATTCCTTGAAGCGATCCCATGAGAGAAAGGTATCGCCGCGGATCGCCCCGCGCCCCGAGAGACGCAGGATCTTCCTGCGCCAGTGGTCGGCGATTATCTCCGAGGGAAAGACGAAAACAGTTCCCCGGCCCTGTGCCTGCTCATCCTCCGTCCCTCGACCCGGTGATTGCAATCGAGACAGTAGAACGGCCGCTGTGTCTTCTTCGGACTCGAGTAGTTCGTTTCCCGGCATAGGATCAGGAGCCGTAGGCCGCCGTTATCTCGCCGATGTAGAGTCGATGGTAATCCTTCTTCGGATAACACCCCTCGATAGACGGATCCAGGAACAGGGCCGGATCGAAGTCATCGCAATAGATCTTCTTGCATACCAGCACCAGGCGGGCCTGTTCGAATGATACGCTTCCGTCGAACTCGACCGGCTTGAGGCCGGTCTCGGCCGCCTTGTCCACATCGCGACCGGAGTGGCTGCCGCAGTAATTAAGGGCATCCCGGAACCCGTCCGGGAAGAAACTCAGGGTAAAGGAGTCCGATTCCTCCATGAAGCCGTAGGTGTGACGGGTCGGTCGAACGAAGCAGAACGCCACCTGTTTCCCCCACAGAATCCCCATGGTTCCCCAACTGGCGGTCATGGTATTCCACTTACTCATTGTTCCCGCCGTGATAAGCATCCAGTCGTCGCCGACCGCCTTGAATGGATTGTCCTTCCACTCCTTCATGTCGATCTTCTTCATCACACTCTCCTTTTCTCACATTCACGCCGATGGGGTCTCCAGTCTTGTACTGATATACTCCCTCGTACTATAGTAGTATCATTCTTACCGTAAGGTACCGGTTTTCGGTAGATTAAAAAAGGGATGAATCGATGGAAATACACAGATCACTGTCCGCCTTGTGCGTCAGGGCCCTGACCGAGTCTATGGATGTGCGGACGATGACGCATCTCATTAAACGGCTGATACCCGGCTTCGACATCTATGAACGATCGGGATTCCCGGAAAGTCTCTCCATCCCCAACCGAGACGCGGCCCAATTTATCGTGTCGGACGTCATCCGTGAGGGATTGTTTCTCGAATTCGTCGCCATGCTCATCGAGGTCCAAGAGGACGGGATCATGGGCCGAAACTACCAGGTCTCCTATCTGCGGGGAATCGTGCGCGGTGTGTTCGACATGGGGTATATGTTCGATCAGGAAACCGCCATGTTCATCGAAGACCCACGTTACAGGAAGACCAGAAACTGGGGAGCCCTGCAGAAGGGAACCTTCTACACCTTCGCGTTCCTGCACGCCGACATCGTAGGGAACACCGCCCTGGTGCGGGAACATCCGAAACAAGTCATCGAACAGACCTATGCGGACCTTCGCGCCATCGTCCAGAAGGTCGTGGAAAAGAGGAACGGCCGGATCTGGGCATGGGAGGGAGACGGCGGTCTGGCGGCGTTCTACTTCGCAGGGAAACACACCAAGGCGGCGTTCTCCGCCATCGAGATCATCCACGAGCTGTTCTTCTACAACAGGCTCAACTGCAAGCTGAACGAGCAATTACGGCTCCGACTGGCGGTCCATTCCGGGGAGTGCGAGTATACCGATCGAGATGATGACCTGATCAAGAGCGAACCGATACGTCAACTCATCGATATCGAGAAGGGCCACACGAAACCCGATTCGGTGACGATTAGCCCCGTTGTCCGGAACATGCTCGATTCTCTACTCGCTACGGCGTTCAAACCCATAGAAGAGGCCAGCCACTACACCTATTATACCTACGCGGTGGTGTGGGAAGCATGAGAAAGATTCTCGTTTTCAGCGACCATGAGAAGACGAAAGACCTCTTCGCGGTTATCTCCCGATCCCGCACCTATTCCGTCGATTTCGCGACGCTCGCGGACCTGCGCAGACGGATATCCAACGGCCCATTGTATGCGTTCGTCTACGTCGATATCTCGGCGGAACGGAATCTGTCCAACCTCAGAGGGGTTCTCTCGCGTAACGAAGACCTGCTTTATGGCATCATCGACCCGAAAGGGGAGATCGAAGACCCGGCCATGCTGTTTTTCGAAGGGGCATCGGACTACATCGGACCCGGATTGCTGGAAAAACCGCTACAGACCAGGCGAATCAAGGCAGTCCTGGAGTTCCGGGACTTTCCGGAGCCCGACGATGAGGAGGTACGCCGGCACCTGGAGCTCGGTAACCGGACAGCCACGCTGCCGCACGCACCGGCAAACTGGAAGCAGATAAAACGGGGAAGCGAATACTCCTTCGCGTTCATGTTCGCCGAGATCGACATGTACTGGGAGTGGAAGCTCAAATCCGGACGAACGCATCTGGATACCGTGTTGAAGACCTTCTATGACCATGTCGAACGTATCGTCTCCCCCCTGGGAGGGCGGTTCTGGATGCGGACCGACCTCGGTGGACTGATACTGTTTCCGTACACGGGAGACTGTTCGAAGATCATCGAAGAGGGGTTCCGACTGATGATGAACGCAGTTCTCACCTCAACGGAGGAGTACACCTACAACACGCCGATCACGTATCGCTTGGCACTCGACATCGGACGAACCGTGTATCGGGACGTGGGACAGACCGGCACCATCATCTCCGACACAGTCAACTTCATGTTTCATCTCGGCCAGCAGTACGCCCAACCGGACAACTTCTATCTCACCGGTCGTGCCGCCGCACATATCCCTTCCGGCCTCACCGACTTCTTCATCACCACCGACACCTTCCAGGACGAAGAGATCGTTCGCATGCGGCTGCCGATACGTCCGTTTTGAGAATCGCCTGACGTCGTACAATCTGTGTTGACACACACTCAGCAGGTCGATATAGTAAGTTTTCTAACGTCGGGGGTGTAGCTCAGTTGGCTAGAGCGCGTGAATGGCATTCACGAGGTCATGGGTTCGATTCCCACCACCTCCATCACACATGAGCGATCAAACCGGCTCAAAAAGTAATCTTTTCTCTGGCGATATCGACCCTGAGATTGCCGATCTGATGGGAATTGACGGCGAAACACGGGACGAAAACGCCCCTGAGTTCGACGACCTGTTCGGCGAGGGTGGTCCTCGTGGTGACGGTTCCGAATCCACCGAGAAAGACAGCGTCGATCTCACCAAGGAACGCTTCTCCCCCATCGAGAAGTTCGAAGATGAGCCTCATCCCTGGTTACGCGACAAGAATTTCTACAAGAAGGCCCTCTCCGGCGAGGGAGAACCGGCCAAGCGGGTCCACAAGCTCCTCTCGCAATTCCTTAATGCAGAGGACCCCAAGGACAAATCTGTAGCCCGGTCCAGGCTCATCTCCGCGTACTGGGATCTAGTCCAGAATGTGGCGGCAAGGATCTACAAAGACCTGCCGGAACCCAAGATCGTCATGCTTCGGTACGGTGCGCTGCTGCCCACGCTGATCTCGGCCGAACAACGGGAGATTCTCTCGAAGATCGTCTTCGAGGACACCACCGGCGAGCCAATCTACTATGTCGACGAATGGCTCGAGAAGGTGGCTACCGGGGCCATCAGCGCATCGGCTACCGATGAGGTGAAGCACGCTAAGAAGAACAGCAACCAGAAGATCAACGCTCAGCTGGAGAAGGCCAGGGGAAACAAGGAACTCCACAGCGGCATGATCAAGAACAAGATGTCGGAGATGTTCTCCCTTGAGTCGCAGTTTCGTGATTCCGTCGGGTTCATCAGCCAGCACGGCGATGTGCCGGGCTTCAAGGGGCTGAAGATGAACTATTCGGAGGAGCAGCGAAAGGCCTTCTCCGACATGCAGGGCACCATGCGCCGGCTACTCAACCTGGACAGAGAGATCTCCGGTCTCTACTCGGACCTCAATTCGGCGGTAGAACAGCTCGAACAACTCGAGGAAAAGGCCCAGGAGCTGGGGGTCGAGACTCGCATAGACGACAAAGTTCTCTCCGAGGAGTTCAATACCATCCGACAGATGGCAAAGATGTGCGTAGGCCGGCAGGGAAACCACCTCCCGATCCTCATGAAGCAGTATATGCGGCCAAACATGCGTGAGATCGCCACCCGCGAGAACGTCATCATGCAACTGGCGGCTATAGAAAATCTGGATCCCGGTGCATTCCGACGAACCTTCAAACGACAGACCAACCGGATCATCCCCTATGTGATCCTACTCCCGAGTTATGGCGATTCCGGCATCTGCTGGGAGCCCTTCGACAAGTACAACCGGGCCACCAGTCGAGGCCGCATCGCCATTCCCATGTATCCGAAGGACTTGCAATCCGCCGTGATCGGCGCCGTCGCCGACCTCCGCTGGCAGGTAGCCAAAGAGAAGGCCCAACACTACTGGATGGAGGAGGGGCTGACCGGCTTCTACTACCAGTGGTTTACCGATAAGAAACTGCGCGGTGACGTGCGGGAGTTTTTCATCCAGGATTATATCCTCTGGATCACCAAGGAGAGCGAGGGCACCCAGAAACTGGACCGCGACGTCCGGGGCATCTTCTGGCGCCACGTCCCCTTCCCCCAGGAGCTGAAAGACCGGCTCAAGACACGCGGCTTCGTCTACGGCGAACTCGCCAAGAAAGACCTCAACCGCTCGCTGTCGGACGGGTATTAAAACCAACATTCGTGACTAGATTTCCAAGAGACTCTTTCAAAAATCGTATTGTTCTGTAAAGATTATTTATATAGTAATATAAAAGAAGTATTTTTTACATAGGAAAATCCAAACCCATCATCGATGCAATAGACCGAGTGATAGCGCGGCGCTATGGGTTTACCGATGAGGAACAGGATTTTATCATCAACTACGACATAGAATACCGTATTGGCGCGAAAAACGGCGATGATGAAGAGTAAAGATATCGAAAAAGAAAAACCTGATGATTTCCAGTCTCTTGTAAAAGCCATAGAAGCTGTCCATGTAAAAAGCAACCGCCATGTGAAACAGGCAGTAAACACAACTCTTACCCTAAGAAACTGGCTTATCGGCGCGTACATCCGTGAATATGAACAGAAAGGCGAAGACCGGGCTGCCTATGGTGATAAACTGCTAGAAAAACTGTCCCATACCCTATGTAAGAGCTTGGACAAGTCGTATACCGGCCGATATCTCGGACTTTGCAGACAACTTTTTGATACCTATTCCCAGATTCGGAAATCAGTGATTTCCGAATTCAAGGTTTCAGAACTATTCCTTGCTTCGAAGGAAATTCAGAAATCGATGATTTCCAATTTCGAAATTCACGCCGAAACGCTTCTTCAAAATCTATCTTTTACCCATCTGGTAGAACTCATGAGCATTGAGAATCCCTTAAAACGCACTTTTTATGAAATAGAGTGCATCCGCGGTAACTGGTCGGTCCGGGAACTGAAAAGGCAGATAGACACCCTCTACTTTGAACGCAGCGGCTTATCGGAAGAGCCGGAAAAACTTTCAGAAATTGTGAACCATGGAATTGAACAGGAAAACCCACGGCTTAATATCCGGGATCCCTATGTATTTGAATTTCTTGGACTCAACCCTCTGGATGCGGTAATGGAATCTGAACTGGAAGCTGCCCTGGTTGCCAACTTACGGGAATTCCTTCTGGAACTGGGAAACGGTTTCTGTCTGGAAGCCCAACAGAAAAGTATCGTTATCGGCAAGACCCGAGGATTTGTGGACCTGGTCTTTTACCATCGTATTTTAAAATGCCATATACTTATCGAGCTGAAAGTCGATGCCTTTACCCATGAACATATCGGCCAACTGAATACATATGTAAGCTGGTACAAGAAGAACATGATGGCACCGGGAGACAATCCGCCTATAGGCCTGCTTCTCTGTACACAAAAGGACCATGCCCTGGTGGAATATGCCCTTTCCGCCGTAGATAACAGGCTTTTTGTATCCAAATATCAACTCGAGCTGCCGAAGGAGGAGGACCTTCTTCGTTTTCTGGAAGACAAACGAAAAGAGATAGGTGAACAATGAACATGGAGATTTTGGGAAAGGGAAACAGCCGTTGGTGCTTTGTCCATCCCGAGGAGTGAAAGGCTTGAAATTCGGAAAATCCGCACGAGCGGCACTGGACGACCGGCGTGTTTTCATTCTATCCATTTTCCACAACGCTATAACCAAAAAAACAAAGAACAGGTGGTGGATTTCTATGTTGCATATCGGCGTTATAGCTGCACGCCAGCGTTCCGAGAAAATTAGAAGAAGAATCCAATCCCGATACAAAAGCAATTCCAAATGTAGCAGTAACTACATTTGGAATTGCATGATCGCTCTGTA
>CAZAKE010000115.1:0-15304 GCA_964485495.1 uncultured Spirochaetales bacterium
CGAGGTCCGGGGGGGGGGGGGGTAGGGGCTTCCCCCCCCCGGGGGCGGCGGGTGGGGATCGGCGATCCCCGCCATGCCTCTGAAAAAAAAGTGGAGATGGACGCGCCGTATGTTCGTCTCGAGGAAGACCACCGGCCGGTCGAAGGCGAACGCCGCGATGGAACATGCCGTCGCCCGGCCTATCCCCGAGAGGGTGCCGAGAAGCGCGGGGTCCCGGGGCAAAACGCCGCCGAATTCGTCGCAGACAACGGCCGCGGCATCGCGCAGGTATCGGGCCCTGCGATTGTAGCCGAGTCCGGACCATGCGGCGAGGACGTCCCTCAAGTGGGCGTCGGCCAGCGTGCGGAAATCCGGGAAGAGGCGAAGGAACTGCTCGTACTTCGGGATGACCCGGGGGGCTTGGGTCTGCTGCAGCATCACCTCCGCGACGAAGATCGCGTATGGATCCGTGGTGCGGCGCCAGGGGAGATCTCGGCCGTGATCGCGATAATACTCCAGGACGAGTGCTCGGAACGCGGCGATCTGAGTGTCGGATACGGAATGGCCGATCTCTGTTGGTGCGAGGACCTCGCCGGAGGCGGGGCCTGTGTCCGTTGTTGGGGTGAAATCGACCGATAACAGCGCCGCGAACGCTTTCGGGTACGATTCCGGTGAGTCGGATACTATTTCATTTCCGAACTGTTCATTCTCGGTCTTCGCCATGCTCTCCTGCTCAGTCCTACGGCCGGCATAAACGCCGACGGTAGAATATTAATATGATACCTTTGCGCGGCTTTGTCAGGTGGTCGCAGCCATTACGCTGGTCATAATTGCTGTACGGATCGTCTTAATCCTGCATTGTATGGTACGGTACGGTATGTGGTATGATAGTATCGGCCGAGGGGCCGTAAAACCGCGTATGGGTTTGCCGGGACTCCTGCTCGCGGCATCCATCCTTGTATCGTTCATCCCCTTTCTGTCGGGCTGTGTGACACCTCCGGTAGCGGGTTGTGCGGTTGAACCGATCGGAGCATCGGTACCGGAGGGCTCGTGGAGCTTTGCCGTGGTCGGTGACAGCCGCGGCATGGGGGACGGGATCCGAACCCGGATCTTCTCCCGAACCGTCGAGGCTCTGGCCGCGGACCCGGCCGGCATCGAGCTGGTCCTGTTTCTCGGCGATCTGGTCTACGGTCGGGGGAAGATCGAAGAGAATAGCGAAGAGCTGCTTCGGTGGGTGGAGATGACGGCGTCGCTACGGGATGCAGGGATCCGGGTCTACCCCATCCGGGGGAACCACGATATTAATCGCGGCGGTGACGGCGACGAGTCCTGGAATCGAGTCTTTTCCGGCCCCTTACAGCTGCCGCAAAACGGTCCTACGGGTGAGAAAAACCTGACCTATTCGTTCGATCACCGTGGATGTCTCTTCATCGGCCTCGACGCCTATCGGGAAAAGACGCCGTCGGTGAACCGGGAGTGGGCGGCAGGCCGGATCGAGGAGTACCTGTCCGATCCCGCGGAACGGCAGGACGCTGTGCCGCGGATCTTCGTCTACTCCCATCCTCCCGCCTTCGAGATTGGACACGCGAGCCACCTCGGAGTCGATCCGGTGCGGCGGGACGCGTTTTGGGACCTTCTGGTCGAATCCGGTGTCGAGAGTTACTTCGCCGGGCACGATCACTTCTATGCCAGGGGATACGCCGGGGACACATCATCGTGCGGAGCGGCAGAACTGCTTCACTTCGTGGTTGGAACGGCCGGGGCTCCCCTCTACCGGTACGACGGAGACCACGACGCACGATTATCGCTCCGATGTTTCCTGCGGGAGTATGGATATCTGGTGGTCACGGTGACGCCGCGAGATGTGCGGTACCGGTTTTCGACACTCGGCTCCGTGTCGGGAGGGATTGTTTACACGGCGGATTCGGATCACTCCGTCAGATGATCTCCCGTCCTCTCAGGATGGCGATCTCCCGCTCCAGGTTCGGAGTGAAAACTCCCGTGCCGATTGATGCATCGATCTCGGTGCGGGTCCAGAACCGTACTGTATCGATCTCTTCGGGGTCGGGGGTGAAGGGACCGGCATGGACGGTTTGGAAGACTCTGGTGTTCTCCGATTCCACCGGATTCCTGATTTTCAGGTCGAAGAGTTCCCGGATGGGTGTGTCGGGCGGGAGTCCAAGCTCCTCCGCCATCTCCCTCCGGGCCGCGGTCTCATAATCCTCGCCCGGATTCAGGTGACCGCCGACTGCCGTATCCCACTTGCCGGGTTGGACATCCTTCCGAGGAGAGCGCTTCTGGAGCAGCAGTCCTCCCTTCCCATCGGTGATCACCACGTGGGAGGTCCGATGTATGAGCGCCGGGTTCCCGTGGCACTCCGCCCGGGGGGCCAGGCCGATCACGCGGTCGTTCTCGTCGACGATCTCGAAGATCTCCATGAGATGAGATGGTATCGGCTTACCTTGCATGTGGCAAGCGGCGTGACCACAACTTTCTACAATTCCCACTTTTCGAATAGCTGCTGTGACCGGGCAACCATTGACAGCGGGCGGCGGTGGCCTGCATAGTAGCCGGTATGCGAAGAGGAGAGTATCGATGAGTACTATCAGTTCCGTTCCATCTTACCTGGAAGGCTTCGAAGGGCTGTACGCCGACGACCCCCATGCCGCCGCCCTGGAGTGGTTCCGGCAGGCCCGGTTTGGACTTTTCATCCACTACGGCCTGTATTCTATTCTGGGTACCGGCGAGTGGAGTCTGTACCATAAGAAGATCCCGCTGGAGGAGTATGAGAAGTTGGCCGACCGGTTCAACCCGGACGGCTTCGACGCGGATTTTATCACGGACCTGGCCTGCGATGCGGGTATGCGGTATGTAAATCTGGTGACCTGTCATCACGACGGCTTCTGCCTCTGGGATTCTCCCTCCGAGCCCTACAACAGTGCGCGAACCGCGGCGGGCCGGGACCTGGTGGGAGAGTTGGCGGAGCAGTGCGACCGAAAGAAACTCGGGTTCTTCTGCTATTACACCTACGCGCTGAACTGGCGACATCCCTACTTCTTCTCCCGGGAGTATTCGCCCATGGCGCGGCCTGATTACGAGGTGAAGCCGGAACGGTACGCCTTCGAGAGACCCGAGGACTTTCGCATCTACCTGGACTACGCCCATAATCACATCCGGGAGCTCATCACCGGATACGGTCCGCCGGCAGGGATCTGGCTCGATCTGATCTCCCATTACTATCAGCATCCCGAGTTTTTTCCGGTTGAGGAGACGTATGCTCTCATCCGCTCGTTGCAGCCGGGTTGTCTGGTGGCGTTCAAGAACGGCGCCAACGGAGACGAGGATTTCGCCACGCCCGAACGCTCCTTCGAATCACTCGCCAGGCGCCTCAGGCCCAGATTCGGAGACGAGATCGCCGCCCGCGCCGACGTCGTGTGGGAGAAGAACAGGGGCAAGCACAACGAGATCTGCGACACCCTGCAGGAGCATGTGTGGAGCTATAACAGGGCTGAGGACGGCGCCCATAAAAGCCCCGACGATGTGCTGGAGATGCTTGCATACGCCGCCTTCAAGGACTGCAACCTGCTGCTGAACACCGGGCCGCTCCCCGACGGCTCTATTCCCGCGGAGGACGTGAAGACGTTGCGGGAGGTGGGACGGCGGATCCGGCGGGACGGATGGCCGGAGCCCGATGACCTGCCGGAGAACCGACCTGACCGGGAGCCGGCTCGAAGACCCGCCGCGAATGGCGGGGTGGACGGTGCGGCCGCTCAGTGATCATCCCGGCGGGGTCGGTGCAGTGTGAGACGATTCGGTCTCAGGGGTTGTAAATGGTGGAGGCGGGGCAAGGCAGATGAGGCGCTTCGACATCGTTCCCGGAAACGAACATGGGTCGGATGGATACGACCCGGCTTCGGACCCATTCCCCGGTCGTTCCAGACCGGGCTTCCTGCGCCGGTTGTGGCCGTGGGCCGCTTCCCGGCGGCGCATCTCGGCGTTTATCGTCCCTGTGAGCGCCGATCCGTCCGAGTTTGCCCTTCTCGTGCCGTGGAGAAGGGTTCTTCGTGAGCTCAATCAAGGCGTAGTCGCTCGAGTTTGGGGGTTCCGGCAATGTACGGCCGACGCCGCCCTTCTCCTCACCGGAAGATCCGAAGCCTGGCTCCGAAGGCGAGAGGAGCGGGCGAAGGGCAGGTATACGGCGCTTTTCGTAGGCGGCATCGGCGGGGCCGTCCTGGGGGTGCTGAACCTGCTCATTCCCGATCCGTTACCCTTTCTCGATGAGATCATCCTGATGGCAGGCGGCGCAGGGATCGCCTACCTTGGTGCGTATCTGCGGAGGAGTCTTCTGCCCCAGATCGACGATTGGTCCGAGCGGATGCGGGAACGGTTGAACGACCTCATCGTGGAGGAGAGCCCGATCCTCAACGCGGTCTACGATTCCATTCAAAAGAAGCACTCGCACCGGAATGAAACGGATATATTGGAGGCGGAGTCCCGCTGGATCGAGGAGATCGAATTCGATACGGCCGCCGACCCGGGAACGAAGGCCTTCGATGAAGCCTACCACCTGTTTCGGATTCTCGGGACCGAGTTGGGGCTGCGGCGCCTCCGCCGGATGGCAGGAAGCGCCGGAGGCCGCGGCCTCCGGCGAAGAGCGGCGTATCGGACCAGGCTGAGACGGGAGATCGGCCTGTCCGAGGACGCTATCACCGTCTATGTCGAGTATTACGACCGGGCCTGCGACTACTTCGGCGCCTGGGGCCTGCGCCTCGAAGATGAACGATGAGAGGGGGAGTGAGACAATGAAACGTACATGGTTGAATGGAGCGAATCGTACCGCGTGCAGACGAGGACGCATGCTGTTCTTCGTTGTGGCGATAGTCGGCTTGGTCTGCGGACGGTCAACTACGGCATCTACGTCGAGCGATCCATCTGCCGTCATGATCTATCTGCTATCATGATTTACCGGTTTTACGGTTTTCTGCCGGTGAGGAAGGCCACCGTCCGGCTCCACCGCACCGTCGCCCCGGAGAGGTGGCCGCGGACAGCGGTTTCGATGGTGCCGTAATCGTCGTCACTCAGCGATTCCCGCAGGATTCTACCGTAGGTGCCTGAGAACCAGGAGTCCAGGTCGTTGTTCCTGATCACCCGCTCCTCGTCGAAGCGATGCACGCTGACCGATACCTCCGTGTATCCGGCCCGGCCCGCCTCCTCCGCCAGGGAGTCGGCGGTCCATGCGACCAGCGGATCGTCCGGCCGGGAGTAGACGCATGTCTCTGCATTCCGGTATAGATCCGCGAGTTCCTCGGCGAGGAGATCGGTCGGCAGAAGGGCCGAGAGTCGCTGTGCTTCGGCCGGGACTACCTGCGCCACCGCCAGCCGTGCACCGGGAGCCGAGACGGTGTAGGCGGCCTCGAAGAAGCCGGCACGCTCCGCAAGCCTGGTCACCGGATTGCGCGAGACCACCGCGTCGAACCGCAGCCCCGGGAGGAGTCCATCGCATGCCGACTCGTCGAGGTTCTCGAGTCGAAGGGTCAGGATGGTCGGGCGCTCGGTCTCCGGAAGCTGCGAAGCCCGGTGGGTTAGTACGGCGGCGTTCCCTTCATCCTCGGTGGTCACCCACACCCCGCCCTCCGGGACTCGACGGAACGCCTCCCATACCAGCATTCCCCGTCCCGCGCAGGCCACGAGTACCCGGTCGTGCCTCCGCAGTTTCAACTCATCGAATAGACGCTCTCGGATCGCGCCCAGGACACGGCCGGCTTCGCCGGCGGCCCGGGTGATCCAATGCTCGCGGGAGCGGTCGGCGTAGCCGAAAGTCAGAACTTCCGGCGGAGGATCGGCGGAGATCTCGAGCTGTGCCTCCCTGCGCCTCTGGACCTCCCGCCGGACCTCCCCCTCGTAACCGGACTGTGAAGGCTCGTAAAACACGCGTCCCTGCAGCCCGTCCGGCAGGTACTGTTGGGCCACCCAGTGATCGCGGAACGCGTGGGGGTAGATGTACCCCTCGCCATGGCCGAATCCCTCCTTGTCGCGGTTGCCGTCCCGCAGGTGGTTGGGGACCTCGTCGTTCCTCTCGGATTCTACGGTCTTGACGGCGTCGAAATAGCCGAGGGCGGAGTTCGACTTGGGTGTTGTGGCCAGGTAGAGGCATGCATGGATCAGGTGAAACTGTCCCTCCGGCAGTCCGACCCGGTCGAAGGCGGCGGCCGCAGCCTCGACGATCACCAGCGCCTGAGGATCCGCGAGACCCACGTCTTCGCACGCCGAGATCAACATCCTCCTGAAGATGTACCGGGGGTCCTCGCCGGCACTGACCATCTTCGCGAGCCAGTAGAGGGCGGCGTCGGGGTCGGAACCGCGCAGAGACTTGATGAAGGCGCTGATCACGTCGAAGTGATAGTCACCCTCCTTGTCATACAGCACCGCACGTCGCTGGATGCTCTCCTCGGCCACCGGAAGAGTGATGCGGATTGTCTCATCCGGTGGCGGTGGAAATTCGGAAGGAGTCGTCTCGACGGCCAGCTCGAGGGCGTTGAGGAGGCTCCGGGCGTCACCGGAGGAAACATCGATCAGGTGGGTCAGCGCGTCCTCGTCGATCTCCACCGTGTATTTGCCGTATCCCCGTTCTCGATCGCCTACCGTTGCTTCGGCGATGGCTCGGAGGTCGGTGTCGGTAAGAGGCTTCAGCTGGAAGATCCGGCTGCGGCTCACCAGGGCCGAGTTGACCTCGAAATAGGGGTTCTGGGTGGTGGCGCCGATCAACACCACGGTCCCGTTCTCCACCCACGGCAGGAGCGCGTCCTGCTGGGCCTTGTTCCAGCGATGCACCTCGTCGATGAACAGGATGGTACGGCGGCCGTAGAGCCTTCGGTTCTCCTGGGCCTCCTGTAACGACTCCCGGAGCTGTTTTACCCCGGCCAAGACCGCGTTGAGGGAGAGGAAGGCGCTCTTGGTGTGATTGGCGATGACCCGCGCAAGGGTCGTCTTGCCGGTGCCCGGGGGGCCGTAGAAGATGAGCGACGAGAGCTGGTCGGCCTGGATGACCCGGCGCAGCAGTCGTCCGGGTCCGACGATGTGGTCCTGACCGATATACTCGTCCAGATTGCGGGGGCGCATCCTGTATGCCAGCGGCTCGCCCTGAGTGTCGCCGGCGCCGTCGAACAGATCCAAGCCGCCCATTACGCGTCGCTACCGGTTGCATCACCGCCCACGAGACTCTTTAGCCGCCGGGCCGCCGTGTAGGCCTTCTCCACGAATACCCGTGGACGCCGGTCGGCTTGGAGGTATCCGAGTACCTCCATATGGATGGCGCCGGAAAAGGTCCTGGCAGGGAAGGCGGAGGCGACCCGGTCCCACAGGGGATTCTCCAAGTCGGGGATCCAATGTCTGTCGGCCTCGCCGTCGTTGTCGGAGAAGTGGGTGACGAAAAGCCGGCGCCCCCACCGTTCGAGGACCGCGCCGACGGGTTCTCCGTACAGGAAGTCGTGAGAGGAGTCGTAGCAGAGCCCCAGGAAGGGAGAGTGGATGGCCTCCAGGGCGGCGTCGAGGTGCTCCTGATGGCGGGTATTCTCCAGTGCGATGCGAACGCCGTACCTTGCGGCATGGGCCGTGAGGTCGGTAAGGAACTCGAGCCCCGCCTCGGTCGGCGGGGGAGGATGGGGCCCGCGGGTCAGATGCAGGACTACCGTGGGTATGCGGTTGTCCCTGCAGAAATCGACGTAGTAGTGGTAATCCTGCCGCACCGTCCGCCGGCTCGAGGCCGACGGGTCCCAGATGGCGTTGCAGCCGCGGTAATCGCCGTGGATAAACTCGAGTTTGAGCCCCGAGCGCCTGACCGCGTCCGCGACACGCCGGTAGTCCACCCCATGCTCCTCCTCCCAGCGCTTGGCCAGCCAGAAGGACGTGGCCTTGAATCCGGCCTCCCCGATCAACCGCAGCCGCTGTTCCTGCTTGAGTTCGAACCCGAACCAGGAGAACATCCCCAGGGGCCAGTCCGCGAATCTGTCTCCGCCCCCATGTGTCGTCGCCGATCTGTTTTCCGGTTCAGTCTTCGAGGAAGAGTTCAAGAACCTCTCCGGGGGTTACCGAACGAACCAGGGAGCGCAGGAAGGCGGGTGACCGGCTTATCTTGGCGATCTCGCTCAAGATCTCGATATGCTTCCCCGCCTGGGAGGGCGGGGCCAGTATCATGAAGAAGAGCTGCGACGGATTGCCGTCCAGCGCCTCGAACTCGATGCCGGTAGGGTGGATTCCCAGGGCAAGGGCTATGTCGGCCACCGCATCGGTCTTGGCGTGCGGAACGGCAATTCCGGCCTCGAGACCGGTGCTGCCCTGAGATTCACGAAGCAGAACGGCATCCATGGCCAGGTCGTACTCCGCTACCTTTCCGGCCTCGTTCAGGGTATCGAGGAGTTCTCGCAAGACCTCCCGCTTGGTGGAGCCCGAAAGGGGAACCTTGATCACATCTTCGGATAACAGGTCTAGTAGTGTCATGCCTTCACCTTGTCCTCAATCTGATATCCACAATCTACCTTCGTGTAAGACGCCGGGGAGGCGAAACGGAAGCCTCCGGTGAGTGTCCGCTCCCTGCCGGGAACCTCAAGGCGTCCATGGGTTCACCGAGTGGCGGCTGTTCACAACTCATCGAACAGGTCCCAGACACGGTCCTCATCCTTGACGATGAGCACCGAGCATGGGACGGCCCGCATGGCCCGTTCGGAGTCATCGTAGAACTCGTCTCTCCGGCTGCGGATGCGGGATAGTTCCCCGATCACGAGGAGATCGTAGTCGCCGTCGGTGACGGCCTGCTTGATCTCGGAGTGCACGGTACCGTTGGTCTTGACCGTCTCGATGGCGACTCCCTTCGATCGGGCCATCTCACGCACGTGGTTGAGATATCTATCGGCATCCGCCTCCAGATCTCGCTGATATTCGTCCTGTTCCGAGACCAGGAAGATCTTGCTCTTCACCAAGTCGGACAGGGCACGGGTGTTGACCACGTACATCGCCGTGACTTCGGCGCCTGTAGAGGCCCCCAACATGATTGCGTATTGTGCGGCGGTGATGGATTCCTCGGAACCGTCTATGTATACGAGGATCTTTCCTATCGGTCCGTCCATGGAACACTCCTAACTCGTAGTATATCCTACCTCGACACTTTTTTCTGCGTGGCTTCTGTGTTGTTCTTCATGGTGTGCTTCACTCCCTGCTTCGTCGCTTCTCCAGGCGGGCTTTGACCATCTTCATGATAACGAACATGTCTCGTTCGTTCTCTTCGAGTCGGTTTCGGATATGCCCCAGGGTCTCCTCCAGATCGGGAATGGCGATCTTCTCGAGGGCGTTCACTTTCCGGATGGTTTTTCGGGTTTCCCGGGCGAGGCGCATGATGGAGATCTTCAGTTCCGCGAGGCGGCCCATCAGGCTCAGGGCCTCCTTGAAGGCGATTAGGGTCTGGTCGGCGAAGATACTCGTCTCTTCGGGGCTGTAATAGGGGGAGTTATCCTCGAATTCCGTCTCCACCACGGGCAGGGGGACCCCCATCACTCGGCGCCGGCGGAGTGAGATGGAGGTGGAGATGTTGACCGCACCGGAGAGGGTCAAGAAGCGCCGCTTTCCCATTCGGAGGGAGGTCCGTTCCAACGCCTGGAACGCGTCCCGCAGGGACCGCTCCACCAGAGATTGGTACTCCTCGGCCTGGTCCACCAGGTTGAGAAGCTCCAACACGAGGATGTTCCGTTTCTGGTCCAGGAGCTCGTGTCCCAGCTTGGCGAACTTGAGTTCGTCGCCGATCCTCAGGAGGTTCGTCTTGGTGGGTGGGACGTTACGCACGGCGTGATCTCATCTTCCAACCTTCATCTTCCAGCTCTCATTCGACAACTCTCATCTTCCGTAGTGTTCCTCCAACTCCTCTTCGGTTACCCGGTGGAGCTCTTCGGCCGGCAGTTGGCCGAGGGCCTTCCACCCGAGATCCAGGGTTTCGTCGATGGACCTGTCCTCGTCCCTGCCCTGGGTGACGAAGCTGCGCTCGAAGAACTCACCGAACTCCATGTATTGATGATCGAGGGGCGTGAGCTCCTCCTCGCCGATAACCGATGCCAGGTTGCGGACATCCTTCACGTAACTGTATGCGGCGAACAGCTGACTCGCGAGGTGCGGATGGTCTTCACGAGTCATGCCCTCGCCGATGCCGTCTTTCATCAGCCGGGAGAGGGAGGGCAGGCCCGCGATGGGCGGATAGATGCTCCTGCCGTACATCTCCCTTTCGAAGACGATCTGTCCCTCGGTAATATATCCGGTGAGGTCGGGGATCGGGTGGGAGATGTCGTCGTTGGGCATGGTGAGGATCGGGAGCTGGGTGATGGAGCCCGGATGCCCTTTAAGCATTCCCGACCGTTCGTAGAGTTCGGCCAGGTCCGAGTAGAGATATCCCGGATATCCCTTCCGCGAGGGGATCTCGCCGCGAAGGGTCGAGATCTCACGCAGGGATTCGCAGTAGTTTGCCATGTCGGTCATGATCACCAGCACATGCATGTCCCTCTCGAAGGCCAGATACTCCGCCAGAGTCAATGCGGTGCGGGGCGTGATGAGCCGTTCGATGGAGGGATCGTCGGCCAGGGAGAGGAAGAGGGCCACGTTCTCGAGCACCCCGCTCTCCTCGAAGGAGGAGGTGAAGAACCTGGCCACGTCGTGCTTGACTCCCATGGCCGCGAATACAATGGCAAAGTCGGTGCCGGCCCCTCGGACCTTCGCCTGCCTGGTGATCTGTGCGGCCAGTTCGTTGTGGGGCAGCCCGTTGCCCGAGAAGAGGGGGAGCTTCTGGCCCCGAATCAGGGTGTTCATCCCGTCGATGACCGAGATTCCGGTCTGGATGAAGTCTCGCGGATACTCCCGAGAGGTGGGGTTTACCGGCCTGCCGTTTACCTCCGCCTCTTCGTCCGCGGCCGGTGGCGGTCCGCCGTCGATAGGTTCGCCGATGCCGTTGAACACCCGCCCGAGCATCCCCTCGGAGACTCCTAACGTGAGGGGCTCTCCCCTGAAACGGGTCCTGGTTCCGGGCAGAGTCAAACCGGAGGTTCCCTCGAAGACCTGAACCACCGCGAAGTTGCGAGATGTCTCCAGCACCATCCCCAGCTTCACGTTGCCCTCTTGATCGATGCACTCGGCCAGTTCCCTGTATCCGACCGGATGGGTGTTACCGACGAAGACCAGGGGACCGTCGATACGGTCGGCCCCGATGTATTCCTTGCCGGCGAGGAGCGACCGCCGGATATCCGGTATTTTGGACAGTTCGGGCATTATTCCGGACCTCCGTAGATCGAATCGAGTCTGTCGAAGCCTCGCTCCAGCCTGGCCGCCAGTCTCTCCATCTGCCGGGTATCCTCATCGGCGATGGTGGACTTCATCTTCACCATCTCCTGCAGGACCTTCATGCGCCGGAGTTTGACGAGGGTAATGCCCTGCTTGATGGCTTCCGCTCCCTTGCGCCAGTAGGTCATAATTATCGACAGCATGGCCGCCTGCTTCTGCGGGCCTGTGAAGCGGTCGATGTCGTCGAAGGCGTTCTGCTGCAGAAAGGCGTTCTTGAAGAGCAAGCAGACTTCGATGACGAACCGTTGACTGTCGGGCAGGGCGTCGGGGCCTACCAGCTTCACCACCTGCTGAAGACGGACCTCACGCTGCAGCAGGCTCATGACCTCGGCCCGGTCCGTATCCCACTCCGGCGAGATCTTCTCGCTCCACCAGTCGGCCAGGGTATCCCGGTATTCGGAGTAGCTGTCGAGCCAGGAGACCGCCGGGTAGTGCCGTGCGTTTGCCAGCTGTTTGTCGAGGCCCCAGAAGCAGCGGACGAACCGCTTGGTGTGCTGGGTAACCGGCTCTGAAAAGTCGCCCCCCGGTGGTGAGACCGCACCGATGACCGTGACGGAGCCCTCCGCACCCGACAGTACCCGCATGTATCCGGCACGCTCATAGAACTCGGCGATCCTGGTGGGAAGGTACGCCGGGAATCCCTCCTCGGCGGGCATCTCCTCCATCCGGCCCGAGAGTTCTCTCAGGGCCTCGGCCCAGCGGGAGGTCGAGTCCGCCATCACCGCCACGTGATATCCCTGGTCGCGATAGTACTCGGCGATGGTGATGCCGGTGTAGATACTGGCCTCTCTGGCGGAGACGGGCATGTTGGAGGTGTTGGCGATGAGGATGGTACGGTCCATCAGGCTCTGACCGGTCCGCGGGTCGACCAGCCGTGGGAATTCGGTGAGGACGTCGGTCATCTCGTTCCCCCGTTCGCCGCAGCCGATGTAGACGATGATGTCGGCGTCGCACCACTTGGCGACGGCGTGCTGGGTCATGGTCTTGCCGGTACCGAATCCGCCGGGGATGGCCACCGTACCGCCCTTGGCCAGGGGAAACAGCGTGTCGATGACCCGCTGACCGGTGATCAGGGGGACGTCCGGCGCAAGCCGTTCTGCCACGGGTCGTGGTTCCCGGATGGGCCAACGGTGAAACATGGTAACGGGTATCGTATCCGTTCCCGGATCGTCCGATCCGAGAATGCCGATGGAAACCCGGACTACCCAGTCGTCCACCGTATATTCCCCTTCCGGGACTACGTCTGCGACGATGCCTGAGATGCCCGACGGGCATACCACGCGGTGCTCTACCCGTTCGGTCTCTTGCACCCGACCGATTATCCGTCCCGGACGGATCTCATCGCCTTTCGTGATTTGAGGGACGAAGTGCCACCTGCGTTCGTGATCCAGGGCGCTCTGGTTTACCCCGCGTTCGATGAAGGACCCCGATAACTCGGCCAGCAGTTTGAGGGGGCGCTGGATTCCGTCGTAGATGGTGCCGATCAGGCCCGGACCGAGTTCCACCGAGAGGGGCATTCCGGAGCCGTAGATGTTTTCACCGGGAGCCAGACCGGTGGTATCCTCGTAGACCTGGATTATCGCCCGGCCGGTCTCGAGTTTCACGACCTCTCCGACGAGTTTCGATTCGCCTACCGAAACCAACTCGAGCATGCGGGCGTCGGTGATTCCGTCCGCCTCGATGACCGGCCCGTTCACCCTGCGGACCTGTCCGATGATCCTGGCGACGCCGCTCTTGCCGCTATCACTCACCTTTCAGCCCCTCGTATACGATTGTACGGATCTCGGAATTGTACCGCCGCATTCTCGTGGAGACTCGATTGTCATAGGCCGTCCTGCCGTCCGCGGCGAACAACATGACTCCCTGCTCGGGTAGCGGTGGATCGGTGCTTACGGAGAGTACCGGCAGACGGCCGGTCAGTTCGCGGGCCTGTTCCGAAGCCCGGTGTAAAACATCCTCGTCGATGAGTCCGCGCTCCCGCGAGGAGGCGTTGACCACGGCGGCATCCGTATTCAACCCGGCCGCGGCTTCGGCGATCCAGCGGACGAGGATCTCCCGGTATTGCGGTTCGTCGATCAGTTTCGCCATCCGTTTCGCGGCTCCCTCGCCGGCCTTTCTGAGGAATGTCTCCCTGGATTTCAACTGCGACCGCCTGATTGCGACTGTGACCGCGCTGTCGGCCTGCCTGGATATCGATTTGAGCCTGTCTTCCGCGTTCCGCTCGGTTTCTCTCCGTATCCGTTCGGTCTGTGCCGTTGCCGCGGCTACCCGCTCCGCCTTGGCTTTCTCCGCCTCGGCGATCACCTTCCGTGCCTCTCTTTCCGCGTCTTCGAGGATCCCCTCCGCGATCTTCAGGTTCTCTCCGTTCTCTCCGTTCTCTCCGTTATCGGCCGTGGAGACGGGATTACCGGAATCCTTCGGTCCCGGCGGTTCTTCGGAACGGGTGTAGTCATCGAATGACGTTCCGTCTCTTCTCTCTTTGCTTCTCTCTTTGCTTCTTTCTTTGTTTTTTCCCTTGTTTCTTCTGTCTTCACGCATATTTGTATCTACTCATAACTTGATTCCGATGGCCTGGTTGACCATCTCGCGAATGCCGGCTTTCCCCTCGAGGCGCCCCTGCCGGTCGGGGATCTCGACGATCAGCGGAAACCTCTCGGAAAACAGGTACTCGTCTACTCGTTTGCGAATCAACTCGGTAACGCGTTCCGTGATGATTACGATTCCCGTCTCGGAATTCCCGATGGCGTCTTCGAAGGCCGACTCCGCGGACGGACGGTCTTCCGCAACCCTTCCGGGTACACCGACCATGCCGAACCCGAGAACCGTGTCTTCGTCGCCGATAACATAGTATGTCACAGGCGCTTCCGCAGGCGGTTGGTTTTCATACCTTGCCCAGGATCATCAGTGCGGTGATGAATCCGAACACCACCAGCCCTTCGGCCAGTGCGATGAAGATGAGGGCTTGGCTCGCAATCTCCGGTTTCTCACCGATGGCCCCCATGGCCGCGGCTCCTACGTTGGCGATTGCGATGCCGGCGCCGATGGCACCGAAGCCGAACGCGATTGCCGCCGCGACCAGGCCGAACTTTTGGACGTCGGGGGATACCGCCGCCGTGGCCTCGGCTCCTTCCGATCCGTCGGCACCCGATTGCATCTCGCGGGTGTCGCCGCTATTCTCGCCGTTCACCTCGGTGTCGCCGCCGTTCTCACCTCTCGAATCGGAGACCGACTCGGACGCGGGTTCGGCGACTGCGGCCGCCGCCGTGTACCCCGATTCGGCCGGCGAGGCCGCGACCGAGACCAACGGTACCGCCAGAAAAATACTACATGCGGCGAACACCACCGTCGTCATAGAGATGACTTTGCCTCGGAATTCCAACGGTATTCTATTCATTCGATTCACTCCTCTTGAAAATAGATTCGACTCCATACCAGGTCTCTTCAAAATGGTACGTCCGACCGGGCTTCAGATCGTTCACCGCAGTCCGGCAGCGTTCGTTACCGGTCTCGTCTCCTGTCTCGTCTCTTGTCTCGAAGAAGGGAGATCGGCTCGTACGCCCGTCCGGTTCCGGTGAAGTATTTCGAGAAGAACTCGTAATAATTCAAACGCAGGGATTGGATGCCTGCCGACAGTCCCTCCAGGGCGATCACCAGGGCGTTCCCGAAGACCAGAATCAACAGCGATGCGATTGAAAATCCGCCGTCCGGCGCGGCCATCTCGGCGATGCTGAAGAACGCCACCATGAGACTCACGTGGGCGATGCCGAGTCCGGCCACCCGCATGAACGAGAGGGTATTGGCCAGGTATCCCGAGAAGACCTCGAGGAGTTCTACGAGCCACTCCATGATCAACTCCGGTATCATCGACAGCTTGATGCTCTCATCGTGACGGCGGCGTTCGAGGGGACCTTTGAGTGCCAGGATGAGTGCCGGAACGCCGAACATGAAGACCAGG
>CAZAKE010000116.1:0-13661 GCA_964485495.1 uncultured Spirochaetales bacterium
TTCCGTGGATTGTGCAGACGTGAACCGCTGAGTTCATCCTGCCAACCGGTATCATCTTACGACAGCCACACCCTGAAGCACCAGGTTAACCATCGACCTTACTCGTCGGCCGTCAGGTAATGCTGCTCTGAGCAGATCCTCGTACAACTGCAACTGCTCCTGGTAGTCGACAACCACGGTCGCGGGCCTAAACTTCCCGCGAAGCGTCTTGTGATCGATCACTACGTGCTCATCGTCGGCATCAACCACAACGTCCATTCGCGCACTGATGACCTGGCCATCCCGAAGCATTGTCCCTGAGGATTCAATATCGGCATGTACCGACGGCCACGTCTCATGCATCCAGGTCACGAAGGCGGCGGCTGCTTCCATAGGAGTCCAAAGATGAAAGATACAAAAAAGTTACGAATTGGTGAAAAACATAAAAAAAAGCCATATCCCGCTCCTTCAGGAATGGCTTTACATCTTTACATTATAAGGAATTATCTTCTGGGCGATACAAGATTTGAACTTGTGACTTCTACCGTGTGAAGGTAGCACTCTCCCACTGAGTTAATCGCCCGTCGTCGATCAAAGAGATACTACCAGATTTTTGGCTAATCTGTCAAAGATTTCGGCATGATTTTTCTAGAATTTGTTGACAGTTTTCCGAATTACCCTATAATGAGAGTCATGCAACGGAATAGTCTGCTGGCGAAATTCAACATCTATTATCTCTATTATTATCGAATCCCATCGGAGAAGGTGTTGCCGTCGGCGGACTTGTGTCCTTGCGTCCACGGGAGAGTTTCCGTGTAATTTTCGCAAGGAGAACGATTCGAAAGTCGAACCCGCGGGGTAATACCTGCGGGTTTTTTCTTTTCTCCGCGGGTTTGCTTCGCCGATACACACACACTCAGGAGGAAATACATGGAAAACAAAAGAGAGAACGACAGGGAGATCGCGAAAGAGGTCGAAAGACAGCTGCGGTTGCTGGAGGAGGGGACGGTGGAGATCGTGCCCCGGGAGGAGCTTCGGAGCAAACTCACAGAGTCGGTGAGGACAGGACGGCCGCTGCGGGTGAAGCAGGGCATCGATCCCACCTCTCCGGACGTGCACATCGGGCACATGGTGCCCTACCGGAAGATGCGGCAGTTTCAGGACCTGGGCCACGAGGCCGTGCTGATCATCGGCGACTACACCGCTAGGATCGGAGACCCGACCGGACGAAATTCAGAGCGTCCTCCCCTCGATGCCGAACAGGTGCGGGAGAATGCGGAAACATATACCAATCAGATCTTCAAGATCGTGGATCCCGACCGGGCGGAGGTGCGCCGGCAATCGGAGTGGTTCGACGGGGTTTCTCTGTCGGACACCGTCGGGTTGATGGCCGAATTCTCGGTGGCGCAAATGCTGGCCCACGACACCTTTCGCAGGCGCCTCGATGACGGGCGGCGGCTCTCGGTCCACGAGCTGCTCTATCCGGTGCTGCAGGCCTACGATTCGGTGGTGGTGAAGGCCGACGTCGAACTCGGCGGCACCGATCAGAAGTTCAACTGCCTCTGCGGCAGGGAGCTCATGCGTGATCGCGCCTTAGAACCGCAGGTGGTAATCTGCATGCCCCTGCTACCCGGTTCCGACGGGCTCAAGATGAGCAAGTCCGCCGGGAACCACATCCCTGTCACCGCATCGGCAGCGGAGATGTACGGCAAGGTGATGTCTCTACCAGATGAGTCGATTACTATGTATATGATGCATTGTACCGGCATCGCCCAGGAAGAGATCGTTGATTGGGAGCGGAAGTTAACCGGCGGAACGGTGAACCCGAAGGATGCGAAGATGCGGGTCGCCTTCGCTTTGGCGAAGGTCTACCATGGTCACGCTGCCGCGGAGACCGCCGCAAACGAATTTTCCCGGGTGTTCTCGGCCGACGGATTACCGGACCAGATAGAAACTCGGGTGTGGCGCCGATCGGCTACGCCGATATGCACGCTTCTCAAGGAGACCGGACTCGTGAAGTCGACCAGTGAAGGGCGGCGACTCGTCGAACAGGGTGGCGTCTCCATCGACGGAGTACGGATAACCGATCCCGGCTATGAATTCATGAAACCTGGTGCGGGGCGGACCCTCTTGCGAGTCGGGAAACGCCGATTTCTCCACCTCGAGGTTGAGTCGTGACCGCGAATTGAAGTCGGATTAATTCGGTTTGCGAGGTTCCGGGCTTGACCAACTCCCGAAAAGGGGTACCCTATAGGAATGATCGAACTCGATATGGATGTGAAACAGGGTGTGTGTGCCGCCGATCTCGATGCATGTACACCGGATGATGAAGGAACCGTGGTTTCCCATTCGCTTCGGCTGCCGCGGTATTCGAACGCCGTGTATTTCAGCGCCGACCGGCGCAAGAATCGGAGCTCCTGGCCGGCCGACGCCAACCGCGAGCTGCCGTGGATTTCAGGGCCCGATCTCGGAACGCTGTTCGCCGATGGCTATGTGCAGAACCGGTCGGTCGGACGACCGAATCGGGAAGGTATGGCCATACTGCTTGAACGCGATTCCGGCGTGACGGCGTTGTTGGCCGTGCCCGGTGAACGATCGGTTGGAGTGTTTCACGTCGCCGAGGACGGAAGTCTTTCGGTTCGCGCCGCCACATTAGGAACCGACACCTTCGCGGGGGCCGCTCCGCTCTTCGCGTGGGGTCATGCGACGAATGCCGCCGAGGCGTTTCGATTGGCCTGGGATGCGGCGTTGCGCGATAGCCGGGTCGCCGCGAAAACCTCCTGGCGGTGGCGCAAGCACTACCCCGAGCCATTCGAGTATCTCGGCTGGTGCAGCTGGGAACAGTATAAGAGGGATATCGATACAGGCGTATTGGTAGGGGCGATGGAACGTCTCCGGCGCGGCGGGTCTCCCGTCAGATGGGTTCTCATCGACGACGGCCATCAGACCCAGGAGGGGCGCAGCCTCAAGAGTCTCGTACCCGATCCGGAGAAATTTCACGACGGCTGGAAACCCGTCCTCGCGACACGAGATTCGGAGCGTCTCACCTGGATCGGTCTCTGGCACTGCTGTCAGGGACTCTGGGAGACGCTACACCGGCAGAACGATTTCGGTGACCTGAACGAACACTTGGCGCCTCTCCCGAGCGGGGCGTATCTCCCCGAGGGCACCCCCGAAGCAGCTCATGCGTTCTACGAGGCCCTCATCGGGTCGGCGGGAACGTACGGATTCGACTTCGTGAAGATCGACGTCCAGGCATCCAACCTGGCTGCCTACCGGGGTACCGAAAACGCGGTAGCGGCGTCGACCCAAAACTCGAGAACACTGGAGGAGGCGGTACACAACCATATTCCCCACGGGATGATCAACTGCATGGCCCATAACACCCTGTGCATCTTCAATACGCGCTACAGCGCGGTGACCCGTTGCAGCATCGACTACCATCTCGGTGAAGGGCCCTCCAGTGCCTCGCATATCATGCAGTCCTACACCAACTCCATGTGGCTGGGGTGGACCGTATGGCCCGACCACGACATGTTTCACTCCTCCGACCCGGTATGCGGCAGGATGATGGCCGTCTCCAAGGCGCTGAGCGCCGCCCCCATCTACCTCTCCGACGCTCCTGAGGATATCCAGGCCGAATACGTGCTGCCCCTCTGCGCCGACGACGGGCGTCTCTTCCGACCGCTGGCTCCCGCGGTTCCATTGCCCGACTCGGTCTTTCTGGACGCCCTCAACGACACATCGAGACCCTATCGTGTGATCGCCCCGCTTGCCAACGGATGTGCGGCGGTGGCGGCCTACAACCTGGTGCAGGGGGATGGGCGGGACCCCGACGGTCCGGGCGAATCGGACGAAGCCCCGCGCCACCGACTCGACGGCGGCGGTTCATCGAAGACGGTCACGGGCACGGTTTCCACCGGAGACTACCGGTATGCCGGAATGATGCTGCCCGAGCCCGAAGAATGGCTCGTTCCGGATGAGGGGCTCGTGCTGTACGACCGCTACTCCGGCGTCGGCAGCGTGCTGCATGCGGGAGAAGAGTACCCCTTGGAGATGGATGAGTTTCAGGATGATTTAGTGCTCCTGTGTCCGGTCCGCGAAGGATGGGCGGTGGTGGGCCGGGTCGACAAGTATCTCTCGCCGGCCACCGTGTCGGCCGTCTCCTCGTCCGCGGAAGCCGTCGAGATCAGGCTCATCGAGTCCGGGCCCGTGGCGGTGTACTCGGGCCGGGGCGAGGTCGTATGCGACGAGTATCGCTGCGAAAAGCTTCCCAATGCCTTCTGGATCGTCCATCTGCCGGTCGGCGAGAAGGATTTCACCACCGTCATCCGGCGTCGGAAAGGTTGACGATATGCCCAAGCATACCGTAACGCTCAAGCCGGGCAGGGAGGCTCCCATCCGGGCCGGCCATCCCTGGGTCTTCTCAAACGGCGTAGCCCGGGCCGAAGACTGCCGTACCGGAGACGTGGTGCGCGTCTACTCGGCAGAAGACGAGTTGTTGGGAACCGGCACCTTTCACGCCGGTCATACCATCCGGGTTCGGATGGTGGCTCCGGGTCGAGACCTCGCGATCAACACCGATTTCTTTGCGGCCCGTTTCAAGATACTCCGGGATCAGAAACGACAACACCTGCCCCCGAACACCGACGGATACCGACTCGTACACGGAGACGCGGACTATCTGCCCGGCCTGGTGGTGGATATCTATGCCGACGTCGCGGTGTTCCAGATCCACACCGCGGGCATGGAAACCTTCCGTGATGCCGTCATAGCGGCCCTGAAGCGGGTACCGGCACCACAGGCGATAGTCGAGCGTTCGGATGTCGAGGGCAGGACGGCCGAAGGGCTCAAGGGCAGGGAGCCGTCGGTGGTGTTCGGCGACCTGCCGGATCGAGCCCCATTCACGGAAGACGGCATCCGGTACATCGCGGACCCCCTCTATGGTCAGAAGACCGGATTTTTCCTGGACCAACGGCCGGTCAGGCGGTTCGTCCGGCAGACGGCGGAGAGGCAGCGGATCTGGAACCTCTTTTCCTACACCGGAGCCTTCACCGTGGCCGCCGCCCTCGGCGGCGCGGAATCTATCCTCAGCGTCGATGCATCGAACACGGCGCTGGAAGGTGCCGCCGAGATGCTCAGGCTGAACGGAATCGACCCTCAAGGACGGGGGATCGAGTTTCAGCAGACCGGAATGGATGCGTTCTTCGCGGAACGAGCCTCAGGGGATGAGAAGGTTGACCGTATCATCTGCGATCCACCTGCATTCGCCAAACACCGCTCCGAGCTCGATGCCGCCGGACGAGGTTACATCGGTCTCAATCAAGCCTGTTTCCGGCACGTGGCATCGGGGGGTATGCTGGTCACGAGTTCCTGCTCCGGGGTTGTCTCCGCCGACGAGTTCCGTGGCATGGTCAGGATCGCCGCGGGGAATGCCGGACGCGACGCACGGATCGTCGAGGAGTTTTCCCAGCCGCCGGATCACACCAGACGCATCGCCTTCCCGGAAGGCGCCTATCTGAAGACGCTGGTGTTGGAAGTGGAGTGATACCGGAGACGGTCAACCGCCAAGAATCAACTCCCTGAACCCCCCGGTCCAGTACTCCAGCCCGTAGTCGACTATACACTCCTCCTCAGCGGCGATATCCTTCGCGGCGACGAAGAAGATCGCCCAGCGTCCGTCCACCAGCGTGTGTTCGACGGCTAGATTCGGTGAGAAGCCATGATTCGCGAACCTGAGTTCATTGCCCTCTCGCGACGCGTCCAGCTCGAGAGGCGTCCCGTCGGGTAGGGAGACGGGATACTCCCAGGCGTAATCGGTGGCGTATCCCCCCGTATTACCGTCGACTTCCTCAGCCACTCGAACGACGCCGCAGTATTCCCCGATAAACGCGCCCGCCGACAGATCCCGGGCCGAGAATAGCCCGTACCCCCTGCCATCTTCCGTTTCTCGGATGCGCAGGTCGGCGGTACGACCCTCCCGAAGCAGGCCGCCGTACCGCGCCGTCAGAGTCGCAAACTCCTCTCGGTTGGCCGCGTAATAGGGATCTTGCCGGAAATCGACTCCCGCGATTTCGGCTACAGCGATCCGAGGACGTTCCAGATAGGTGATACCGAGTTTTTCGAACAAGCTCGCGAAGTCGGTTTTCCGATAGATGCACACGAGCGATACGGTATCCCGTTCCCGCCCGATGTTCAATCGTTTGAAATCGAGGCAGATTGCACCGTCCCCCGTATGCGTATATACTCGTACATTACGATATGCGACGTAAATACACCGCCAGGCTCTTGACTCAGATTCTCTTCATCGTATTCTTTGTGACTCTGGCCACGGGACTCCTCTCATACTCACTCACCTCGCGCCAGGTGAAGCGCGACACCTTCAATCACAATATCGAAATCCTGCGGCAGACTCGTACCCTGGTCGAGACGGTGTTGAAACAGATCGAGCGGACTACCTACACTTTGGCAATCAACAAAGATGTAGAGTATCTCCTGCACAACCGATGGGTCGTGAATGAGGAGTATCAGACGCTGGTACGGGTCAACGACCTGTTCATCGACCGCACCCAGGCATCGGATTTCATCCATTCGGTTTCGATGTACTCCCTCGAGAATGACAAGATCATTAGCGATTCCGGGATCATCGGACTTGATTTGTACAAGGACCGGGGATTAATCGCCGGATTCATGGAATTTTCCAAGCAGACGGTATGGCTCAACACCAGAGTCATCTCTCCGGACACGGTGAGATACACCAACGTGATCAGCTTTCTCGTGAAGGTCCCCTTCGGAACCGGCCGCACGCGGGGGGTGCTGATGATGAATGTGGTTGAAGACTTCCTCTACAAGACGGCGGTGGGTGTGAACGCCGCACGCTTGGGGAAGGTCTACATCCTCGACAAGGCCGGGATGATTCTTTCCAATATCCGCAAAGACCAACTCTACCGGCATAGCGAGCTCCTGCCTCCCGAGACCGAATTTCAGACACAAGGGTATTTTATCGATTCCGATGACGGCGAACGGCAGTTGGTTTCATATTTCGTTTCATCCTACAACGATTGGACCTACGTGGCGGTCAGCCCCTATGATGCCGTCATGGGTGAATCCCGGTTGATCCTCATCGTGACTCTCCTGGTTTCCGGCTTCAGCTTGATCGTCGGCACGGGACTCAGCCTGCTGGTCTCCCGCGTGCATTACCGCCCGATACGGAAGATCGCCATGGAACTCGAGGAATACAATCCGGAACACCCTGAAGCCGACGCGGACGACGCCTTGGCATACATCGGCGACTCCATGCACAGGCTACTTCACGAAAACGAGGAGTTCCAGAAGCGGTACCAAGAGAATCGTATTGTGCTGAGGGAGCATTTCCTATTCGATCTATTTCTCGGAAGGGAATCGGACGTCACACGCATCCAAGAGCGACTGGAGTACTTCGGTATCCAACTACTCCCGGGGTCCTTCGCCGTGATGATCCTCAGGGCCATGGACGAAGAGGTCGTGCAAGGACCGAGTATGGACGACCGCAATCTGGTCGCCTATGGACTGGCCATGAAGGCGGATACCATGGTGAATCGTCGATGTAACGGCTTCGTGGTAAACCGCGGGTGGGATGAACTCGCCGTGCTCATGAACTTCCCGGACTACATCACCGCCGAGGCGGCACGGGACATCGCCGGACGGGTGGCCGAGGAGATCAGGTCCAGCATGGGGGTCGGGGTCTCCGGTAACATCCTGATCGGTATCGGCGATGCCTACGACGCCGTCACCGATATCCGTCTCTCGTATACCGAGGCCCTCGAGGCGTTGAACTACCAGGGAGTCGCGGGCAAGGGAAATATCATCCACATCGACGATATCTCCGGCAGTAAAGGGGTCCGTCGTAGCGTGATGGATTTCGAGTCGCTCAAGGAAGGGGCTATCACGGCCCTGCGGAGCGGTAATCACAGGGAAGCGGTGCGTCGTATCGAGGAGATCATCGGGTTTCTCTTCGGACAGGAGGAGATCGGGATCCTGCAACGGAAGGCCTTTCTGCTGGACCTTGCCAACGCCACCATGGGTGTCGCCCTGTCGCGGTCGAGAACCGCCGACATTCGGTTCATGAACGAAGATACCAATCCCCTCTACGAATTCGAGCGGCTGAAGGGTGAGGATGAGATCAAGGCCTGGTTCGGCGACATGGTAGACGGCGTAGCCGGGGCCATGGGAGAGACCCCGTTCGGAAATTCACGGGACGTAATCGAGTCGGTCAAGCGGTATATCGACGAGAAATTCTCCGAACAGATCGATCTCAACTGTATCGCCGACATGACCCGCCTCAACGCGCGCTACTTCTGCCGGATATTCAAGGAGGAAACCGGGACCACCTATTTCGAGTATCTGACCTCCAGGAGGCTCGCAGCCGCCCGCAGACTCCTGGAGCAAACCGACAAGCCGGTTCATGAGATCGCCGCCGAAACCGGATTCATCAACAAGAAGAATATCGCCCGGGCCTTCAGGAAATATCTGGGCATGACGCCCTCCGAGTACCGAACATCTACCGTAATACGAGGCCTGTCCGGCACTTCGCAGGTTTCCTGAGGCACGCAACCTCCCGATAAACCGACATATACGGCAAAACGGTCCCATAATTTCGCATTGGACCCATATATGCACTTGGATCACTGAGTCACTCTCGTCGCTCTGCATCTGTTTGTCGTTGTGTGCCTGGTTACATAGTGGTGCCGATCACACAAATTGGCCCTTTACAGATTGTGGAATCCGGGTGGATACTGTCCTATCGGAAAAATCAGGGTGAAACAGCCGATCTCGGCGTACTATGAAGGAGTCGTGACCGTTATGGCCGAAACGCTTGTTGATCAAGACCTGAAGCCTCGTAAGAACATGCTCGCGAGACGTGATACGGTGCTCGGGTATTTCTGGTACCACAAGGGCCTCTATCTCCTGTTGGTACCTGCTCTCATCTATTATATCACCTTCCACTACGCACCCATGTACGGTGCCACCATCGCCTTCAAAGATTTCAACATCATGAAAGGCATCATGCGCAGCCCCTGGGTCGGGTTCGAGTACTTCCGGGTCATCTTCAACCTCCACAAGTTTTGGCAGGTGTTCCAGAATACCATCGTCATCAGTCTGCTCAGGATCTCCTTCGGATTTCCGGCGCCGATCATCGTGGCGATACTGCTGAATGAGATGGGCAGCATGAAGGTGAAGCGGACTATTCAGACGCTGATCTACCTCCCTCACTTCATCTCCTGGGTCATATTGGGCGGGATCTTGGTTAACCTGTTGTCGGTAAACGGTGGGGTAGTGAACCAGCTCATCATGCTGGTACGCGACCAACCGATCGGCTTCTTGACCGATCCGAGTTTTTTCAGGGGAACCATCATCGGTTCAATGATTTGGAAAGAGTACGGCTGGGGAACGGTTATATACATGGCGACTCTGGCCGGCATATCCCCTGAGTTGTACGAATCAGCAGCTATAGATGGCGCCAGCCGCATACAGCGAATATACCATATCACCTTGCCGCATATGGTCGGGGTAATCAGTGTTTTGCTGATCCTGCGTATCGGACGGATGATGCAGGCCGGATTTGAACAGATATTTGTCTTGTATCATCCCGCGGTATACGAGGTCATCGACATTTTGGACACCTATGTCTACCGAACAGGCTTGGCCGATGGTAAATTCAGCCAGGCCACTGCCGTCGGACTCTTCCGCTCGACTATCAATTTCTTGCTGTTGGTCTCTGCCAACAAGATCGCCAAATCGGCAAATCAATACGGTATCTATTAGTAGGGGGATGATGATGGCGAAAAGAGCACCAATAGATAAGTTGGATGGTTTCAGTATTTTCAACTACACTTTCATGGCGATCATCTGCCTGATCACTGTGTATCCCTTCTGGGACGTCCTGGTGGTATCCTTCAGTTCGTTCAAAGATTACGGGTCGACAAATATTCACCTTTGGCCGAAGCATTTCGATCTGTCGTCGTACAAATTCCTTTTCAACATGAGGAGACTGTGGACGGCCTATCAGAATACCCTATTCATCACCATAGTCGGTACCGCAATAAGCATCGTAGCCACCACGATGGCCGGATACGTCCTCTCCAAGAATCTCAAAGGCATGCGAATCATCATGTTTCTGTTTGTCTTCACCATGCTGTTCGATGGCGGTATCATCCCGCGCTATATCATCGTACGCCGGGTCGGGATTATGAATACCCTGTGGTCCATGATCCTGCCGGTCGCCGTAGGCACGTGGTACCTGATAATCATGCGGAACTACTTCTTTACCATACCGTCCGAATTGGAGGAATCGGCCCGTATCGACGGTGCCGGAGATCTGCTCATCTTAGTCCGCATAATCGTGCCTACATCCATGCCGGTAATCGCCACCATCACCTTGTTCTACGCCGTGTTTTACTGGAACAGTTTCTTTACCGGCGTCATGTACATCTCCGACTTCTCCAAATGGCCGCTGCAGTTATTCCTCCGGGCGATGTTGTTTGAGAATGAGGCCGATACCCTTACCGGCGGTGAAAACCCGGCCTTGCTGGGAATGCCGATAAAGATGGCCACCATAATCGCATCGGCCCTACCGGTCATGGCTGCATACCCCTTCTTTCAACGCTATTTCGTGAAGGGTGTGCTGATCGGTGCGGTAAAAGGGTGACAGTTGCTCTGTGGTCCTTCGCTGAAGGCGATAGGAGCCCGAAGCCGTCCTAACTCGGATCGTAACGAAATCTGGATCGGCAACGGGCCATCGCAAATATACTTTTTATCTATTTTAGAGGAGGTACGTAATGCGTACAAGTAGCAAAGTCATCGTCTTGCTGACGATGCTCGCGATGCTCCTGCCGGTGGCCGTAATGGCCGGTGGGCAGCAGGGTGCGGAGGGCGAGAAACCGGTACCGATTCGGTTCATGACAAGCGGCGATTCGGCCGCTCCCTGGATCACAGGCGAACAGAACGACAGGATCTTCCAGGAGATTAACCAGCGCTTGGGAATCAAACTAAAGGTTGAAGCCTACAAGCAAGGTCAATACGAGAAGGTCAATGTTGCGGTAGCTTCCGGTGACATGCCTGATCTGGTCGTAAACCGTTTCCCGACCAATGCCGTATACCAATGGATCGAAGACGGCGTGCTGATTCCCCTGAACGATTATTTCGAGTATATGCCGTCGGTACAGGCCATGTGCGAAAAAGAGTCTTGGACAGGCTTCGACGGAAAATACTACGGCTATCCCTTCGTGACCGGTAAGGGAACCAGCAATTGGTGTCTGGTTATGCGCGGAGACTGGCTGAACAACGTCGGTATGGAATGGCCCGAGAATTTAGATGACTTCTGGAATGTGTGTGAGGCTTTCGTAAATGATGATCCGGACGGAAACGGCCAGGACGACACCTACGCGTTTTCGAACACCAAGCCCGGCGTAGATTTTAACTTCCTGTTCGGCGCATACGGACTGCCGCATTATGACTACAATCTGGATGCCGACGGTAATGTCGTGGCATGGTTCGAGCATCCCGCCTGGATGGAAGGCATGAAGTATGCCAAGGCCATGTGGGAAGCCGGATTCATCGAACCGGAACATATGCTCAACGATCGTCAGATGAAAGAGGACAAATGGTACAACGGTAAAGTCGGTATCATCTACAACGCGCTGTTCCGCCATGTAAACCGCATGCGCGTAAGCTTAGCCAAGGTTAATCCGGATGCCGTCATGCAATTCGGAGATCCGCCGGCCGGACCCAACGGCGACAGGGCCCATGGCGGCTGGGGCAAGAGTGCCATCTACACCGGTATTACTGCAGGATCAAAGCGTCCGGATAAAGCCGCCGAATTCCTGGAATTCCTGGTTGACGACGGCCGTGAACTCCTGACTCTTGGTATCGAAGGAGTACACTTCACTCGCAGCGGTGATGAGATCACCTATATCGAGGAAGAACGAGAAAAAGATGGATTTGCGAAGGGCGGTTGGGCCCATCCGTTGGCCTGGGGACACGTCTGGTGGCCCTTGCAGGCTATGTATCTGCCCCAGACCGAACCGAACCGTGAAGACGCCTTGTATTCGGTCGAGGTTGCATCGCGTAATTACATCGGTAACTTGATCGACTATGTTCCGGACGCAGAAGTTGAGCTAGGTCTGCAGGTCGAAGATATCTACAACGAGTACGTCATCAACATGCTGATCGGCAAGATCGACCTGGAAGCCGGCTACCAAGAGATGCGGCAGAAGTGGTACGACAACGGCGGCGAGCAGATCATCGCCGAGGCCCAGGAGCTGTACGAGAAGTAATCCATTCTCACGACATCATTACAACAAGAATTACGGGCGGTCCGGACTATCCGGACCGCTTTTTCCAGGCCGGTACAGGGAGCGTCACCGTCTGCACCTCTCGAGCAGCTCCTCCGCCTCCTCCACATCGATCTTCCCCGTTTGGAGTAAATCGAGCACCTCCATGCGCGTATTCCCGCCGGACTCCTTCTTCTCGTACTCCCCGAACATCTTTTCGACCCTGGCGCGGACCGTGGGGTAGGAGAGGCGCATGGCCCGTTCCATCTCTTTGAGGTTACCCCGGGCGTGCATAAACTCGTCGAAGACCCTGCGGTCCTCATCCTCCAGGGAGCACACCGGGCAGGGATCGAATTTGCCCTCTATTGTCGCATCGCACGCTTTGCACCTCATCCGAACCGCCTGCATCCGGCCGCCGCACGCAGGGCACTTATTCGGTATCTGCATCGTCGGTCTCGGTTTCGGCGCGATTCTCGGTTCTTCGAGCACCGGCCGTCTGTATTTCGATGTCTCCGCTCAAGGTTCGGTTTTCGATGCGAGGTCCGTCGCCGGATCCCAGCCTGAAGACTACCCCCGATCCGATGCGGCGTTCCGAGTCCGTCACATCGGAATCCGGCAGATCGAAGTTGATGCTGCCGCTCATCGTCTCGGCGCGTACCTCGCCGTCATACCCGACGGGGAGTATCAGTTCGATGTCGCCGTTCAGGGTCGTAACCGCCACCGAATCGCCCTCGGCGCCGACCAACCCCAGACAGATATTGCCGTTCAGCGTGGTGCACCCCCGCTCGAGTATGAGCCCTTCGGCCTGTATATCGCCGTTCATGGTGTGCAGCATGCTCTTACAGGGGGGGGCGTTGACGGCGATCTCGCCGTCGAAGAGTGAGACGGTCAACGAGTCGCAGGTTTTCGGAACGGTGATCGTGGCATCACCCGACACGACGATGACGTACTCCTCGTCCTTTCGAAACACCTCCGGATCGTCATCCGAATCGATGGTGATGGTGTTCGGGGAAGACGAAGACGACTCGACTGCCGTCACGGTCACATTCCCCCTCCTTCGATCCGGCTCGGTAGGCTGACGTATGAGCAGCGTGAAATGGTCCTTCACGGGAACCACCCCGCCCGTGGCCGCGACGGGAGAGTACTCGTCGAGATCGCGGCACATCTCCTTCATGGAGTGAAAGGGGAAGGCCCTGGAGAATGCCGATTTCATGGTGCCGCCGAACATGTGGCCGAAATCCTTGAACAATCGGCCCAGGTCCTTCAGCGAATCGAAATCGAAACCGCCGTGTGGCCCGAATGGGCCGTCATCCCCAAACGGGCCATGATTGTGCGGTCTCTGAGAACGGCCGGTGCGGCGGTTCTCGTGAT
>CAZAKE010000116.1:13761-15200 GCA_964485495.1 uncultured Spirochaetales bacterium
AACGGGCCATGATTGTGCGGTCTCTGAGAACGGCCGGTGCGGCGGTTCTCGTGATGGCGGTCCTCCCGTTCCCTCTCTACCCCCCGGTCGAGTGCCCGCAGCAATCGTTCCGCCTCGTCGACCGAGATCTTGCCGTCTTTCAACATGGAGAGTATCTCCATCCGCTCCTCTTTCATAGTATGCCTCCATATACGCGATACGGTAAAATTTCTCACCCAAGGTTTATAAAATATAAATAATAATTTACAAAATAGCAAAGGGAATTTCACACTGAAACTGCGAATGGAAAAAAGAGACCGGTCACTTTACCCCCGTTGCCCGGCCAATCGCTTTTTTTGTTTTTTGCTTGATCTGAAAAGAACTCTCATGATACAAGATACCGATAATTCAATATTTTGAGGTTTTCGAGTTTGCAAGAACAGCACAACGAGGAATCGGCAGACGCCGATCTTGAGGCACTCGCCGAAGAAAAAGAAGAAGAGCATGCGACACGGCTGCACAGCACCTCCTCGAGTGCCGGCAAGATCCTGCTGGTCGAAGACAACGCGGTTCAGCTGCTCTGGATCTCCAGCCTCTTCGAATCGCGCAACTATACGGTTACCCAGGCCTCCAACGGGATGGAGGCCCTGCAAGCCATCAAACAGGAAACCTTCGATCTGGTGGTCCTGGATCTGATGATGCCCCGGATGAGCGGGACCGAGGTCTGTGTCGAAATACGGAAGGAGTACGCCCTCTTCGAGCTTCCCATCCTGATCCTTACCGCCCTGGGTCAACTGGATACGGTGATCGAGACCTTCGAACTCGGCGCCAACGACTACATCTCCAAGCCTCCGAACGAACGGGAACTGCTGGTGCGGGCAAAAAACCTCATCTCTCTCCGGCGCCTCACCAACTCGAACACGGTTCTCCGGGAGGCGTTGGCTCTCAAGGAGGAGCTGATCTCCATGGCGGTTCATGATATCAAGAACCCTATCATGGGGATACAGCAGTTCTCTCGTCTCATCATGGATGCCGTGGGAGAGGGGTGGGAGTACGGGAACTATCTCGGGCAGATCGAGTCCTCATCTAGGCGGGTGTTGCGCCAGGTGGTGGAACTCCTGGAACTCTCACGAATCGAGAGCGGCAAGCTGCCGATCAAACGTTCTCCCCAGGACCTGAACACGATCGTCCTGGAGTCGGTACTACGGTACAAGAGCTTCAGCGCGCAGAAGGAGCAGGAGCTCCGCTATGAGTACTTCTCGGATGAGCCGATCCTGGTCAACGGCGACAGGCAGTACCTGGACGAGATCGTCGATAACCTCATCAGCAACGCCGTCAAATACTCCTTTCGGAATGCGTCGATCACGGTATCCCTGCAGAAGAGCAGGAACCTGGTAGACGAGACCACCGCGCTCCTGAAGGTGACCGACGGGGGGCCCGGGCTTACTCCCGAGGAGTTG
>CAZAKE010000117.1:0-953 GCA_964485495.1 uncultured Spirochaetales bacterium
TTTTCGATGAGGCAATTCTTTTTAAAGGTTAGATTTTCGATGAGTCAACGCGCATTATTGACAAACCCCCATCTCTTCTTTATATTGAAGCCCTTATTCGGGTAAGTTGGAGAGGTGTCCGAGTGGTCGAAGGAGGCGGTCTTGAAAACCGTTGAGCCGCAAGGTTCCGTGGGTTCGAATCCCACCTTCTCCGATACATAGGGGGGATTCGAACGGCCCGAACGCGCACCGGGAGGTGCGGAAGCGGAACAGGAGGTTCCGCGCCAGAGAGGGCGGCGGCCTGGAGGTCAGGCGTCAGGACGATGCCTGCCGGAAGGCGAATCCCACCTTCTCCGATACATAAGTGTGGATTCTCTCCCAAGTGAATCCGAAAGCTTTGTTTGATTGATCATGGTGAGGTGCGAGAGCGGCTGAATCGGGCTCCCTGCTAAGGAGTTGTGCTGGTAACGGCACCGAGGGTTCGAATCCCTCCCTCACCGATAAGAGTGAGGGATTCGAACGGTCCGAACGCGCGCCGGTAGGTGCGGAAGCGGAACAGGAGGTTCCGCGCCAGAGAGGACTGCGGCCTGAAGAGAGACGGCAGGAAGCCGGCGAACGGAAGGCGAGCCCTCCCTCACCGATAAGAGTGAGGGATTCGAACGGTCCGAACGTGCGACCGGGCCCGGGGGTCGAAAGGTGTTCCCCTCACGTTGAGAAGTTTCCCGGTACTGATCCGGAATTAATACTGGACAGTTTGCCAATATAGGTACCCATAGCTCAGTTGGATAGAGTGTTAGGTTGCGGACCTAAAGGTCGGAGGTTCGAGTCCTCCTGGGTACGTTGATTATCGGAGAGATGCGAGAGCGGTCGAATCGGGCGGCCTCGAAAGCCGTTGTACCGCTTGTCGGTACCGAGGGTTCGAATCCCTCTCTCTCCGTTAGGAGAAAAAGAGTGGGATTCGAACCGGGTGAACG
>CAZAKE010000117.1:1053-9839 GCA_964485495.1 uncultured Spirochaetales bacterium
CACCGGGAGGTGCGGAAGCGGAACAGGACGTTGCGCGCCAGTGAACCCGGCGGCCGGAAGGCAAGGCGTCAGGATGACGCCTGCCGGAAGGCGAATCCCTCTCTCTCCGTTAGGAGAAAAAGAGTGGGATTCGAACCGGGTGAACGCGCACCGGGAGGTGCGGAAGCGGAACAGGACGTTGCGCGCCAGTGAACCCGGCGGCCAGAAGACAGGCGTCAGGATGACGCCTGTCGGAAGGCGAATCCCTCTCTCTCCGCTAGAGTGTACCCGGAGAGATGACCGAGTGGCCGAAGGTGTGCGCTTGGAAAGCGTATGTACCCTAACCGGGTACCGAGGGTTCAAATCCCTCTCTCTCCGTTCCCCCTTTAGCGTTGATAGTCGGGTTCCGTGCTATCGGTTGCCGCCCAACCCCGTCAGGACCGGAAGGTAGCAGCGGTAAGTGGTCGATTGGTGAGACGCGGGTGACTTGGCTGGAGTTAAGGGGGGTCATTTTTTAACTATGGCATACGAAGTAACCGCAACACGCAAACGGCCGCAGACCTTCGATTCCCTCGCCGGACAGGAGTTCGTTGTTTCCACGCTGAAGAGCGCAGTTGCGGCAGGCCGTATCGCCCATGCGTATCTCTTCTCAGGCCCCAGGGGAGTCGGCAAGACCTCGGCCGCAAGGATTTTAGCGAAGGCCTTGAACTGTCAGGAAGGCCCTACCGCCATACCCTGCGGCACCTGCCCGAATTGCACCGAAATCACCCGCGGTAACTCCATGGACGTCATCGAAATCGACGGCGCCTCGAATACATCGGTGAACGATGTCAGGGAGATCAAGGACGAAGTTCTCTTCGCTCCCAACAGTGCCCGATATAAGGTCTACATCATCGATGAAGTCCACATGCTCTCCAACAGCGCCTTCAATGCGCTCCTCAAGACCATTGAGGAACCGCCACCGTATATCGTCTTCGTCTTCGCGACGACCGAGATCCACAAGGTCCCGCCGACGATCCGCTCCCGCTGCCAGCAGTTCAACTTCAGGCTCATCCCAATCGATGACATCTCCGGGCTCCTCCGGGAGGCCTGTGACGAGATAGGCGTGCAGGCCGAGGACGACGCACTCTTCTGGATCGCGAAGGAGGCCACCGGATCGCTGCGGGACGCGTATACCCTGCTCGATCAGGTCGTCTCCTTCTCCGATGGCGGGATCACGCAGGAGATCATCCGGGAGAAGCTGGGCCTCGTCGGATTGGACCGTATCAACGAACTCGCCGACAGGCTGGCCGACGGAGATGCCGCCGCCGCCCTGCGGCTGGTCGACGATGTCCTGGCGGCGGGAGTCTCGGTGGAGCAGTTTGTGTTCGATCTGGCCGAATATTTCAGGAACCTGCTCTTTCTCAAGCACGATATACGCAAGGAATCGATATTAGGATACTCCCTCGACCGGTTCTCGAGCAAAGCCACCGAAACATTCTCGGTGACCCAGATCGAGCAGTCGGTCGCTCTCCTGCTGGAGCTCTACAGGAATATCCGGTTCTCCCTGAATCAGCGGTTCGAGCTTGAACTGGTACTCTCTCGTTTAGCCTCGATCTCCCGGTATCTGACTCCGAGTGAGATACTGAGACGGATAGAGGGGCTCAAGCGCGAGTTGCGAGAAGGCGGTTCGGCCGGAGTGGCCCCATCGACGGGGCGGGTGTCCCCTGACGCGGCTGACGACGGTGGATCGGATACGACCGTACCAGAACAATCCGACGATGAGTACTCCGGCGAATACGCCGATGACGTTGGGTATGACGAGACATCACCACGCCCTGCGGGTTCCGGAGATACGGAGTATGCAGATTCGGCGGGTTCCGGAGATGATTCCGGGAAAGAAGAGATCCTGAAGGTGGTTCGATCGTTTAAACTCGCACTGTCGACCGCTCTCGAGAAGGCGGTTCGATGGCACGATGACGGAACCGTCCTTTCTCTGGCGTTTGAGAACGCCTATCCTGCGAATGTGGTCAAGACCGAGGCGAGGGAATTGCAGCGGATCATCCGGGAAGTCACAGGAAGAAGCCTGCAGGTGAAGGTCCGTGTCGAATCCGGATCTCAGGGAGGAGAGCCTCTCGACGACCAGGTCGAGATGGTGCGACGCGTGTTTCGGGGCGAGATAATCCCCGATCGTGAAGGAGAATCAACATGAATCCAATGGATATGCTCAAAAATTTCAAGGATCTGCAGGGGAAGATGGATGAGATGCAGTCTCGACTTCGTGAGACCACCGTCTTGGGAACTGCCGGTGGCGATATGGTCCGGATCCATCTGAACGGGCAGATGGAGGTTACCGGAGTTGAGATATCGGAAGAGGCGGTCGATCCTTCCGATATCCCCATGCTGCAGGATCTGGTCCTGGCGGCCTTTACCGACGCCTCATATAAGATGAAAGAGAAACTCAAAGATGAGTTTTCCTCCATGACAGGTGGTCTCAACCTGCCTCCTGGTTTCATGGGAACCTGATGACGGTTCTCGACGAACTCATCGCCGATCTGTCTAAACTGCCGGGGATCGGCCGTAAGAGCGCCACGCGAATCGCCTATCACCTGCTCGGTAGTTCGAAACGATACCTCGAATCCCTCACCGAATCGATCTCTACCCTCCAAGAGAGGATAAAAACCTGTTCCGTGTGCGGCAACTACACAGAGGAGGATCCCTGCACCATCTGTTCTAACCCTGCCCGCGACAGATCGGTCATCTGCGTAGTCGAGCAGTCTCAGGACGTGCTGACCATCGAGGCGACCAACGAGTATAAGGGCCTCTTTCATGTACTCGGAGGAGTCATCTCACCGCTGGACGGCATCGGGCCGGACGATCTCTCCTTCGCGGAGCTTGTGCGGCGTGTAAACGATCCCGTCGTGAAGGAGATCATCATCGCCACCAATCCTACCGTCGAGGGCGATACCACCGGTCTCTACGTAGGTAGACTCCTGGCCGGAAAAGATGTTCGGCTTTCGCGGCTGGCCTCGGGCCTCCCGGTGGGCGGTGATCTGGAGTATGCCGACCGGCTGACTCTCGCGCGCTCCCTGAAGGGACGCATCCCCTTCTCATACTAGCCGATAAGGATCGAAATTCCTCTCTATACCAATACTCATATGGGCATCTCTTCACGGTTCTCCACCGGTTAAGGACGGGGCGGAATCGGCCGACTCTAGTTCTAGTAGGGTATGTTCCAGTAGAGTATGAATTCCCGGTGCACGAGTGGTATCTGAAGCACGCAGCTTCGGAATCCTGCCGTTTTGCTGAGTTTTCTTCATGCCGACTTTTTTTCATGCTGATTCTGAGTATAGAGAGGTATCCGAATCATGAATTCCACCATATCGCCGAAAAAACCGGCTGAAATCGCCTTCAAGTCGAAATCTATTGCCCTCGGATCGGGGAAGGGAGGAGTCGGAAAGTCGACTACGGCCGTAAATTTGGCGATCTACTACGCGCGGCGGGGATTACGCGTTGCGCTTTTCGATCTGGATCCTCTCTCCGACATCGCGACGCTGCTGGATTTGACCGATTCCGAGCAGGCGGTATCCGATGCGGACGGCGATGGGCTGCCGGATACTCTGAACGGTGCGGTAACCTCGGTGTTGCCGAATCTCGACCTGGTGCTTGCCGATCTGAAGCTTCGGCCCGGCGACAGCGTGCGGGTGCATGAACTCATCCGAGAGACCTATCTCGATGATCTCGTCGAATCCTACGACATGGTGATATATGATCTTCCCGCGGGGATGGGGTTTGAGGACAACATCGTATTCGCTCGAGATGTCGGTAGAGTCATAGTCGTCACGAATTCCGAGCCTACCGCGCATGTCGCCGCCGGCGGGTATATTCGGGAGATCATCACCGATGACGAATCCGGCGACACACCGACGATTCGGCTGTGGCACAACAAGTATTCGGTCGGCGATATCGGGTTCGATTCGAGGGATGTGATCGGAAATTACAACCGGAACGTACCCGAGGATGAACGGCTCCCGGTACCCGCGATAGAGACGAACGCCGCTGGTGCGGCCGGCAGGGTGGAATTCAAGGATATCGCCTTCATTCCCGCCGATCCGTCGATGGACCTGCTGCAGACCGAGTCTTCGGCATCGGTAAACGTCCAGCGAAGGCTCGAAGACATGATCGAGTTCATGCACCATGAGCGGGCCGCATCGTTCGCCTTGCGGGTACCTCGCAAGATCTTCGCCTTGGTGCAGTACTATCTGGCCCGTCATAAACGGATTGACGACGTGGCGGCCTATATGGCCAGATTCGGTGAGTACGTCACCCTGTTGTCGCAGGCGGGACAGGCCGGATCCGACGGCCACGGAGAGGATGATTCCGGCGCGATCGAGGTGTTCACGCCGGAGGAGTACCGGCTCCTGAGTGGATTCTTGTCGGCTGTGAAGTCCGATCAGATCTGCACCGTGGCGACGCGCCTCCTGGAAATGCTCGAGCGGTCAATTGCTGCCGAAGAGAACAGCACGAGGCTCTTCTTCGCAGGAACACCCCTTACCGCAAACAAGGCCATCGATCGTGATCTGAGTTTGCTCCTGCGGGGTGCGTGTGAGATCGAGTCGGTAAATGCCCCGGTGATTCGCAACATCGCCGGCGTGCTGCTCTTCTACTTCGGCGTCTACAAGCTGCTCCAGTCGCCTACGATCCTCAAGCTGATCAGTGACTTCATCCCGATGCGTACAGGTTCCGGCGGCATGAAGATCAGGGACAAACGGATGCAGATCCGGAACCTGGTCGATTTGGAAGGGGACTACCGGCGGCGGTATTTCGCGCTGATCAAGACGGTATACCCGGTCGTGAACAAGCAGATCGCCACCATCATCAAGACCTTCGATCTGCAACACCTACTCCTGCGGAACTCCGACGGCACGGTAAATCGAGAGGCCTACGTGAAGCTCATGACCGACTTCGTCCATGACGCGGTCCACAGCGGTCTCGGTGTAATCGCGGGATTCAAGCATCGGCCCGCCGCATCGGCGTTTCGGGCCGGGGCCGAACGGCTCCTGAAGGATCTCGGCATTGCCGATACCGGCGATGAGCACACATCGAAGAGACCCGCCGACGAAACACAGAAAGAGACCGTGCCGTCCGCCGAAACGGTCCCCGGTTGATCGAAAGAACCGTGAACGGCTGCTGACGAAAGGGACGATCTTTTGAATCAGGACACCCTGAAACACAAATTGAGAGATCTGCGAAAGCTCGAGCGGAGTATGGGGGCAGGATCGGATACTCCTGTGTGGGACGAGTTTTTCAGCGACGATCCCGGTTCCTCGAAAAAGGTGCGATATCCCTTTGGCATTCTCAACATTCTCGACCGGGAAAGCAGGAAGAAGATATTCCAGGAATATCTGTACACCGTCTACTTACGGAAGGCCGGCATGAATCGACTAAGTGCCGGTTCGTTGCAGGATCCGAAGGCCCTGGCCGTCTTCGGCTTACCGGCCGGAGCCTCTCTATCCGATATCAAACGTGTGTTCCGGGAGATGGCCAAGCGGTTTCACCCGGACTCCGGAGGTGATCCTGAGGAGATGATCCGTATCCTGGACGCCTACGACACTCTCAGCGGATCTTGAAGAATATCCCCAACAGTCCGATGGTGATGAGGATCTGGATGATGGCGAATTTGATCAGGACCTGGCTGTTGGACCACTTCATGTATTCCCGCACGTGATCGTGCAGCGGAAAGCGGGTGTTGTGGAAGATTCTGATCTTGAGGAACCGCAGCAGGGCTACCTTGACGATTCCGGTGCCGCCGTTTACGAGCAGCACTGTAGAGACCGTGAAGAGTAGGAAGGGATTCCCGGTATTGATGATGGAGATGCCGAAGAAGAACCCGACGGCCCTGGAACCGGCATCCCCCATGAGTACCGAACTCGGATATGCGTTGTACCACAGATACGAAGCCAGACAACCCACCAGACAAAAGATCATGATGGCCCAGCGGGCGCCGTCGGGATAGTGCGGCAGCAGCAGGTAGGTCGAGATGTCTACGTGCCCCAGTACGAAGTAGAGGATAAGCCCGAGGCTGATCAACCCCAACATCACGAGCGTGCCGGACAGGCCGTCGACGCCGTCGGAGCAGTTGGTGATGTTGATGGAGATCCAAAGCAGGATGGTTCCGCCTGGAATGAAAAGCCATGTCGGCATGGTGATCACCGAGGTGGTAAAGGGAAGCCACATCTCCAGCGGGCCGAACGCCGCGAAGACAATCGAAGCCGCCAACGCTATTCCTAAGTCGATGCTCCCCTTCAGGTACTCGTTCCACGGTTTTGTACTCCGGTCGTCCAGGTAGCCGGAGAGCATGATGAGACAGGTGAGAACGAGCATGATGCTCTGTTCGAGTCCGAAGGGTACGGTGATGAAGGCGACGAATGTAAACACGAGGATAAAGATAATGCCGGCGCCGGTAGGTTTGCCGATGGCAACCTCCTTCTGGACGGCAAACTCCCTGCCCCGGTCCATAGGGAGGTAGCGCGAGAGTCGGGGGAGCAGGATCTGGGTGAGGAAAAACCCACCGTATAATCCGAGGACGATGAGGAACGAGTGTGACTCCAGCAGCCGGAAGGGACCGAAGTACTGTTGCAGGTAGGATGATAGTAGATGGAGCATCACTTTCCTCCTCCGGAATTATTGCTGAGATTATTCCGCAATCACATCCAGGGCCGTCTTGAGCCTGCCGAAGGGCGGACTCACCTGGATGCCCCGGATCAGATGCCGTACTGCGTCGGTGATCTCCCTGGAGATCCGGATGCCTTCCTCTCGGGCGGCCTCCTTCGACTCGATCGCCTGCATTCGCGCCATGATCGGGTCCGGGATGGTGACGCCCGGAACCTCGTTGTTGAGGAAGAGGGCGTTGCGGTAGGATGCCAGCGGCCAGACGCCGGCGATCACCGGAACGTCGGTATCGGCTACCTTCTCCAAGAACCCAATGAGCTGTTCGGCGTCGAATACCGGTTGGGTGATGAAGAACTCGACGCCCGCCTCGGCCTTCATGTAGGCGCGTTCGATCTCCGTCTCCGGCGCGGCGGCGGCCGGATTGAGTCCGGCTCCGAGGACGAGGGATGTGGGGGCGGGGAGCTCGTTTCCGCCGAGATCGAGGCCGTGGTTGAGCTGATTGGCCAGAGAGAGAAGCCCCACCGAGTCGACGTCGAAGACCCCCGTAACGTCGGGGTAGTTTCCCACCTTGGGCGGGTCCCCCGTAACGCAGAGCATGTTGCGGAGACCCGACGCCTGGGAACCAAGAAAGTCGGCCTGCATGCCGATCAGGTTCTTGTCGCGGCAGCACACGTGCAGGATGGTTTCCACGCCGGTGTGGCGTTCGATCTCCAGGGCGGTGATCAATGCGGAGATGCGCGAGGAGGCCCGTGGGCCGTCCGGAATGTTGATGCAGGTGACGTCGTCCCGCTTCAACTGGTCGGCCTTTTCGAGTATCCGCTGCAGGTCGATTCCCACGGGCGGCACCAGCTCTACCGAGGTGATCCACGTTCCCGCCGCCAGGGCGGCCCCGAGCTTCGACTTTTCGACCAGCGGCACCGGCTGTGCGTGTTCGACCTTTGTCGTTTCGGTGGCGGGCCGCAGGGAAACTCGTCTGCCGGCGTCTATGTTGAGGATCATCCTGCCCATCTTGCGGATATGTTCGGGAGTGGTGCCGCAGCAGCCGCCGATCACCGTCGCCCCTGCGTCCCTGAATCGGAGGGCGTACTCGGCGAAATAATCCGGGGAGGCCAGATACAGCTGGCGGCCGTCTACATCTTTGGGAAAGCCGGCATTCGGCATCGCCGAGACGGGCTTGCCGGTGTGGCCGGAGATGCCGGAGAGGATGTCCAGCGTGAATGACGGTCCCACCGCGCAGTTCATTCCCACCACGTCCACGTGCGGACTCTCCTCCAACCGGTCGACGATCCGCCGGGCCTCGTCGGCGTAGTTTTCTATCTGATAGGAACTCAGGAAGAACTGAGCTTGCACGGGGATCTCCGGTGCCAACCGCTTCGCCACCGATGCGGCCAGGAGCAGCTCGTCGGTGTTCTTGAAGGTTTCCAGGAGGATGAGGTCTACGCCGGCCTCGAGGAGTGTGCTCATCTGCAGGGCAAACGCCTCCTGCGCTCGTTCCATGGAGATCCTTCCTACCGGTTCTAGACGCTGTCCTAAGGGTCCCACCGATCCTGCTACGTATACATCTGCACCGGCCGCATCCTTGGCCAACCGCACCGAGGCGGTGTTGATCTCGGCGGTCTTCTCCTGCAGCCCGTAGCCGGTCAACTTGACGGGGTTGGCACCGAAGCTGTTGGTGGTGATCGCCTGGGCTCCGGCATCGATCATGGCTTCGTGGATCCCGGAGACCAGCTCCGGACGGCTCAGGCAGGTCTCCTCGAAACAGCGGTTTACGAACACGCCTCTGTCGTAGAGCATGGTTCCCATGGCACCGTCGAACAGGAGGACCCCCCGGTCGAGGCGTTGTAGGTATGGTGTCTTCTGTGTGTCGCTCATCGTCCTGACTCCCAAACTGTCTAGATCCGGCTTTACCGGGCGCGTGTGTCGAGTTCCGCGATGATGTGGTCGAAATCGATACCCTCTTCGGTGAGAAGGACGAACAGGTGGTAGATCAGGTCCGCGGTTTCGCAGGTGATATCCTCCGGCGACTCGGCGAGAATCAACTCGACGGCCTCCTCTCCGGTCTTCTTCCTGATCTTCGCCGGACCGGATTCGAAGAGGTGGGTGGTGTACGATCCCTCGGGCATCTCGCGCTTGCGTGCCGCCACGGTTTCCCACAG
>CAZAKE010000117.1:9939-15158 GCA_964485495.1 uncultured Spirochaetales bacterium
TGGTGTACGATCCCTCGGGCATCTCGCGCTTGCGTGCCGCCACGGTTTCCCACAGACCGGAAAGCACCCGGCCCCATGATTCTGTCTCTCTACCGCCAGCACTACCGTGCTTACGAGGGCGCTCCTCGAAATTTCCGGACTGTGCTTTGGCGGGAGAACCTTCCGCTCTATCGATGACGGCCCGAACCCAGGCGCCCTCGTCGTGTATTCCGGAATTTTCGGCGAGTTTCAGCTGTGTCGAGTTTCCCGATTCTGAACCTTCCGGCTCGAATGGAATCAAACGGCCGGTGCCGGGATATCGGTGCCACAGGATACCGGTCTCGATGCTCTTCCCGCGTCCCTTCTCGTCGATCTGTGAGACTCCGAGGATCCGCCCGCTTCGGTCGAGTACGATTAGCGGTTTCACTACCATGCGGTGTTGCCCTCCGGCTGCGTCGGTTGCGGGAAGGTTTCAAAGACCCGCTTCAGGTCGAGCCGCCCCTCGTACACGGCCTTACCGCTGATGATGCCGACGATACCGGGGTGGCTCGCATTGTGATGGGTAGCGTCGATCACGGCACGAACGTCGTCAATCGATCCGATACCTCCGGAGATGATCACCGGAAGCCCGGATTCCCGGGCGATGCGGGCGGTATTCTCGATGTCCGGACCGGAGAGGGTGCCGTCGTTGGCGATATTCGTGTAGACGATTCCGCGCATCCCGATCCTGCGTGCGATTCCTGCGGCTTCGGTGTCCGGCAGGCCGGCTCCCTCCTCCCAGCCTGCGACCTTGACCTCGCCGTCCCGGGCGTCGATCCCGGCCAGGAACCGCGGGCCGAACTCCTTCACCCAACGCTCCACCTGGTCCGGGTCCTTCACCAGCAGGGTGCCCACCACCAGCCGGTCGACTCCCGCCTCGAGAAGTTCCGAGACGTCGGTTTCCGAACGGATTCCACCGCCCACCTCGAGCACGCCGCCGAAAGCCTTGCGAATTTCGCGAATGACATCGCGGTTATGGCGCCGGGTTCCCTCAGGGCTTTTCCGCGGATCCGACGGAGCGCGGGCTGCGTCGAGGTCCACCACGTGCAGCCGTACCGCCCCGGCGTCCGCAAAGGCCGCGGCGATGGCCGCGGGATCGTCGCCGTAGTCGGTGGATCTGTCATAGTCTCCCTGATAGAGCCGGACACAGCGCCCGGCGAGGAGATCGATGGATGGAATGATATACATGTGAAATCCTTGGTGCCGATGGGGGTTGTACGTCTGAGGTAGAACAGAAAATACCCCCGCCGGAGACGGGGTATTCCATCGGCCCCCATGAGGGCCCGCCGTCAAGACGGCGGTTGACTCGTTTGAGTATATCAAGATGCCCCTGCAGACTCAACACGCTATCGGAACTCTGGCAGCAATACAGTATTCCAGTTATAGTGACAGGTACCATGAAGTACGAACTCGAAACCATCCCGATCTGGGATACCTACAAGCTGGACACCGAGTGTCCCCTGTGCCACCTCGAGGAACGGGCCCTCGAGACCTACGTGGAGTACTACCTCGGCAACTCCGTCATGATTCCGGAGACCCGCGTAGAGGTGAACAAGACCGGATTCTGCCCCGCGCACTACACCTGCCTCTTCGAGAGCGGCAAAAATCGTCACGGCCTGGGGCTCGTGACGCATACGCACCTGAAAGAGGAAACCGCACGTCTCCAGACCCATTTCAAGCGGATCAAGGCCGCGGCCGGCGGATCCGGTGAGGAGAAGCTTCCGAAGATCCTCGAACGCTTTACCGGGTATGTAGACCAGTTCGAGCATAGTTGTCTCATTTGTGACCGGATCGAATACACCCTGGAGCGGTACGCCTTCACCATCGCCTACCTCTGGAAGAAGGATGAGGAGTTCAAGCAGGCCTTCGGCGAATCCAGGGGGTTTTGCATTCGGCACCTGCCGTTCATGATCGGCATGGCGAAGAAGGTGCTCCGGGTCCGGCCCTTCCGGGAGTGGCTCGGGGTGGTGATGGGACTCCAGGAGAAGAGTTTCGAACGCCTCGACGGCGAGGTGGAGTGGTTCACCCAGAAGTTCGACTTCCAGAACGACGGCAAGCCCTGGGGCACGTCGAAAGACGCCCTGCACCGGGGCATTCAGAAGCTGACCGGAAGAATACAGAAAGACCGGAAATAAATCAGCCGGACGATATCGGCCGCGGGAGGTGATAGATGTTTTCGAAACCAAAATCGTATATCGGTGACGCAGGACTTCCCCCCGGCACGTTGTCCATACCGGACGAAGCCAAGCCGCAGGCGGTTCTGCATCTGATGGACTATTCCGGCGACAACTTTAGGGAGCTCTCGGTGGATTCGGTTGAGGAGTTCGGCGACTCGGTCCGGGACTCCGCTACCGTTTCGTGGCTGAATATCGACGGAATCTATGACTCTACGGTACTGGAGGACGCGGGCGCGCAATTTTCCATCCACCCGCTGGTGCTGGAGGATATCCAGAATGTAGAGCAGCGGCCGAAGGTGGAGGATTACGGCGAATACCTCTTCCTGACCTTTAAGATGCTCAGTTGGGACGAGGAGCAAGGGCAGCCGGTGACCGAGCAGGTCAGCCTGATCTTGGGTTCCGGATATGTCCTGTCGTTTCAGGAACGGTCGGGAGACGTGTTCGAGCTGGTACGTTCGAGGATCCGCCTCGGTAGGGGACGAATCCGGGTCATGGGAACCGATTACCTGGCACTGGCGCTGCTGGATGCGGTGGTGGACAACTACTTCCTCGTGATGGAACGGCTCGAGCTCGAATTCGAGGCGTTGGAGGAGGAGGTGCTCATCGAGAAGCGGAAGGACTCGGTGCAGGGGATCCACGATCTCAAGCGGAAGGTCGCGATGGTACGACGGTCGGTATGGCCTTTGAGAGATATGCTCTCGGAAGTAGCCCGGGTGGGGGCACAGCTTATCGATACGGAAACTATGCCCTTCTTCAAGGATGTCTACGATCATGCCCTGCAGATCTTCGATTCGGTGGAGATGTTCCGGGAGATGCTGACCGGGCTCCTGGATTTCCATGCCACCAATGTGAGCAACGACATGAACTCGGTCATGAAGGTCCTCACCATCTTTGTGTCGGTGTTCACGCCCCTCACGTTCATTGCAGGCATCTATGGGATGAACTTTCAGCACATGCCGGAACTCGCCGTCGGATGGGCATATCCGGCAGTTCTGGGCGTAATGGCATGTGTCGGTGTTGGGATGATCCTATTTTTCAAGGTCAAGCGCTGGCTGTAAGGTAAGCGCACACGACTGACGCTGATACTCTTTGTACTGAGGAGGAATGATGATATGAAACGATTTGATGAGTACCTGAAACGAGCCGGAGCGCTGGTAGCGGAGATGTCGCTCGAAGAGAAAGCCTCGCTCTGTTCGGGTGGAGACAACTGGAATACAAAGGCGCTGGGACGGTTGGGAATTCCATCCATCATGATGACCGACGGTCCCCACGGCCTGCGAAAGGTGGCGGGTGACAACGGGGTGAGTGAGAGCGAACCGGCCACCTGTTTCCCCACCGCCGCGGCGCTGGCCGCTACGTGGAATCCCGCCCTGGGGGAAGAGGTCGGCGTGGCCATGGCCGAGGAAGCACGCTCCCAGGGGGTGAGTATCATCCTTGGCCCCGGCGTCAATAGTAAACGCTCTCCTCTGGGCGGCAGGAACTTCGAGTATTTCTCGGAGGACCCCGTGCTTGCCGGCGAGATGGCGGCCGGGTTCATCCGCGGCGCGCAGTCGAAGGGCGTGGGCACGTGCCTCAAGCATTTCGTCGCCAACAATCAGGAGACGGGACGCATGTCCTGGGACGTACGAGTTCCGGCGCGGGCCCTGCGCGAGATATACCTCCGGGCCTTCGAGATCGCGGTCAAGAAGGGCCGGCCGGCGACACTCATGTGTGCGTACAACAAGCTGAACGGCGAGTTCTGCTCTCAAAACGAATTTACTCTCCAGAGGGTCCTGAAGGGGGAGTGGGAGTATCCGGGGATAGTTATTTCCGACTGGGGAGCCGTGGAGGACCGTGCGGCGGGCATCCGCGCCGGACTGCACCTGCAGATGCCGTACGACGGCGGCGGCGGTGACCGCAGGATCGTAGAGGCGGGGGAGGCGGAGGAACTCTCGGCGGAGCGACTCGACGAGGTGGTGACGGAGCTGGTGGCAACCGTTCTCCGACTCGCCGAACAGCGTGAGGGAGAACGCGGGAGTGTCGATTCCTCGGCCCATCACGAACTGGCCCGTCGTGCGGCGGCCGAGGGGTGTGTCCTGTTGAAGAACACCGACGGTATACTGCCTCTGGATGCCTCCTCCATCGGGAAGATCGCCGTGATCGGCCGATTTGCCGCGGAACCCCGGATTCAGGGACACGGGAGCTCCAGGGTGAATGCGACCCGTGTAGATACGCCTCTGGAGGAGATCCGTACCCTGGCCGGCGGTGATACCGAGGTGACCTTCTGCGAGGGGTATGAGGCCGAAGGAGAGTGCTCCGATGCGATGCTCCAGGAGGCGGTGCGTCTCGCCGGCGAAGCCGATCGGGCAGTGATATTCGCCGGGCTACCCTCGTCCTACGAGTCCGAGGGGTACGATCGGCAGCACATGAAGATGCCGGAGGGGCATGTACGGCTCATCGGTGCGGTTACCGAGACACAACCCAACACCGTGGTTGTGCTTCAGAACGGCTCCCCGGTGGGACTCGGCTGGATCGATTCGGTACCGGCGGTGCTGGAGTCCTGGATGAGCGGTCAGGGAGGTGGAAGGGGTGTGGCCGAGGTTCTTCTCGGGCTGTCCGATCCCGGTGGCCGGCTTCCGGAGACCTTCCCGATGCGCCTGGAGGACACTCCGGCATTCATCACGTGGCCGGGCGAGAACCGCCATATGGACTACGGCGAAGGCGTCTTCGTCGGCTATCGCTACTACGAGGCCAAGAATCTCGCTCCCAGGTTCCCCTTCGGACATGGCCTTTCGTACACCACCTTCGAGTATGGCGATCTGAACGTGTCTGCACCGGAATTATTCGATGATGAGACGGCACGGTGCGGCGTACTCATCAGGAACATCGGCACACGGAAGGGCAGCGAAACGGTTCAGCTCTACGTATCACCTCCTGAGGGCGGTCCTGTGATGCGACCGCCGAAGGAGCTGAAGGCTTTCGCCAAGGTCGAACTCGATCCCGGGACGGAGGAGCGCGTGGCGCTTCAGCTTCCCGCCTCGGATC
>CAZAKE010000118.1:0-15084 GCA_964485495.1 uncultured Spirochaetales bacterium
AAACCATGTGGTGCGGATGGTAACCGACATGGTGAAACTGATCCGGTCTCACTATTACGGAAATACTCTCAAGCGACCTTTTTCGGAGTAACTGAGACTTCATAGTCGTTGATTGTGGCCTTGTCGTTCCCGGCCAGTATTAAATTGGCTGTCTGCTCGAACCATTCGAGCCTGATGCGTTGGCTGAAGCCGATCTGTGCTTTCCGTCCGTTCATGTGTCCCTCCGCTCGATCTGAACCAGAGGGACGATGAGTTATTCAAGAGAAGTGCCGCCATGCCCGACAAGACTTTCGGTCTTGCGGACAAACGCGGCGCGATGCGGGGCAAGCAGGGGCAGATAGTCCTCCGGCAGCCCGATAAACGGCCATTCCAGAGAGTCTGGGAATCGTTCCTTAGCCTGACCTAGCAGTAAGGAATTAGGATAAAATCATAGGAAAACTTATCCCGTGGCGCAACCGAAAAACGGCCGAAATTTTTGTGATGACAGCTATTAATTACTGAGGTATACTATTTATAGACCATTCGATAAACAATACAGACCTAAGCATGAAGACACTCATTTTGTTCTTTAGCGGAACCGGAAATACACAATTTATCGCTGAGTTTTTGTTTAGAAATCTTGGGGAACGCGGTTTTTCTACATCCATAGCCTCGATTGATGTGATAGATCCCGAAATCGTGCGAGATTATGATATATTATTGTTGGGATATTCCGTTTTTGAAACAAATGCGCCGAGTTTCGTGAGAAATTTCATAGACTCTTTACCAGTGATCCAAAATAAGGGAACCTTTGTGTTTTGTACTAAGGGCGCTGTTGCTGGCAATGCAAACCGAAGAACAATGAAAAGGCTTATGAATAAGGGATTTTATCCTTTAGGAAGCGGGACTGTGGGTATGCCTGGTTCAGACGGACTGAGTATGTTAAAAAAAGATAGCTTTATGGTGCGATTGGTAAAAAAAGTCGATTTTGACCACAGAAAAGGTGCATTAAAGTTTTTAGAAAAGGTTACATTGTTTTTAACGGAAATTGAATCGGGTACACCAGTTCAGTCATTGCCAAAAAAGGTACCATTAAGCATTCCCGGCCTGTTTCTTGACTGGTTATGGCATTTGTTGTATCAAATCTTGGGAAAACGTCTGATTTCCCTGATGAGGGTGGACGGGAACTGCACCAAATGTGGTATGTGTGTACAGAACTGTCCTGTTGAAAACATTCAGTTGACCGAAGAACACGGAATTAAGTTTCTGAACAAGTGCTTCTTGTGTATGCGGTGTATTAATCAATGCCCGGAAGAGGCTATACAGATAGGCAAAATGACGGTAGGGAAATTTAGATGGAAAGGACCAAAGAAATCCTACAAACCACAAAAATTTTTGTTCCCTGTTCATTCCCAGTAATATTCAAATAACCGTTTTTCACTTGATTCATCGGAATGTGGAGATGACGTAATCCGTGGATACACAGTATGTTGTGCTTTATGGGGAGAACATCAGAGTAAACGGAGGAGTTTTCTGCTTTCGGAACCAGGGAATTGATCGAATATCACAAATCAAATTCTGTAATTGTAATATGCTTGTAATTTTGATATTGATAACAAATTAAACGCGATATTTCAGTTTAGCTCTTAAGATTTAGAAATAATTATAATATGCTTAATTTTTAGTCTTGGATAGATGATCTATTTATATATTTAACTCAATTCCTCAAGAAATCCTTTAGTCCATCTACCAAGGGTGAAAGACACGATAAAACCTCGCCGTTCTTCACGGGTGGCGGGTGGAGCATCACAATCTTGTAGGGCATATCCTTGCTCATTTTAAGGTCATGATCCGCCCACTCCAGCTGCGCCTCGTCGAGACCGCCCCGTCTTGTTGTGTCTTGAAAAACGAGCAGCGCCTCATTCATCATGCCGCTCGTGATTCCCTATGGTCGGTTGCGCTGGAGAGTTGAATGCCAGGTCAGAGCACGGCCTTGGCCTGACGCATGTGCCGACCGGATTCTTGTGTGTGCAAATCAGATCTACTTCAAGATTGCCGCGTTGGCCTGGATCATCAAGACCTGGATGTTGAATCTGCTGCATCTTGGAGACGGAGCGGTGATGCGCTTCAAGCGGTTTCTCTACCTCTGGGTGAACCATGCGTGTGTGGTGGCGAAAACCGGACGCGAAACGGTAGTAGTGAGAATGGACCGAGGAGACTACTACGATACTCAAACGCACTCGTCGCAATTTCTGCACTCTAATTTCACGTATCACGAATGTAAATGATGGGAGAGATGTGGCCTCAGGAAAATGGTGCCCCCGAAAAACAGGGAAAAAATTGGTTACGTGTATGGTGAACTGCGATTAGGTGCAGAGTTCGGCAGAGTGCGAACTCTCGGGAATGAGAAATCATTAAAACATGGTAAAAAAGGTCGAAGACAAACCCGGATTATTGTCGTTTTACCCTTTAACGCTTATTCTGGGTATTAATACCTAGGGTACTAGGTGCTTATCCTTATTTTCTTTCGTTCTTCTCCGTATAACTCTTCGGTAAACAATTAATCTCAAGGAGTACTATGAATGAAACGAACAAATTTTTTTGCCGGCCTCATACCGGCGGCATTCGATAAGCGATGCTTCATCACGGATTCGTTTCATCCGTGCCTCATGTAACTCAACCAGACGGTCATCGGCTGTAAAGGTTTCATACACCCGATGGGCCTTCTCGAATACCGGATCGTCTTGCAACAATATTTTCATCTCTTCCTCCTTCTCGGATCTCTCCGCCTGTAGAAAGTAGATCCACCTCTGAAGCCGGGAGCGTAACTCCGGTCTCTTCTCTGGCCTTCACGTCGAGACTGCTCTCCTTGGCGTCCGGGAGTTCCTTCAGATTGAACGGATTGCGAATAATCAATGATATTGCCGGAGCGAACTCCAGGTCGGTAAGCATGGTGTTGATGAAATCGAGGAGGATATCGATATTCTCCTCCGAGCCCAAAAGATATCGGATGAACAGGTCCGATGTCGGTTTCACGTAGTTTTTCATACAGTTACTATACCAGAATACAATGAAAGGTATCAATTCTATTAGCACATCCCCGTTCTCCACCTCGGTGACAAACTCGTCCGGGTTCGTGAATCCATAATCGTCGCTGAACCCTCTGTATCCGGCAACCCATCCTCGGCAATCCGGAACTCTTACAGCTCTTCTGAAGCGGGGAGAACGAATTGCGCTATCTCTTTATATAAGCACGGACAAAATGCGCTTTCCTTGAACTAAAATCGTTCGGGATGTATAGTAAGAAGGGGATGACCATGGAACAGCTATCCGAGATGTTGGAACACGAACTCACAGATGCCGTCGAGGTGAAGAATCCGAAATCACTCCATCGATGTGTAGAGATCCTCACCGGGAATTTAGTGCATCATGATGTATATGAAAAGAACTCGGAGCGGATCTACCGTAGTATCCGCGCCCTTACTCGTGAAATGCGGACCGGTTTCACGCTCATGGAAGAACGGTTCAGGTCAGTCGATGCTCGATTCGAATCGATGGATAAACGATTCGAGTCTGTGGATAAGCGATTCGAGTCTATGGATAAGCGATTCGAATCGATGCAAATTGCCTCGGAGAAACGCTTCGAATCATTACAAGAGTTGATGAATAAACGATTCGAGGCTGTGGATAAACGATTCGAGGACATGAATACTCGTTTTGAGGATATGAATACTCGGTTTGAGGACATAAATAAACGTTTCGGCATGATGTTCGCCTTTATTACCGCAGGATTTACGATCGTCACCTTGGTGACGGTCCTGTTGAAGATTTTTTAGCGCAGCAGAGACAAATCGGACTATCCTTCGGCATGCAGAGAGAGAGCCGCGGCGTCCCGCGGGGGTTTTGCGGCTCCGCCCATCGAATGTATAGTAGTGGAGCACCACCATCTGATGACAGGTGAACTCGTCTACCATCAGGACAATGCTGTTGTCTGTTTTTTCGAAATCCTGTTCTATGCCTTGGGGCTCGAGGGTAACCCGTTGAACCTCTCCGGGAAGCCTCAACCCGATATCGATCTCTCTCGGTGCCGATCAGTAGCGTCCCAATTCTTTTCCCCGCTCGATGAAATACTTGTAGCTGTCATAGTCTACGGTATTGGGGATGGAGTGATCGCTGTGAAGGGCGTATCCGTAGCCCTGTTTGACGATCGGGATCTTCGATTCCAGTTCTGCGTCGATGATCTCTGTATCGTTTGAGTAGAGGCTGCGAACATCGATACCGCCCATCAGAGAGAGCCGCTCGCCGTAGTTTCGATGAATTCGGAGTAGATCCATACCTGCTTTCACTTCAATTACCTGCAGGCAGTCGATTCCGGCCGCGATCATGCCCGGCAACAGCGGTTCTACGAAACCGCAGGAATGCATGATCACCGGCAGCCCGTGACTATGGGCAAAGTCGATGGTTTTCTTATGCCCGGGAAGCATGATGTCGTTGTACATGTCGGCACTCATGAAGGGAGTCAGCTTATAGCCCATATCTTCGAAATACCAGATTCCGTCCGGATATCCTTCTCGTTCGAAGAGGATCTCCTGCATTCCGATGTACAGGTCGGCATAGGTCATCACCATATCTCTGACCCAATCGGGGTCTAACGCCATGCCGACTAGCATATGCTCGTGTCCGGCTACGTTCTTCATCAGCTCGAACGCGTGAGCCCCGGCCGCACAGAAGAAACGATTCATGCTGCGGGCATGGTCCTTGGCTTCACGGTAGGCTTCGAAATTGATCCGTCGTTCCTCTGGAACCAGGAGAGGTTTGATATGCTCCTCCCAACCGGCGCGATCTTTCACCAGAAAATCAATATGTTCCGGGGTGCTGGCGTGCAGCTTATGCCAGCGTAAAAGCGCCCCGTTCCCGTCTCTGCGCAACACGGTCTCTTCGGTTTCCTCTACGATTTCCGGCTCAAAATCGATATTCGCGATCACACGAAAGGGATTGGCTTTCGACATATCGAATTCGAAATGGTCATCGAAATTAACCTCGGCGTCCACCCATCCCTTCTCGCTCCAAATCTTCCGCGTATCGCCCCAGAAGTGCTCGTAAACAGGTATGCGATCGATAGGTTCTCGTTGCAGCATGTTGATCATGCGTTCTTTTCCAGTCATATCAGGCGTATCCTTTCTATTGAATGGTGAATGGTAGGAAAAATAATCGAGAGGTGCAAGGCCGATTAAGCAGTTCGAAAAGTAAGTAGAAAGGGAGTCGTACATCAGTCCCTTTTCTGCGATATCGACTTCGTACCTCGTCGAATCGCCACGAAAAGGCAGTATTTACAGAGCGATCATGCAATTCCAAATGTAGTTACTGCTACATTTGGAATTGCTGAGGCCGATTCTTTCGCGGCAGTTTCCGAAGCGACTCATATTGCTGCTCTCATTTGATCTCATGTTGTCTCCACCGACCAGTCCGTATATAATCGAACACAACCAAGAATATACACTTCAGGAGGAACAGAGTGAACATTCGCAGCATCATGCAGAAGGCGTACGAGAAACAGATACTGATACCCGCATTCAACATACCCTATATCCCCATGATGGAGCCGGTAGCCCGGGCATTGAAGGACACCGGCACCTTCGGGCTCATCGCGGTGGCGCGGCTCGAGTGGGAGAAGTTCGAATCCGGCAGCCTCGAGGCCATCGCCGAGGAGTACGAGAAGCAGAAGGTAGCCGGCATCACCTCCCTGCATCTGGACCACACCCCGGTGATCGATGAGGACAACCTGCAGGTGGACTATCTGGAAATTATCCGGCGGGCCCTGGCCTGCGGGTACGATTCGGTGATGGTGGACGGCTCAAGACTGGAACTAGCCGGCAACATCGAGGCCACGCGGAAGGTGGTGGAGCTGGCGGCCGAGAAGGGAGTGCCTGTGGAGGGCGAACTCGGCGCGGTTCTCGGACACGAGGAGGGGCCGCTCCCGCCGTACGAGGAGCTTTTCGAGTCGGGCAAGGGGTTCACCGATGCGGATGAGGCCGATCGCTTCTGTCGCGAGAGCGGCGTCGACTGGCTCAGTGTGGCCGTCGGGAACATACACGGAGCCATCTCTCCGGCCGCCCGAGACAAGGCCAAGGTGGAGGCGCGGCTCAACGTCGACCACCTGCAGGTCATTTCGAAGCGAGTAGCCAAGCCGCTGGTGCTTCATGGCGGAACCGGCATCAAGCTTCCCTATCTGAAGCAGGGCGTCCAGGCCGGCATCGCCAAGCTCAACATCGGAACCGGTATCCGCAAGGCCTACGAGGGCGGCGTGGGTGAGTCGGTCGAGCGGGGACGGGCGGCCGTGTATGATGAGGTCATCCGCCTCATCGACGATTTTGAGATCCGGGGGAGCGCGGCGAGACTGCAGGGATAATCGAGTGAGTGTATTGGGAATCGATATAGGAACCACCGGCTGCAAGGCGGTTGCATACGGCGAGAAGGGAATTCTGACCACCGCCTACCGGGAGTATCCGACCCTCCATCCCGGACCGGGACTGGCTGAATTGGACCCGGTGCAGGTGGGCGATGCCATCCTGGCGGTGATCGCCGAGTGTGCGGATGCCACGCAGGCCGATCCCATCAGGGCCTTGAGCGCGGCCAGCATGGGGGAGGCCATGGTACCGGTGGATACATCCGGCGAGCCCTTAGGCCGGTGTATCCTCTCCTCCGACCCCCGGGGGAAGGAGTACGTGACCGAGCTCCTCTCGAAGATCCCCATGGAGGAGTTGTATCCCATAAATCCGAACATCCCGGGGGTGAACTATTCCCTGCCCAAGCTGCGCTGGATTCAGGACAACGATCCGGAGCTCTACGAGCGCACCGATACCTTCCTCTTATGGGATGGCTATCTCTCGGTGTTGTTGGGAGGCGATCCGTGTACCTGCTACTCGCTGGCCAACCGCACCCTGTTGTTCGATATCCGCGGAGAGCGGTGGTCCGAAGAGATCCTCGCCGCAACCGGCATAGACGGCGGAAAGCTGCCGGAACTCAGGCCCTCGGGGACGCTCTGTGGGACCGTGTCTCCGGAGAAGGCCCGTCAGATCGGCCTGTCCGACGGCGTGAAGATCATCCTGGGCGGGCACGACCAGTGCTGCAACGCCCTGGGTGCCGGAATCGTGGAGGGCGGTCGGGCGGTGTGTGGGATCGGCACCTACGAGTGCATCACCCCGGTGTACGACCGCCTGCCGGATCTGAGTGCCATGGCCAAGACCGGCCTCAACGTGGAGCACCACGTCCTGCCGGGGCTGTATGCTTCCTTCTTATATAATCAGGGCGGAGCACTGATTCGGTGGTTCCGAGATACCTTCGCGGGGGAGATGAGCGGGGATGATCAGTATGAACGGCTCTCGGATGAGATGCCGGATGGTCCCGGCTCCATTTTGGTGCTTCCCTACTTCGAACTAACCGGTTCCCCCGGTTACATCGACGATGGCGCGGGGATGATCGCCGGACTGCGCATGGATACCTCCAGGGGTGAGATCCTGAAGGCCGTGATGGAGGGGGAGACCTTCTACTTCGTGGAGGGGCTCGAGATCCTGAAGCACCTCGGAATCGACACCTCGGAGTTCGTGGCCACCGGCGGCGGATCCCGGTCGGACCGGTGGCTGCAGATCAAGGCCGATATCTTGGGAGTGCCCTTCGTGCGTCCCCGGAATCCGGAGGCCGGCACCCTCGGGGCGGCAATCCTGGCCGGAACCGCCGCCGGTCAGTTCTCTTCCACGGCGGAGGCACTGGAACAATTCCAGGGGTACCGCGAACGCTTCGTCCCGAACCAGGATAATCGCGAGCAATATGCATCGATGTACGAGAGATACAAGCGGCTCTATCCGGCACACAAGACGATCTTTGGCGGATCCGAGTAAAGGAGATACCCTGTGAATTTTGTATTCATCATAACAGACACCCAGAACAAGTCGATGATCGGCGCCTATGGTAATCCCAAGGTGGATACCCCCAACCTCGATCGCCTCGCCGAAGGCGGAATCAGGTTCGAACGGGCCTACACCACCTGTCCCCTCTGTACCCCGGCCCGGGGCGGTATCTTCACCGGCCTCTACCCGCAGATAAACGGCGCGTACTGCAATAACATCGCGCCCCACGGGCATGTCGCCAACACGGGTACCGTCTTCCGTCACTATGGATACCGGGCCTGCTATACCGGAAAGTGGCATCTGGATGGTTCGGCCTACTTCGGCGACGGTGTTCCAGGCGGCGGGTTCGAGCCGGAGTGGTGGTACGACGGCAAGCGGTATGCCGAGGAAATCGGCCCCGAGATGTTCACGGCCTACCGTTCCAGCAACGACGCCGACGCCCTGCGGCAGGCAGGCTTCGACCTGGAGCACATCTGGGGTCACCGCGTGGCCGACAGGGCCGTCGATTTCATGGAGCAGGTGGGGGAGGAACCCTTCTACCTGGCCGTCAGCTTCGACGAACCTCACGGCCCCTTCGTCACGCCGCCGGAGTACTGGGAGAAGTTCGACGGCAGCGAGATCCCGCGGCGGCCCAACTTCTTCGCCGGGGCGGAGGGAAAGCCGGAGCTCCTGCAGATCCAGCGGGGGCAGAACCTCGAGCGGTTCGGCGGTTCCGCCCCTTCGTGGGAGGAGTTCGCGTCAAGTGCGATGGTGCGTAAGTGGTACGGCTGCAACAGCTACATCGACCGGGAGATCGGCCGTGTCGTCGATGCGGTGGACCGGCTGCACGGTGACGACACCATGATCATCTACACCGCCGATCATGGCGGGCAGGCCGGCTCCCACGGCCTCATCTCCAAGGGTCCCATGATGTACGAGGAGAGCTGCAATATCCCCTTTATCGTGCGCTATCCCGGCGGGCCCTCCGGCGCGGTCTGCAATTCGCCGGCCGGGCATATCGACATCCTGCCCACGCTGCTCGATTATGCGGGAGTCGAGGCACCGGAGGTGCTGAACGGCAGGAGCATGCGGCCGGTGCTGGAAGACCCGAGTGCCGGATACCGGGAGGCGGCCATGGTCAACTTCCACCGCTTCGCCATCAATCACGACAGCTACGGCGAGTTCTATCCCGTCAGGTGTGCCGTCGATGGGCGCTACAAGCTCGTCTTGAACCTCTTCGAGACCGACGAGTTGTACGACACCGCGGAGGACCCCTACGAGATGCACAACCGGATCGACGATCCGGCCCTCGCAGGGGCGCGTGACGGGCTGCATGACTGGCTCCTGGACGAGATGGACCGCATCCGTGACCCCTTTCGTTCCTGGCGCTGGGGCAGCAGGGCGTGGCGGAAGGTCAGGAAGCCCTTCTATTCGGGCGGAGAGACACGGAACCGGCCGGAGGGGTTCCCGTTCCAGCCTCGGAGTATCGACAGCTGACTCGAGTGATGCAAAAAACGCAGGCTTAGGATGGCGGCGCGGGATTCATTTCCATATACTTAGCAGTATATGCAGAACATTCGCATATTGATAGCCGAGGATCACACCCTGGTCCGCAAGGGGTTCAGGCATGTCCTGGAGGCCGAGGACGGGTTCGAGGTTGTAGCCGAAGCCGGCGACGGCCGGAAGGCCGTGGAACTGGCGGCGGAGTACGAACCGGATGTGGTCATCATGGACATCGGCATGCCCCTCCTGGACGGGATCGAGGCGACCCGTGCGATCACGGCCTCAAACCCGGAGGTCAAGATACTGGTCGTCTCCATGCACCTGGATTCGGGCTCGATCCGTGAGGCATTACAGGCGGGGGCCCTGGGGTTCCTCTCGAAGGATGCGCTGACTCGGGAGTTCCTGCGGGCGATTCGCATGGTGGCCTCCGGACGTGAGTATCGCAGCCTCGACCTGCTCGAACGGCTGCGCGCCAATCCCTCGACCTCCGACGATGAACGAATTAATACTCGTATCCGTCTTCTCACCCCTCGGGAGCGTGAGATCGTCTCTCTGGTATCTCATGGACTATCGAACAAGCTGATCGCCTCCAAACTCGCCATCAGCGTCAAGACGGTGGAAGTGCACAAGACCCACATTTACGAGAAACTCGAGCTGGGCAACAACGCCGAACTGGTCCGTTTCGCCATCGACCACGACCTCGCCTGAGCACCATCTCCCCGGGTAAATAGGGGTATTCCCTAATGGCGATCTGCCTGCAATGAGACTATAATCGGTAGACAGGGTTCAATATGATAAAAACATAAAATATCTTAATAGTTTACCCATATGTCTATTAATAAAATCGCGCCATGCACTCATCCGGCGGTGGGTGTGGTTGTGTGGCAGGGAGGAATACGTGCCGATTGATGATGCTCGAGACCGATTGGAGCAGCTCCGGAGAAGGGCGGAGACCGCGGTGAACGGCTCCGGTGGGACTGCTGTCGACGCCGATCGGAAAGAGATCGACAACCTCATCCACGAACTGCAGGTCTACCAGGTGGAGCTGGAGATGCAGAACGATGAGCTGGTGCGGTCCCAGCAGACGGCCGAGGCGGCCAGAGACCGGCTGCAGCGGCTGTACGACAGGGTCCCGGTGGGACTGATTACCCTCGATCCGGAGGGCCGCATCGTCGATGTCAACCATACGGCCACGCAGATTGTAGAGCGGGAACGGTCGCTTCTACTCGCCAAACCGCTCAACACCTTCCTTCATGAAGATGAGAGAGACGTATTCCTCGCCAGGTATGCCGCGTTTTACAAGAAACCGGAAGGAAAAAAATTCGAATTTCGGCTCGATACCCGAGAACTTCGCTATGTCAGGCTCGAAGGGCGGCTCGTACATGGCGTCGTCAAAGATCCCAGAGCGGAAGAATCCCTGTTCCTACTCGTCACAGTGCGCGACGTGACCGAACGCACCCTCGCGCAGCGGGAGTTGGTAATTCAGGCACAACTCCTGGATTCCGTGGGGCAGGCGGTAATCGCGACGGACCCCGAAGGGGTGATCTTCTACTGGAATTCATACGCGGAAACGCTCTATGGGTGGACCCGAGACGAGGCCGTGGGCAGGAAGATCGTGGAAATAACCCCTTCGACCGAGGCACGGCACTATGCGTTGGAGATCATGACGGAGATCAAGCGGGGTCGCACCTGGAGCGGAGATCTCACGGTGAAGCGGAAGGATGGGACCGAGTTCCCGGCGCGTGTTACCGACTCGCCCGTGTACGACTCCCAGGGAACCATGATAGGGATCGTCGGCGTATCCTGGGATATTTCGGCGGAGAAGGCGGCGGAGCTGCGCGAGCGAAACAGTCTGGAAATCCTCGAGATCCTCAATTCATCCGGGACGAAAGCCGAGATATTCGATGCCGTCCTCGAGAAGATCCGAGAGTACGCCGGCGCGGAGGCCGCCGGAATTCGCGTACAGGAGGGGGGCGAGTATCCCTACTATGTGCATGCCGGGTTTCCCGAAGGATTCGCGGAGGCGGAACGGTCGCTCTGCAGAAAGAGCGATTCCGGAGGGGTGCTGCGGACGGCCGACGGGAAACCGGTGCTCGGATGTATCTGCGGCGGTCTCATTCAGGGGTCGTACGATCCGAACGAGTCGTTCTACACCGAACGGGGGAGTTTCTGGACGAACGATGTGAGCGGACTGATCGCGACTATCAAGTCGGATCGAAGACCGATGAAACCGGGTGCGCGCTGTCTGACCATCGGGTATGAATCCGTGGCCATCATCCCGATCCGGAAGGGATTCGAGGTAGTCGGACTGCTGCAGCTCGACGACAGGCGGAAAAACCGTTTCAGCCTCGATCTCGTCCAGTACCTGGAGAGTCTCTGCTTCACCATCGGCATCTCCTTGAGCAGGCTATCGGCCGAGGAGTCGCTGCGTCGATATACTTCGGAGTTGGCCGTCCGAAACCGTATCGACTCCATCTTTCTCAAGTTCGCCGACGGCAACCGCATCTTCACAGACCTTCTCGACCTCGTGCTCGAGGAGCTGGATTCGGGGCTGGGGTATATCGGCTACATCGATACCGATGGTAATTTGTTGTGCCCCTCGCTGACCGGTACGGTCTGGGAGCGGTGCACGATTCCGGGAAAATCGGTAGTCTTTCGCCGGGAGGATTGGGGCGGGATGTGGGGCAGGTGCCTGGTCGACCGAAAACCGTATCTCCTGAATACGGGTCTGCAGGTTCCCGGGGGGCATCTGCAACTCGATTCGGTATTGGCGGTGCCGATCCTCCATGACGATGAGGTGTTGGGACAGATCGTCGTAGCCAACAAGGAGGGGGGATACTCGCCGGACGATCTGGAGCACCTCTCGAGTCTGGCCAATTACCTGGCGCCGATTCTGGAGACGAAGATCGATCGGGACCGATATCAGGCGATGCTCGTGGAAGCCCGGAAATCTGCCGAGGCCGCTAACGAAGCCAAGACGCTCTTTTTGGCGAATATGAGCCATGAACTCAGGACCCCCCTGAACGGCATCATGGGAATGACGAGTCTGTTGATGGATTCCACGCTCAATTCGGAACAACGGAACTTTCTCGAACTCATCAAGCGCTCCTCAGATAATCTGTACGCGATCATCCAAGACCTTCTGGATCTGAGCCAGATCGACGCCGGGCTGGTGACGGTAGAATATGAGGCCTACGACCTGCATCAACTGATCGATACGACGGTAGGGGCCCTTCGCGTCGCCGCGGATTCCAAGGGCCTGAAGGTCGCGAGTGCCGTAGAACCGGGCTTACAGCGTGTCATCGGCGACAAGGTCCGGGTCAGTCAGATCCTGATAAACATCATCAACAACGCCGTCAAGTACACCGAGGAGGGAAGCGTGACCGTACACGCCTGGAATGACTCCGAATCCGGGGAGATCTGTCTCGAGGTCCGCGACACCGGAATCGGAATCCTCGAGGAGAAACTCGAAACCATCTTCACCTCCTTTTATCAGGTCGAGAACCCCTACACCAAGCGATATCAGGGCGTCGGAATCGGGCTCGCCATCGTTCGGCAACTCGTCGACCTCATGGACGGAGAGATATCCGTACAGAGCGAGGTAGGGAAGGGAAGCGTATTTACCGTCCGGCTTCCGCAGAGGCCGCTGAAGGTCCGGGACAATATCGCGGCCGAGGCCGAGACCAAGGTCGAGATTGAACAAAAGAGCGGGAGAGAGAACCTTCAACCACCGGAAGAAACGGTCGAGACCAAGCCTGCCAAGATTCTGGTGGTGGAGGATGAGGCCGTGAACCGGCTGTACATCACCGCTACGCTGGAAACCGACGGCTACGAGGTCGATTCGGTCGTCGACGGCGCGGAGGCGGTGCGGCGGGTTTCCGAGAACGGATACGATCTGATCCTCATGGACGTGGGACTTCCCGTCATGAACGGCCTCGATGCGACCCGGCGGATCCGGGAACGCGAAGACCATGCAGGATCGCCTGTTCTGATCCTGGCCCTCACCGCCCACGCCTACCCCGAAGACGCCCGGAGGTGCCTGGAGGCGGGAATGAACGACGTGGTAACCAAGCCGGTGGACAGGGAGTATCTACTGTCCGCGATCAGGAGCCATCTGTCGGAGAGAGACTAATGGGCACCTTGAAAAACTAGATGTTTCGATGTGCCTTGGTATTCTACCCGGATTCCCAAACGGAACTCATTCGATGCGGACACCTTCGACGCCTTCACGGAACGTCTGCAGAAATTCGTCGACTCCCTCCGTCTTGGTGCCGATCCCCTGCCAGATGGGCGGCCTTCCGCCGCCCTTGCCGTCGATCAGGGGCAGGCACTCTCCGCGCACGAGGTTCCAGTCTATGTCACCGGCGATACACCAGTGCACACGCCCCCCGCCGCGGGACACCAGACACACCTTCGTCTCCGTCTCCACCAGTGTTTCGGCCACCTTTCGCAGAAAGGACGGTTCTTCTCCGTCGAAGACGGTTGTCACGACCTTGCCGCCTGAGTCACCCCCGGCCGCCTTCGTTGCGGAGCCGGCCCGCAGGAACCGTGCCGTCGCCGCCGCGTATCTCTCCCGCACCGCGTTCTTGTCGTATTCCAGCTGTGCGGCCTTCTGCCACAGGGCCTCGGCCTTCTCCACCAGCTCTTCGGTCGGCGCGGAGAAGAGATCGGTCAGCGCGGCGCAGGTCTCGGTCTTGAGCCGATAGTCCTCCAGCGCCCGCCCGCCGATCTTCCAGACGAGTCGCGTCCTGTTGCGTATCTTCTCGGTGCCCACGGCCTTCGCCAGCCCGATCTCACCGGTGCGCCTCACGTGCACTCCGCCGCAGGCCACGCAGTCGAACTCGTCGATCCGGACGATCCGGACGTTGCCGCTTACCTTGGCCTCCCTTCGCAGCGGATACTTCTCAGGGTCGGCCTCGATCTCCTCGGTAGTGGCCCACTCGGTCTCTACCGGCACGTTCCGGCAGATCAACTCGTTTGCCGTGTCTTCGACCCGGCGAATGTCCTCCTCGGGGACCTCCGGCGCGTCCACCTCGATGGTGGTGTAGTCGGCGCCCTGATGCACCGACACCGTGGGGTAGGGGCCCTTCTCGAGCCCCTCCTGCATGAGGGCGCCGGAGAGCACGTGCTGCCCGCTGTGCTGCTGCATGTAGTCGAACCGATGCTCCCAGTCTATCTTGGCTTCCACGCTCCCGCCGGTGACAATGCTGGATCCCCTCGGATCCTTTAACGCCGTTTCGAGGAGGTGGACGATTCTGTCGCCATCCTCGCCACCTTTTCCGGCTTCCTTCTTCGTGTCCGCCACCCGCAGCCCGGCGATCCACCCGCGGTCGCCCGGCTGCCCGCCGCCCTCCGGATAGAAGGCGGTCCGGTCCAGCACGATGCCGGTCTGTTTGCCGGTCTGTACGATTTCGACGATCTCGGCATTGAATGTGGTGGTGTACGGTTCGGTGTGGTAGAGATGGTGTTTCATTGGTAGCCTCGTGATGTCTGTATATTCTTGACGTAGTATATCTTAGCTGCCTGGTTCCGTTAACCTTCTTCAAAAGGAGATACTCAGAATCTGAGATACTCTCCTATGAAGTATGGTATACTGCCGAAATTGCATATCATTTCCGGAGGAATTCATGTCGCAGCAGGAGACGGTAAGCCGACCGGTGTCGGGACGGGGATTGGGCGTGATGGCCTCGTACGGCCTTGGGAAGTATCTGGCGGA
>CAZAKE010000119.1:0-14812 GCA_964485495.1 uncultured Spirochaetales bacterium
CTATAGAATAAAATCCAGGTAATTGTCCCGATTGATGACCTGGAACTCTGCCGAGGGATATGTGTTGCGCCAGGTGGATGGGGGAGAGGGTTTCTTTCGTCCGTATTTGAATTCATAACCAAATAATTTCCCCTCCCTTTCCTCTATATAATCTATCTCCTGATTCTCCCAGGTTCTCCAGAAGAATGTATTCCGAAATATCTTCTGGTATGAGCATTTCTTGATTCGTTCCATGAAGAGGAAATTTTCCCAGAGTTGGCCGACATCGTCTCTTTTTTCGAGGGTATTGAAATTGGCGATGATCGAGTTCCTGATGCCGTTGTCGTAGAAGTAGTATTTGCTCTTTTTCGTGACCTCTTTCCGTAGATTTCTGCTGTACCCTCGTAGATTGAACAGAATGAATGACTTTTCCAATAGATCGATGTATCGTGCGACGGTCTTGTAATCGATGCCGAGGGAATTTCCCAGTTCTCGTAAGGAAACCAGGTTTCCGACTTGGTATGCAAGAAGCCTGAGGAGGTCGAGTAGGATTTTGGCACTCTTTACCCGCTCGAGTTCCAGGATGTCCTTCAGGAGATATGCACTGGTTATCTCCTCCAATAGTTCCCTTTTTTCACCGATGGAGTTCCTGGTAACTACCTCAGGGTATGAACCGAATAGTAGGTAGTTAGGAAGTTGCTGTCGCAGTTCGAATGAGTTACTAAATCGGTGTAACTCCAACTGTGCGATAGGGTAGAGGTGTACCGTAATCTTCCTTCCGGTGAGAGGTTCTCCGAGTTGACCTGCAAGTTCCAATGAAGCAGAGCCGGTCACGATGAAATCGCAAGAGGTCCCGCTGTCGACGAGAAGCTTCAATCCCATTCCGATACCGGGGATGCGTTGCGCCTCATCGATGATGACGACATCGAAGCCTTCGACATACTCTCGAAGGATATCGAGATTCTCCGAGTTCCACACCTCCCTGATACGAACATCGTCACCGGTATCGATTTTGATTTTTTTGTCGGTAGCTTGTATGAGTGATCGGACTAATGTTGTCTTTCCGACTTGTCTTGGACCAAATAGCACAAGCACCTTTCCAGGTTGCAGGTAGTCAAACAATGAATCGTAGTAGCGCGGTATTCGTTTCATGTAGCCGATTATATCATAAAATGCTTATTTTGAGGAGTTAGATTCCTCAAAATCGGCTAGTTTTGAGGAGAAGTACTGCTCAAAACTAGTTTTGATGCAACCATTATTCCTAGATACGGCCATTCACCTGCATCGACTCGCGAGGACCAGGTCTTTGGGGGTGTTGATGTTTAGCATGGAGATGCCGGACGGGTCGTGACGGCGCCAGATGGGTTCGGATATCGGATCGACCGGCATACTTCTCACGATTCGGGTGAGTCGGTAGTCGCCGTTCTCATATCCGTTTTTCCAGTACGACTTCAGTTCCAGGGGATATAAGCCGGGAAAGGGTTGGAGAAAATCTCCGCGCCGGAACAGACGGGCCTGATGAGAATGATCTCCTGCGTCCGGTGGATGGAGCAGCGCGAGCATGGCCGGTTCTATGAGTGGCATGTCGCAGGGGAGGAGCAAGAGCCACGGAACACCCAGTTCACCGGCACGATCGTAGGCGGTGAGGATGCCGCTCAGGGGGGTGTCTTCGGGATAGTGATCAGGAAGGACCGAAACAGGAAACGCACCACCCGGCAGGGGGGTAGCGTCTGTTTCTCGGGTAGCCGGCCGCAGTACGGTTTGAACCGCCGGAAGGCAGGTGTCCTTCGTCACGATCAGCGTCTCCGTCGGTTTCCGACCGGCGAGTTCCGCGGCGGTCTGCACCGCGTGCAGTGTAGAGGAGATGAGCGGACGACCGTGAAGCAGCAAGCCGCCCTTCCATCGTCCGCCGAAGCGCCGGCTCCCGCCGCCTGCCAGTATCGCCACGAGATATTCGTCGCTGATGTACCCGTTACTCATCGTCTTCTCCCTGATTCGGCGGGCTTCCCGGCCGGATAGACACATCGATTCCCGTCAGCCTGGCCATGCCGGAGACGGGGTCCGCGGCGTCCGGTCCGGAGGGGGTGAGATGGTTTACATTGGCCCCGCCGGTCTTCCGCGCCACCGAGAGGCCGTCGGCCTCCTGATGGCCCCACCCCCAGGGAATGCCGACACTTCCCGTCGCCATGTCCGGCGTGGCATTCACCGGTACCGTGATGCTGCCGTGCTCCGTACGGACCTCGGCCCACCCGCCCGTAGTCAGTCCCAGACGTTCCGCATCCTCGGGATTGATGTGGAGGGGACTCGTGTCTCTGCCCGGCGGCACGAAAGAGGGGCCGTTTCTGAAATAGGAGTTGTGGGTCAACGGCTCCCGCATGGTGATGAGTCGTAGCCTGTTGCCGGAATTCCGACGAGTATCAGGTTGCGGCGTAGTCTCAGTCTCGACACGGTAGTCTTCCTCAAGCCGCTGTGCCGCCGTTACCAGCGGTTCGGGGGCCAGATCGATCCTGCCGTCTTCGGTATACACCCGTTTTCCGAGGAACGATTCCGGGAGGAAATCGGGCAGCCTGATGCCGTTCGGATTCTTCCGGAGGGTGCGGATAGAGGGGGCCTTCAGCAGCTTCAGGAGTAAGGAAAGGATAGTCTGCGACCTGGTCAGGTCGAGGGACGGTCCGATGCCGGGAATGCGGCCCACGACCCCCGTGAAACCGAAGAGTGCCGAGGCGAGGCGGGAACCGAAGAAGGGCAGTCCCGCGGCTCGGGCGAGCCTCAGGTAGATCCGGTGCTCCTCCATCTGCTCCTCCTCCGGTTGCCGGATGGCGTCGGAGTAGGTGAGGGACGGTCTGTCGGCGATACCCATGAGAGACTGGAAGAGGAAGTTGATGTCCGGCCGCTGCAGGAAGGTGACTCCCGGCAGCAGGTAATGGGCGTAATTTCCCGTGACGGTACGGAAGATGTCTATGCACACCAGCAACTCCAACTCCCGGAAGGCGCGATCTACCTTGGATGCGTCCGGGAGAGAGATGGCCGGGTTACCCGCCGCGCAGATGAGCGCCCGGACCTGCCCCGGTCCGGGGGTGAGGATTTCGTCCGTCAGGATGGATCCGGGAAAACTGTCTACCACCGCCGTCATGAACCCCTGGGCGAATACCGGATGGAGCAGCCCGAATCCTAGGCCGTTCCCGCCGTACATGGCGATGGAGTCCGGTCCGTATCGCTCCCTGAGCATGCGGATCTTGCCGCCGATCTCGGCGAGGGCCTGCTGCCATCCGATCCGTTCCCAGGAGTCGCCGGTCCGTTTCATCGGATAGAGAAGCCGGTCGGGCGAGTGTTCGAGCTCGGTGAATTTGAGCCCCTTCTTGCAGGCGTATCCCCGGGTAGCCACGTGGTCGGGATTGGGACGGATCTCTATGATCCGGTCGCCGTCGGTCTCGATGATGAGGCCGCAGGCGGCCTCACAGATCCGACAGAATGAATATTTCGTCGATTTATTCATTGTCGGGTACAGTACGGATGGTCGACCGGTCTGTCAAGCGGGATTTCAGAGAACCCGCTTGTGAGAAGTCGGATTGGTCCCGTAGATTCGCTTGTAGGCCTTCCGGAAAGTATCGGCGTTCTGATACCCGACCTCGGTAGCCACCGATTTCACCGGCCGTCCGGGATTTCGCTCCAGAATCTCCTTGGCCATGGCGGTGCGCCGGCGGGTGACGTAGGAGGTGAAATTTTCCCCGATCTGCTCCTTGAAGAATTGACTGAAATACACCTCGCAAAGACCGAAGTACTCCGCGACACGTTGCAGACCCAGGGCCGGATCGCTGATTCGGGAGTCCACGTACTCCTCTATCTTCTTTGCCAGGTCGCTATTGTGGCTCCGCTTGGCGTGCTCCGCACTCGAACACAACGCATGTATGAGAGACCTGACGGCGGTAATGAAATCGGTGCGGTTTTCGATTCCGCTCAACGACTCAATCTTCTCGAAGATCTCATTCCTTGCTGCCGTGTCGGCTTTCACATTCGTCAACAGTTTCTGGAAAGACCCCTGAATCTCGGTTTGGAGGCTGCGGATCGTGGCCGGACTCAGGGAGCGCTTTTCGAAGTTCTCTTCGATGATGGCCGTCAGTACCTGCAGGGCCTTCTCGGTGTTGCCGCTTCGGACGCTGCTCATGAACATGTTCTCCAGCTCCAGGGGGTAGTGGTAGTTGGTATCCAGTGTCCTGTTGGAGGAGTACCAGAGGATGGGGATGGCGGCGTCACCGCTCATCGTTTCCAGGGCTATCCTCGCCTGGGTGTAGGATTCCGAAAGATGATGAATCTCGTTCACGGCGTCCCCGCCGGTAATGGTTATTTTGATACCGCAGGAGGTCCACAGTTTCCGGCCGAACCGTACGGCGTCCGATTCGACGGCGTCGGTGTTCGATGCCGAGGCGGAACCGAGCAGCAGGGTGATCCGGTCGAGGCTGGTCTCGTGGCAGAAGATGAGGTCTCGAAAGCAGTCTCCGGCGATCTCTTTGGTGAGGACCCTGGAGGCATTGAGTTCCTGAAGCCTGGTCGGAGGAATCGGCCCTGTCCAGCCGTGGATATGAACGAGCAGACACCTGAAGCCTTCTCGACCGGGATCGACTCCGATCATGGAGAGGAGCGAGAATGTCTCCGATTTGTCGGTCACCTCTCCGAGGATGATGCGTTCGAAGAGGGCGGCGGCGACGAAGGGCTCCTGCTGTAGTATCTTACTCCGCAGTTCCTCGTTGGTCCTGACCAGTCGGCCTACCGCACTCTCTATCTCCCTCAAAGGATCGGAGGAGTCGTATTCGTCTCCGAACCGGATCCGGATGGCGTCGATGATGGCCCGGAAGGGCTTGGATATCCGGTAGGCCCCCGCCACCGCGAGCATGCCGCCGACGACGATGACCGCAAGTGAGATTGCCACGGAAAACCTGCGAATGTAGATGACCCTGGATTCCAGCAACTCCCTCGGCGCACCGGCGACGTAGGTCCAATCCTGCCCCGGGGACTGAAGGTATGAGACCACGTAGCGCTCCCGATTGTATTCGATTCTGGTGCTTCCGAAGGGGGAATCGTCTGTGTCGGGATAGTAGGGAACTCCGTTGCCGGGGTCGAAGCCGGCCCAGGTGAGAAGCGTATCCTCCGGCCCGAGCACATATGCCCATCCGCTTCCCACCGATAGGAGTGGGTCCAACAGCTGGGCAAATTCATCCGCCCGGAGGAGGACCAGGACCGTTCCGGAGTAGATTCCGGCGTAGTCCATGGGGATCGACTGGAGATAGCTCATCAGCAGACGCGTCTTTCCGTCGTAGTTGACCGCTTCCGGAGGCCGTATGTACGCCGTGTGATACCGATCGAAGAACCGGCTGAACCAATCTTCATACTCGAGTTCCTCGTATGTAAGGGTACCCCGATAGAAGAGGGGCAGCCTGAACGATAGGGTCTGGGGAGACATGATCACGTTGCTTCGATTGAAATGCACGTAGTAGTCGAAGATGAGATTGTTGGTGATCTGGAACGGAGAAAGCGACTGCTGGACTCTACGCATGAGACGGAAGTTCTCCTCCTCCAGATAGTCGGTTACCCTGAAGAAGCGTGCGATATCCGGGGAGCTGCTGAGGCTGAAGGCGAGCTCGTTGATCTTGCCCAATGCCTGCTTCGTGTTTTCCGAGACCCGTTCGAGCTGTACCCGTTGAGTATCGATGATGCCGGCCCTGACGTTTCGCGAGGCTTCGAAATAGGCGATGTAACTGAAGAGCGTCGGGAGGAGCAGGAAGAATAGATAGGGAAACAGGAATTTATAGAGCATGGCGTCCGTACCGGCTCTCCCGTTGTGCCTATATCTCTTGTGCCCGGCGCTTACTCGGTTCAGGGCAATCATGGCAGGAAAAGTATATAGGAAAAAGAACTCTTGATCTTAACTTTCTCATGGTATCTTCGTTTTTTCTTGCTCGTTTCATAAATCTCTCCCGAGATCTGAAGAATTTCCGGTTGCGTGAGTTGCGATTCGGCGGATATCATACTCGCATGGCAGATATACCGGTTGTCGAGAGTGCTACGCGTACGCGTGTGAGGGATAGATCCGGATCCGGAAAGGGCATCATCAGACGGTTCAACAAGGAGTGGCAGTTATGGGTCATCGTATCCCTGCCGCTGGCGTGGTTGGTCATCTTTCGATACATTCCCATGTACGGGGCGCAGATTGCCTTCAAGGATTTTTCCATCGTACAGGGAATTATCGGTAGTCCTTGGGCGGGATTGAAATACTTCCGGCGGTTCGTCGAATCATACCAGTTTACTCGTATCATCGGAAACACCATCGGGCTCAGTCTGTACCACCTCTTTGCCGGGTTCCCGCTCCCGATACTCCTGGCCATCGCATTGAACGAGGCGGGAAATAGAACCTATAAAAAGACGGTCCAGATGATTACCTACGCCCCCCACTTCATTTCTACAGTTGTCGTGGTGGCGATCATCATGCAGTTCCTCGATCCGCGCATCGGCATGATTCCGAGGGTGATCCTGTCGATGGGGATCGATCCGGGGAACATAATGGGAAAGGCGGAGTATTTCAAGACGATCTATGTTCTTTCCGACCTGTGGCAGCACACCGGCTACGGATCGATCATCTATCTCGCGGCTCTCTCGAGTATCGATCCTACTTTGCACGAAGCGGCGATAGTAGACGGCGCATCTCGTATGCAGCGAATCGTTCACATCGACTTCCCCGGTATTCTGCCGACGGCGGTAATCTTGTTGATCTTACGCGCCGGTCGCATCATGAACGTGGGATTCGAGAAGGTCTATCTGCTCCAGAATCCGTTGAATATGCGGAAATCGGAGGTCATCGCCACCTACGTCTATAAGGTAGGTTTGATCCAGGCGGATTTTTCGTTCTCGGCGGCGGTTGGGTTGTTCAACGCCGTTATCAATATGGCCCTCCTACTATTGGTAAACCGCATCGCGCGTAAACTTGGGGAGACGAGTCTATGGTAGACAGTGCCGAGCGAATCATCGAGCAAACGGCACCGTCCGTACCGCACCGAGTGAGGCAGTCTCGGGGTGACTTCATTTTTTCGGCGGTGAATTACTCGATTCTTTCGATTATCTTTCTGGTGGTGCTCTATCCCCTCGTGTATGTGGTGAGTAATTCCTTCAGTTCTACGAACGCGGTCATCTCGGGAAGGGTCTGGTTGCTGCCCGTAGAACCGAGTCTCCAGGGGTACAGGGCGGTGTTCGAGCACAAGCACATCTGGACCGGGTACGCGAACGCCGCGTTCTACATGATATTCGGCACCGCAATCAACATTTTCCTCACGATCCTGGCTGCGTATCCCCTGTCGCGCAGAGATTTCTCCGGCCGCAACATCGTGATGGCGTTGTTCACCTTCACCATTCTCTTCAACGGGGGGCTGATCCCCACCTATCTTCTTGTCAGGTCGTTGGGGATGCTGGACACCAGGTGGGCGATGTTGATTCCGAATGCGATTATCGTGTTCAACGTAATCGTCACCCGGACATACTTTCAGACAACTATACCGGATGAGTTATTAGAGGCGTCCCAGCTGGACGGATGCAGCGATTTCAGGTTCGTCACGTCGGTGGTAATTCCGCTTTCCGGTCCTATCCTAGCGGTCATCACCCTCTGGTACGCGGTGACCCATTGGAACTCCTACTTCTGGGCTTTGATATTCTTGAAATCCTCACGACTCTATCCGCTTCAGATCGTTCTAAGGAATATTTTGATAATGAACCAGGTATCGGCGGATATGCTGATGGATGTCGAGTTGACCGAGGCGTTGGAGGGGATGGTTGAGCTCCTGAAATTCTCTCTCATCGTGGTAGCGAGTGTGCCGGTGCTCTCGATCTATCCCTTCGTGCAGAAGTATTTCGTCAGAGGTATCATGATCGGTTCGATCAAGGGTTGAGTAAAACTCAACGAAACGGGTACGCGAATCCCGCGGGCGAAGGCTTGCGAGAAAATATTTTTCATTAAGGAGACGCATATGAAAAGGATGATGATGATCGTTACGAGTATTCTCGTAATGACGGGATTGCTCTTCGCCGCCGGCCAGCAACAGGGCGGGGCGGCAACAGAGAGTCTGGAACTGTCCGATCCGGGGGTTTTCCCCATCGTGCAGGAGCAGGTAACCCTCGAGTTCTTCGCCCCGCAGCATGCCATCGTAGAGGACATGGCGACCAACACCATGACGATGTATATGCAAGACCTCACGAATGTACACATCGAGTGGGAGACCGTGCCTCAGCAGGCGGTAAATGAGAAGCGGACCCTCCTTCTCGCCTCCGGAGATTACCCGGATGTACTCTTCTCGGTGGGTATCACTCCCGATGAGGAGATGATCTACGGCGGTCAGGGCGTGTTTTTATCATTGAATGATTTGATCGATGAATACACGGTTGAGCTCCAGAAGGTCTTTACCGAGCAGCCGCTGGTCAAGCCGGTTATTACGACTCCGGACGGCAACATCTATGGGCTTCCCCAAATCAACCAATGTTATCACTGTTTCTTCAGTCAGAAAGCCTGGATCAACCGGGAATGGTTGGGGGCAGTGGGGATGGAGATGCCGACCACCACCGACGAGATGTATCAAGTGCTCAAGGCCTTCAAGACCCAGGATCCCAACGGAAACGGTAAGGTCGATGAGATTCCGATTAGCGGAGCCGTCGGAGGATGGCATACGCAATTTCCTGCGTTTTTCATGAACGCCTTCATCTATTACGGTGATGACGAAACGTATCTCGAGATGGAGAACGACACGGTCGGTTTCGTAGCCAACCGGCCGGAGTACCGAGAGGGACTCAAGTATGTACACAAGCTGTACTCCGAAGGACTGATCGATCCCGCCGCCTTCACGCAAGACGGCACACAGCTGCGGTCTCTGGGTGAGAATCCGGACGAAGTGGTTCTCGGAAGTGCGATCGCGGGATGGTTTGGGATATTCACCAAGAACGGCGCTCCCTCCAACCGATTCACCCTCTACGATGCGGTACCGCCGCTCGAGGGTCCGGAGGGTGTTCGCACCACCGGCCACTATCCCTTCGGAATCACCCGAGGCAACTATGTGATTACCAACGAATGCGACTATCCGGCGGTAGCCGTCAAATGGGCCGATCATCTCTACAGCCAGGAAGCCACCCTCAGGTCGGTATTCGGCCGCGAAGGCGAGGAGTGGGTCTGGGCCAAGCCCGGCGACAAGGGTTTGAATGGCGAGCCGGCCATCTGGGAGCGCCTCTCCACCTTCGGATCGCTGCAAAACTACCACTGGGCACAGATGGGTCCCAGCTATCGGCCTACCTACCTGCGGTTGGGCGAGAAGGCCGTGCCGGATGAAGACCTTATGACCGGTCGCGGACTCTCCCTGAGGCTGTATCGCGAAACCAAGGCCAAGTACGACGTGGGGATCGTACCGGACCAGGTCTATCCGCCGGTCTACATGACCAAGGAGCAGGCCAGCGAGATCGCCCAACTCAGGACGGCTCTGTCCGATTATATAGCCGAGGCTAACGCCCGGTTCATCATCGGTGAGTTGGATCCGCACTCCTCCGACTGGGACGACTTCGTGAAAGAACTCGACAAGATCGGCGTTGCCCGGTATGTCGAACTCAACCAGGAGGCGTATAACGCCCAGTACAAGTGATTGTTCCGACGATCAATAGCCGACCGGTAACGCCGGTCGGCCGCCCGGTCGGAGGTTGATCTATCCGGCCGGGTTTTTTGGTCTACTACAAGAGAGAGCCACCGCCTTTGGCGGTGGTCAACCAGCTTTCAGAGCTGGTGGGACAACGGGCTTTGCCCGTTGTCTCTCTTGGAGCGACGGGGTTTTTTCCCTAAGCCCCCCTTTGGGGGGCTTAATGGAAGCCACCACCTTTGGTGGTGGTCGTTCACTACAAGAGAGAGCCACCACCGTTGGTGGTCGTTCACTGTACCGCATCGCCTTCTTGGATATCACCTTCAATCTCTCCTTCCTCCCCCTTCTCCCTTTCGCCGCACGCATTTATTGACACTTCTTTTTCTGATGCGTATCATTGGGCACCTTCCCGGGGGGTGTGGTTACAGTTGTCAGTGAAGATACTGGGTCTGAACGGTTCGATCCGCAGGCTGGGCAATACGGAAATTCTATTGAAGGAAGCTCTCAGCGCCGCTCACGCGAAGGGTGCCGTGGTCGATCTCGCGTGCATCCATGACTTCAGAATCGAATCTTGCCGAGGGTGTCTACGGTGTCTGCTTGAGCAGGCGGAGTGTCCCGTATGTTACCGAACGGGACGTATCGAAGAGGGGAAGGCGGTATTTCGAGTATATACAGATATCCGACGGGGTGAGTATCGATCGCATCCGGGCGGTGACCAGGGCACGGCGCAAGTACAGGGATACCAAGACCCCATACATCCGCATCATCAAGAGGGAGAAACGTGAATGAGGAGAGTATTTATCACCGGCTCAGGGTCGGTCTCACCCTTCGGAGTAGGCGTCTCCACGCTGCTGCAGGGGTTGAAAGATAGGCGTTCGGCGGTCGTCGACATGTCGGCCGAATGGGAACCGCTGGTTCACGATCTGGTGGGGATGGTCGGTGCCCCGTGCACCGAACCGCTGGGGGAGAAACGCATCCCGCGGAAGTATCGGAAGACCATGGGCCGTGCCGCTCTCATGGCGTATGTTGCCGCCGCAGAAGCGATCGAAGGTGCGGGACTACCGGAGGAGATCTGGATGAGCGGCCGTGCCGGCGTCAGCTTCGGGTCCTCCACCGGGAGCACCGAGTCGATTCTGGAGGCCATGTTCGAGGTCTTCGAGACCGGCGAGAAGCGGAACCTCAACTCGGGGACCTTCTTTCGCATCATGAGTCATACCGCCGCGGCCAATCTCGCCCAGTGCTTCAACATCCGGGGCCGGGTAATCGCCCCCAACTGTGCCTGTTCATCCGCATCCCAGGCCATCGGGCTGGCGTACGAGATGATCAAGGAGGGTCGCCAGCAGGTGATGCTCTGCGGCGGGTGTGACGAACTGCACGTCACTACCAACGCGATCTTCGACCTGATCCAGGCCGCGTCCTTCAAGTACAACGACAGGCCCGAGGAGACGCCTCGGCCCTTCGATAAGGACCGGGACGGCACGGTATGCGCCGACGGGGCGGGTTGTGTGATCCTGGAGAGTGAAGAATCCGCACGGTCACGGGGGGCCCGGCTTCTCGGTGAGGTAATCGGTTTCAACACCATCTCCAGCGGCACCCACATCGCCAACGCCGACACCGAATCGATCGCACACTGCATCCGCGGTGCCCTGGACGATGCAGGCCTCCGTCCCGCGGATATCGACTACGTCAACGCACATGCTACCGGCACACAGATCGGTGACGCCGGCGAAGCCGGTGCCCTCCGCGATGTGTTCGGATCGAAGGCCCCGCCGGTGAGCAGCCTCAAGGGAAACATCGGCCATACCCTGGGTGCCAGCGGCGCCGTAGAGCTCATCGCCCTACTCGACATGATGGAGAACGATGCCATATTGCCGATCAAGAACCTGGAGGAGCCCGGAGAGGAGTGTAAGGGACTCGACTATGTGACTACTCCGCGGAGCGTGCAACTGAACGTATGCATGAAGAACAGTTTCGCCTTCGGGGGTATCAACACGGTACTCATCGTGGGAAAGGCCGATCGATCGTGAGTGGCCCGCATAAATCCGACGGCAGGACGGTCGGCGCCGCAGCGGGTGGCGCAGCATGCGGTGGTTTCTCGTTGCCGCTCGCCGTCGAGTGTCTGCTGCCCCATCGGGACCGGATGAGCTTCCTGTCCGAACTGATCGAGCATTCGGAGAGCGACGCCATGGCCCGTGTTGCCGTGGACGAACAGGTGTACCTGAGAGAGGATGATTCTCTCGATCCTATCGCCCTCGTGGAGTATGCCGCCCAGCTCTGTGCCGCCGCCGCCGGATACCGTATGCTGATACAAGGGTTACCCCTCAGGCTGGGTCTGCTGGTGGGAATCCGTTCGTTCGACGTTTTCGACACCATCACTCGAGGCGATGTGCTGAGTATCCGGATGCACAGAAAAGTGGAGATGCCACCGATCTTTCATACCGCCTGTACGATACATGCGGGAGAACGAAAGATCGCTTCGGGTACCTTGAAGCTGTGGGAATTCGAGCCGTCTGAGCTGCCCGAGGCCGGGGGTACCGGATCCGCCGATCTCGCCGGTATCGGCGGAAACAACGAGAACCCGGATCGTACCGGGCCATGGAGCATGATTGCCGCGGTCCGGGAGATCATGGGCGACATCCGGATCGGTACCGACGGCTCCGACGGGCAGGGCACTATCGAGTTCCAAGCCGGGTTCCGCGGTTTCAAGGGGCATTTCCCGGACTATCCTGTCGTACCGGGGGTCTCTCTCCTCACGGCCATGGGAGTGGTGGCGGAGGAGTGTGTCGGGACGGGGCTTCGGGTGACACGGATAGAACGCGCCAAATTCGGTAAGGTGATCTTCCCGAACGAGGCCGCGATCGTACGCGTGGAGCTGCAACCCGCGGAAGGGGATCGATTCCGCGTTACCGGTACGGTTGAACGGGACGGCACGGAATTGGCGCGGTGTCGTTTCATCGCAGGACCGGCCGTATGACAGAGCGTTACCAATACAGGCGAGTGACCATACGTGATCGTAGAGGAGGAGTATGATGGTGCGTGTGTTCGTGGAGGCCGAGTCGGGCTCGTGTGATAAGGGGATGTACGATGAATCGACTCTGGAACGGCAGGGGGTGCGGACTGCCCTCCGTCCCTTTCCGTATCCGTACGGTTTCATCCTCGGTACTAAGACCGACGACGGCGACGGCCTCGATTGCTATATCATCACCGACAAGCCCTTGAAAGAGGGGGATTCCGTGGAGTGTGAGCCGGTCGGTGTTCTCGAGTTTTTCGAAGAGGATGAGACGGATCACAAGGTGTTGGCGGTCCCGGTCTCACAGACAAACGAGGAACCGTATGAACTCGATGAGGCAACCGGCGACTCCCTGCAGAAAGAGCTGAAGGAGTTCATCACCGCCATCTTCAAGAAATATCCGGAGATGACCGTGCGTGTCGGCGAGATACTGCCCCGCCAGGCGGCTCTCGATCTCATTGCGAGCGGCGCAGTTTGGGCATGAGGGGCCGTGGAGTTCGTATGTTTCGCGGATGGTAGTCGGAGCAGCTGTCATGGCGATATCATGCGGCGCTCCTGGCGAGACGGAACCGCACGAAGAGGGCCGGGGTCGCCAGGGTGATCCACAGCCCGAGAGATCCGTACCGGAGTGAATAGAGCAGCAGCACCCAGATCCCGTCGCCATCCCCCACCGCGGCGTAGTATCCGAAGGTGAGGAGGAGATACACCGCCAGGAGTGACGCAATTCCGACGAGACCCCGCACCACCCTGTGTTTGACGGAGTCGTCGACCCTGTATCCGATGGCGCCGGCTTCGATACACGCCCCGCATGCTCCGAACGCCAGTGCCGATGCCGTCGAGATGATTCCTTTTCGGGTCTCGTGTTCCGGAAAGAGAAGAACGGCAGCGACGAACACCGCCGCAAGAGCTCCTGCGATCTCTACGATCTTCACCGGCCTCGGATCTCCTGATATCCAGCGACCGATACTACGCTCAATCGTGACGAAGAACACGGCCAGGATGCCGCCGATCAACCATCCGGCGATCACGTCCTGGGGGTAGTGGACTCCGTGCACCATCCGCGAGATGCCCATGAGCACGATGCCGGCCACGGCGGCCACTCGAACATACGGATCCCGGTTCCGCACGATCAGCCAGACGCCCAGAGCCGTGGCGAACATCGTGTGGCCGCTGGGCAGTCCGAATCCCTCCTCGTGAAAGAAGGGTACGATCCTGTCTGTGGCCGCAATGAATGGACGTGGCCGCATCCACCACGCCTTCAGGAGTGCGTTGACCAGAGCGGTCCCGAGGATCAGTACCAAGAGTCGCCGGCCGGAGCCCTTGTCCACGCACCAGAATACGATGGGGAGGAGGAGCAGATACCCGTATTCGCTGCCGATGAAGTGAAACGGCAGGAGGATGACCTGCACGAACATCGGCGCGTCGCTGAACCATCCGACGATATCGAGACCGATTCCGGTTTCAAGGGATTCCATACCCGCCCTCCTTCAGTAACTAATACTTTCGACTTTGCCGCCTCGATGGAATAGGGTATGATACATAAAAGGAGCTCACAATGGGAACCATCGAACTCATCGCGCTACCACTCTGTTTCGCCCTCGGGTTCGCCATAGCGGCAGGATGGACGGTCTCCGTCCGGGTCGGATATCTACGCCGGATCGGTCAGGGCGTCTCGTTGATCCGCCGCGCAGTATCCCTCATGGTCCCGATGGGGCTCGCCGGCCTGAGCCTGACCTGTCTTTTCGTGGGTGTGTTCTTCCTCGTGACCGGATAGCGAATATGGCAAGGGTGTGCATACGATATAGAAGATATGCAAAGAGAGGGGAGCTCACTATGTCTGGACGGTACGGGAGTCGATATCCGCGAATCCGCTTTTTCTTCCTGCTTCCGGCCCTAATGTGGATGCTGACGGCGCAGTATGGGTTCCCGTGCGATGAAGTAACTCACGCGTATATGACGAAGACGGCGATCGGCCTGGTGGAAGGCCAGGATCTGAGAGATCTTCTGGAACGACATACCGAAATCGTGAAGTTCGGTTCCTGGTTGCCCGATTGGGGACAATATATCGATCATCCCTTCGCCGATCTCAGCCACGAGGCCGATCCCTTCCTGTACGCGTTTCTCGACTACCTCGTCAGACCTGATGTACGGCAGGAGGAGGAGTATCCCC
>CAZAKE010000120.1:0-14811 GCA_964485495.1 uncultured Spirochaetales bacterium
GTCCGTTGTGCATTCGAACCCCTTTCAGGTATACTCCCCTTTCGAAAATATTTTCTCGAATACATGTATGAGAGGATTCCATATGGATACTACGAAATCACTCCGGGCGGCAATCGTCGGCTGCGGGACAGTACACAGGGCGCATGTCGCCGGAATCGAAAACTCACCATTCGGGGTGCTGGCCGCCGTGTGCGACACTGATCCCGGAAGACTACAGGCTGCGACGGATGCCTACGGGGTACCCGGGTACGACAGCCTGGATACACTGCTCGCCGATACATCGATTCAGGTGGTCCACATCTGTACACCTCACTATCTTCACGTCCCCATGGTGATGGAGATCCTTCGGGCGGGTAAACACGTCATCACGGAGAAGCCCGTTGCCTTGGACTACACCCAAGGTCTCGAGTTGGTTGAGGCGGCACGGAATGCCGAGAAATCCGGGTTTCTCACCGGTGTATGCTTCCAAAACCGGTACAACCCCACGACTCAGGCCATGCGGCGGGTGTTGAACGAGGGGGCCGTTCTCAAGGGAATAAAAGGACTCGTGACCTGGCACAGGACGGCCGAATACTACACTCGGAGCGACTGGCGGGGCCGATTCAGTACCGAAGGCGGAGGAGTACTGATCAATCAGTCGATCCACACGCTGGATCTGATGCAACTCTTCGGGGGACCCATCCAGTCGATCTCGGCACACGTGGACACACGCACTCTTCAGGATATCATCGAAGTCGAAGACACCGCGGAGGCGGCGGTCTTCTTCGAATCCGGAGCCGTAGGGCTGTTTTATGCAACCAACTGCTACACCACCGATTCATCCGTGGAGTTGGAACTCGACCTGGCTGACGGTCAACAACTAAGACTCAAGGACGGTATCCTCTTTCGTTTCAGAGGTCGCATGGCGGAGAAACTGGCCGACGATACGGAAGCTCCGGAAGGCGTCAAGGCATACTGGGGATCCAGCCACGGTAAACTCATCGACGAGTTCTACCGACTAGTGCTGGACAAGGGCGGCTCTAGGGTACCCGTTGAAGAGGGCATCGAAACGCTGAGGTTGATACGCGGGATTTACGAGTCGTCGAAGCGGGGCGAGAAGGTGACGTATTCCGAGATCGGGTCGTGACGGCAACTACTCCTGACTCTCGAAAAACTCCTTGATCGTCTTGCTGTCTTCGTCCTCGATGTCCCAGAATTCGACACCATATTCGAACAGATGCTCTGATGCCTGTCGGGCCCGCACGATCTTTCCCATGGTCTTGATCTTCTCACCGGAAGGGAGTGTGAACACCATGGTATTGATCTTGTTCACCTCGTACTCGTCCTCCGCGATGATGCAGAGACCGCCCTCGCTGATGTCTTTCGAGCGAGCGATGGCGTTCTTCTGAAAGTTGACCTCGACATCCAACGGCAGCCGTGGAAATTTCCGCTTGTCTTCCATGTATACAGTATAGTCGATTCCTGCCTGACCTGACAGCCGGTATCAAGCGAGAATCGCGGCAGTCCGTCGTACCCGCCGGATATTCTCCCGGAGGGATGCCTGTCCGTCATAAATGCTGGAGGTGCCGGTCACCAGGACATCCGCACCCGCGGTTACCATCTTCGGGATATTCTCCCAGCTGACGTTCCCGTCGACCTCGACCTCGGCCTCGATCCCCTTCTCCGTAAACCACGACCTCACTTCCGAGATCTTTTCGAGGGTCTGCGGAATCAGCTTCTGCCCCGAGTAGCCGGGACTCACCGTCATGACGCATATCAGGTCGATATCCGGCAGCAGGTATCTGACCGACTCGAGCGAGGTCGCCGGATCTATGGCAATACCGGCACGCATGCCCAAGGAACGGATGAGTCCCACCGTCCGCAGAGGATGGTACACCGGCTCCGGATGAAACACCAGAACCGCTGCGGCATACGCGTCCGGGCCGGCCTTCTCGGCAGCTGCGGCAAAGGCCGGGATGTACGAATCCGGATCCTCCACCATCAGATGGATATCGAGGGGCAGACCGGCATACTGCGCCGCGGTAGCACAGAAATCCGGTCCCAGGGTGAAGTTGGGAACGTAGTGACCGTCCATGATATCCATGTGCAGATACTCGATCCCCTCAGCAGACATCACATCCAGTTCCTTCCCCAGACGGATGAAGTCGGCACACATCAACGACGGCGATATCTTTACCGGCATAGACCTTCCTTAGAATGAAACCTTCGGGGCCACCCGAGCGGCTTCGTCGATCTCGAAGTAGTCACGCTTCTCCATTCCCATGGACGATGCCAACATCGATCCGGGGAACTGTCGAATCTTCGTGTTGAAATCGCGGACCCGGTCGTTGTACCGCTTCCGCGCGACCGCGATACGGTTCTCGGTTCCCGCTAGTTCATCCTGGAGCCTGATGAAATTCTCGTTGGATTTGAGCTCAGGATAGTTCTCGACTACCACCAGGAGACGAGACAGGGCACCGTTCAACTCCTCGTATCCTTCAGCCTTTTCCGTCACCGTCCCCGCTCCCGCCATACGGGCACGCGCATCGGCGATCTCGGTGAATATCTTCTCCTCCTGGGACGCGAAACCCTTGACGGTGTTCACGAGATTGGGGATCAGATCGCTCCTACGTTGGAGCTGATTGTCCACCTCAGCCCAGGCCGCATCGATCTGCTCCTCCAATCCGATCAGGGAGTTCCTCGTCCGGACGTACCATGATACGCCAATGAGGATAATGACGATTACCGCCAGAACACCATAAATACACCCTACACGTCTTCTTGCCGACATATCTGCATTCCTCTCCTGTTAGTCGTTTGCGATCTTCATTTCCTATGTTTATGCTACCGTACTAACCATCATACACACAAAAAAGCGTGGAGATCAAAATCCGCGGGAGGCGCCGCCGCCGCCGAAGCCGCCACCACCGAACCCTGAAAATCCGCCGCCGCCGCCGCCGAACCCTCCGCGGCCGATGGATCCGAATCCGCCGCCGCTCCGCCAATACCTCCGCCGGCCCGTCCCCATGAAGAGGAGCGGCCATAATAAACCGCGTCCGCCGGTAAGAATGATAAACACTATGAATATGATCAACCTGACCGGAATGACCGGTCCGGAGGATCGTGGATCTGCGGATTGTGCGGAGGAGGCACTCTCGACGATCCTCCTCCCCGCCGAGGCGGAGACACCATCGATGTCGATGCCGGCATTCCTGGCGAGAATTCCTGCGGCTGCCTCGACTCCGCCCACAAACCCGGAACTGTAGTTCCCGGCACCAAAGTACGGAATCATGGCCTTGTCCATGATCTCACCTGCCAAACCGTCAGGAATGACCCCTTCTAACCCGTATCCGACCTCGATCCGTGCCTTGCGTTCGCCCACCGAGACGATGAAGAGAATCCCGTTGTCCTCACCCTGCTTGCCGATGCCCCACTCTTGGGCAAGCGCTACGGAATACTGTTCGATACTTCCGTAGGGGGCGTAGCTTTCGATGGCAACCACCGCGAACTCGGCACCCAACTCCTTCTCCACCACCGCGGCAATCTCCGTGATTCGTCGTTCCGATGCCGGATCGATCACCCCGGCGAAATCGTTCACGTACCCCGCCGGCGCAGGAAGATCCTGGGCGATCACGAGAGCCGCGCACAACAACAGCACGGACAGGACGAACACCCGCCGAAGAGTCACACCACGGACGAGACTATGGAACGAACTGCCGTGAACTATCATCCGCCGGCTCCCGATTCCATGCGGTCGACCAAGAACACCAACTCACGCCAGAAATCGAGGATCTCGTCGGCAAGCTGTAGCGGATCGCCGTCTCCCGAATCGATATAGGCCTTGTGCCGTGTCACCACGACGGTGTCCAAACCGAGGAGGTCGGCGGGGACGTCGTCGGTTCCTTCCGTGCCTGCCGGGCTTGAAGACCCTTCATCCGTTACCAGCCGGCCGATGGAACGGATCATCGCCTTCTGGATCCCATACCACCCCTTCAACACCTTGTCGACGGCCCGCTTCTTTCCCTTCGAGTCTACCAGCGCCTGTCTGAAATCATTCAACCCGCCCCGGATTCGCTCCTCTATCTGGTGCCGAAGGTTGTCCTTGGAAATTTCCAGCTGTTCGGTTGGGTCTTCTCCATAGAGGACCTTGTGGGTGTCCTTGATTTCCAAATACTCCATGGGAAATACATCGCTTGAGTTGAGAAATTCCCGCAATGTGAGGAATTTGCAGTTCAACCGGAGCTTGTTTATCAGCCGGTCCGCGGTCTTCCCGAGATGGCCGAGTCCGGTCGCTCGACCCTGTTCAAACAGGATGAGCAGGTTCACATCTGAAATCCCCGGGCGCCACCCATCGGTGAGCGCGCTTCCATAGAGGATGACCGATTTGAGGTCCTCTCGGAATTGTTTCTTCAACATCGGGAGAAACCGCTTCTCGGTCTCCTCCAGAATCGCTGCAATGTTTTTTGCCATGACTCCTCCTCGGGCTCAATATACTACAATCGAAACCGAAGGTTTATTCAAAGAGAGAAAAAAAATGACGAAATAGTAGAAAAATGTTGACCTCCCTCGATTCCCGTTACTACATTATAGGTGGTGGAATACCGTAAAGGAGGAGACACCGGATTTAGGCATTCCCTATAATCGAGAGTGATTTCCTTATCGAAATTAGGGTTCGTAATTCATCATACAGCGGGCTCGTTCAGAGTACATCACACAGTTCTCAGCGGCTGAGGAGCCGTAGAATATACTATAACTTTCCGCAGCATAGGAGGAGAGACACACATGAAAGTAAAACCGATTGGAGACCGAATTCTGGTAAAACCCCGAGACAAGGAAACGAAAACCAAAGGCGGTATCTTCATTCCCGACTCGGCGCAAGATGAAAAGGTCATGGAAGGTACCGTCCTCGAGATCGGCGATGACAAGGACGTCATCAAGGTAAAGAAAGGTGACGATATCATCTACGACAAGTATGCCGGTACGACCGTCAAGAAAGACGGCGAGGATCTGCTTCTCATCAAGAGTGATGAGGTTCTGGCGATCGTAGAGAAGTAGGCCTGGTCTTGGCCTCAGGTCTCAGTCTCGTACGAGATGAGACACACACATCAAAACACAGACAGGTATTTCCTGATTCAGGAGGAAGAAGATGGCCAAGCAATTGGTTTTTCATGAGGAAGCCAGGAGGGAACTCCTTACCGGTGTTCAGAAACTGGCGAATGCCGTCAAGGTCACGTTGGGACCCAAGGGCCGAAACGTTGTTTTAGACAAGAAGTTCGGAGCTCCCACCGTCACCAACGACGGCGTCACCATCGCCAAAGAGATCGAGCTGAAAGAGCCGTTCGCCAACATGGGTGCGCAACTGCTCAAGGAAGTCGCAAAGAAAACCAACGACATAGCAGGTGACGGAACCACTACCGCCACTGTACTGGCCGCATCGATCATCAAGGAGGGGCTGAAAAGCGTCGCCGCCGGTATCAGTCCTATGGAACTTAAGCGCGGAATAGAGAGTGCCGTCGCTATCGCGGTTGAGGACATCAAGAAACGCTCCAAGAAGGTGAAAACAAAAGAAGAAACCGCACAGGTAGCCAGCATCTCGGCGAACAACGACGCATCTATCGGAAACCTCATCGCCGACGCGATGGAAAAGGTTGGGAAGGATGGAGTCATCACAGTTGAAGAGTCGAAGTCTATGGAAACTTCCATGGAAATCGTCGAAGGAATGCAATTCGACAGAGGATACCTGTCACCCTACTTCGCCACCAACCGCGAAACCATGAGCGCCGTCCTGGAAAACGCATATATCCTTCTGCATGAGAAGAAGATATCCGCAATGAAGGACCTGCTTCCGATCCTCGAGAAGATCGCACAGGAAGGAAAACCGCTCCTGATCATCGCCGAAGATGTAGATGGCGAAGCCCTGGCCACCCTGGTTGTCAACAACCTTAGGGGAACTCTGAGGGTCTGCGCCATAAAGGCTCCCGGTTTTGGAGACCGACGAAAGGCCATGCTCGAGGATATCGCCATCATGACCGGCGGACAGGTCATCTCCGAAGACCTGGGATACAAGCTCGAGTCTATCGACATTTCCATGCTCGGTCAGGCCAAGACCATCAAGGTCGAGAAGGAAGACACCACAATTATCGAAGGCGCAGGGAAAGGTAAGGATCTGAAAAGCCGTATCGAACAGATCAAGCACCAAGTCGAGGATACGACCTCCGATTACGACCGAGAGAAGCTGCAAGAGCGACTGGCGAAACTCGCCGGCGGTGTTGCCGTGGTCAACGTCGGGGCTGCGACCGAGGTGGAACTGAAGGAGCGCAAACACCGGGTGGAGGACGCTCTGTCCGCTACCCGTGCAGCCATCGAAGAGGGGATCATCGCCGGAGGAGGCATCTCACTCGTTCGTGCGGTTACCGCACTCGACAGAACCGATGTCTCGAAACTTACCGCAGAGCAGAAGGTAGGATTCAACATCGTGAAGCGCGCCTTGGAGGAGCCCATCAGGCAGATCGCCGTCAACGCCGGCCTCGACGGGAGCATTATCTCCGAGCAGGCCAAGACAGAGAAGGAAGGCATCGGGTTCGATGCAGCGAAGATGGAATGGGTCGACATGATGAAAGCCGGTATCATCGATCCGGTTAAGGTGACCCGCTCCGCGCTTCAGAACGCGTCCTCGATTGCCGGTCTACTCCTGACCACCGAGTGTGCAATCACCGATCTACCCGAGAAGAAGTCGGCCGCACCGGCGGCACCGGATATGGATTACTAGAAACAGAGAATTCGCACGAAAACTCTGTACCTCAGAGACCGACACGCCTTCAGGAATCCTGAAGGCGTGTTGTATTTCTAGGTACCCGCCGGTGACGGTGAGCATTCATTTTATCTTTCCAACGCTACCACAAGAGAGAACCACCGCCCTTGGGGCGGTCGTTCCCTGGTGAATTCGCATGAGGAATCTGTTGACTTCCGTGTACCTGAACGCTACCCTTGTTTCATGGGTGCGAAATATATCGAACTCGCGACGGTATTGCACAAACAGCCGGCTCTCCTCGAAATGATACTCGAAGACAACGAGGATCTGGTCTGTAGGAAGAAAGATGCCAAACGGACGAAAAAACTCCCGATACGCGCCCTCTATAAGAACAATCCGGAATTTTGGAAAGACGATGCACAGGGCACAAAGGGATGGCAATTCTTTATCACCGCAGAAATAGCCGGTGAGTACCTGAAACGCTACCGGGAGAGTCAGGAAACGGATTTCCCCGAGTATGGACCTGCCGATGGTTCCGGCGCGGATTCTGCCGCCGCCTCGGGCGATGCCGACTCGGATCTCCCGATTTTATCGGCGGCGGACGACACGCCGCCCCACTCACGGGCCGGGCACGAGACGAATCGATCTTCAAATACCGCGTCACCCGATGCAAACTACGGACACGAATACTCGGAAGCCAAATCATTGGATGTCGATCAGAGAAACCAATGGCTCGCCGAGAATTTGGCCCGCATCGAATCGGTGAACCTCGAGAATGTCGAAGAGCGCCTGGAGGTACTCACCGATACAACGGTGTCGACTACGATGATCAACAAGGCCACCATGGACGAGGCCCTATCTATGGACGACGCCGAGGCGAAAGAGATGACCCAGGAGATCGTCAACAACACGCAGCGATTCATCCTCAAGGGCAGCAGACTCATGATGCAGAACGTGGAGCGACAGGAACTGTTCAAGCAACTGGTTTCCCGATCCAACGGCACCGTCGTGCAGCATATGACCAGGGTCTTCATCACGGGGTTTTCCTTCCTCCTCTTCTACAACAACCTGACCCGCCATTCCGGGATTGCCAGCCGTACCAGGATCCGGTTCCGGAAGGAGTATCAGGAGCTCTATACAAACCTTTTGCCGGACGTTACTGCCGACACCATGTCCTTAGAGCGTGTGTTCAAGGGCGGAATGCAGACGGTCTCGAATCAGGAGTTGATGAGTTACGCCACCGGATTCCTGCTCCACGATATCGGCAAGACCGATGACATCGAATATCATGAGGGTGAAGAGGAGTATGATCGGGAGAAGGTCGTCCGGCACGTAAACCGCGGCTACAAGGCCATCACCACCAAGTCACGATATCCGAAGGACGTAGCCCTGATCACCGGATTTCATCATGAATACTACGGACATCCGTCCGGCTACGGCTATTTCCGAGCCTTACTGGACAGGTACAAGAAACTGAATCCCAAGGCGAAAGTCGAATTTGCGATAGCCTATCATGCCGAGGAGGTTATCGACTATTCGTCCCTCGCCTTCTTTCCGGCCAAGATAATGGAGATCATCGACGTGTTCGACTCCCTCACCGACAAGAACCGGAAGTACCGGAAGCCGTTATCACAAGACGAGGCCCTGGAGTTTATGCGGCAAGAGTTTATCAGGAACGAGATGAAACTCGATCCGATTCTCTTCGACCTCTTCGTCACCTACATCGAAGCCGGAGATTCGAAGGAGACTGAACGCGGCGGTACCTGAACAACCGGCTCCCGAAACCTCCTCCCCGAATTGCTGAAAACACCAAAAAATACTTTACATTTGTTTAGTATTCGATTATAACTGCAGTATGGCCGCAGGAGAGATGACCTCGTATCAGATCAGAAGATACCTCTTCGAGCGTGGGTGGGCCTCCGGAGACTCGTTTCGATTCGAAGGCTCCGGACGAACAAAACCGTATTACGTGATCTGGTTCGAACGCACGGAATGGCACGGCAGACACCTCTCCAAGTGCGCCAGCTATAGCGCCAGCACCGACGATCCGGAAAAGATCGAAGTCACCGTCAAGAAAGCCGGGCGCCTGGCACTGACCGCGTGGAACCGGTTCCCACGAAATCCGCCGATTCAGGGCAGCGACGGCAACTTGTATGACACCTGACCCAAGAGGGTGATTCGTGTAACTACTGCTCTACATCTACAATTTCTGGGGTCACCAGGAATCCTGATGTACCCTCCCGGCGATGAATCTGTCCGTCTTGCCCTGTTCCACCGCCGGATATCCAAGAGGAACCAGGGCGAAGGGAACGATCGAATCCGGTACGCCGCACAACTTCCTGAAGCCACTCACTCTCTCGTCGATCGGATATACGCCGCACCAGACCGCACCGAGTCCAAGTGCCCTGGCGGCGAGGAGTAGATTCTCGGTAGCCGCGGAACAGTCCTGTACCCAATAGCCCTGATATTTCTGCAACGCCTCATCGCCGCACACGAGAATGCTGACGGGAGCATGTACCGCCATCTTGGCGTACGGGTGGATCTCGGGGACCTTGCTCCTCGTCCCTTCGTCCCGGATGACCAGGAAGTGCCAGGGTTGCTCATTCCCCGCCGACGGGGCGTTCATCGCCGCATCCAACAGGATATGTACCGTCTCATCGTCGACTTCCCGATCGGAAAATGAGCGAACACTCCTACGTGTCATGATCGCATCCAGTGCATCCATCATGTATCCCCCTTCCGAGTATTTCGTCCGTCTTCATCCGCAGTCTCGTCGGCCGCGCCGTCAGTTTCTTTTGGTTCTTTCGATTCTTTCGATTCATTTCGTCTTTCAGACGACTCCGCGTCGTTCGGCCTGCTCCGAGCAGTGTTTTCCGATCGGCTCGATCCTGCATCCCGCTCCGTGCGGGACTGCGACCCGGGTGTCGGCTTTGATACGGAATCGAAGAAGCTCGAGACGTTCTTTATTCCTTCTCGAAGCCCCTCACCCGCCAGGTCGAAAAAGTCCTTGACCTGCTGATCCGTGTCTGCAGACTGGGCCTCCTCGCCGGCGTCTTCCATGCGGTTCTTGATATTCTCGATCGTCTCTTCAGCCACATCGGCCATGTCGCGCTTACCAGTCGCCACATCGTTGAAGGCCTTCATGTTTTTCATGAACGCTCCGAGACTATCCACCGGCTGTTCCGCCGTGTACAACTGCTCCTTATAGAGTCTTGCGAGGCCGGGAACTTCCTTGAATACCGAAAGAAGCAGTGAACGCAGGTAAAACACACGCTCACGATTGCCTCTGGCCGGTTGATTTCCCAACTCATCGATGATCCGCATAGCGATCAGACCCAGATACTCCTCCCGAGCGGGATCGTCCTCCGACAGCCTGCGCAGCCGAAGGTAGGCAGCCAGATAGTTTCCCTCGTCCATCAGAACATCGATTTTGTCAAGATCAGAGATCATGTTTCCTCCCTACGGTACCTCAGTACCCGTCTGTTGCTATGAGTATTTTATCCAGCGCCCGGTCAATGAGGGGCTGGAAGTTCCTTTTCATTCCATCGGAGAGATCATACCGCATCAGCCGCAATCCTTGTCCGTTATGACCGTATGTCCTGCCGATATCCCAGTACAGCACCGCATCCTTGCCGTGCCATGCAGGTTGAACCGCAACATCGATTGAATCGACGGTGACCGTGTCGACGACATCCTCTATGAGCAGGTTCCACTCTCCCGACTCTATCTCGAGATATCCGAGGTCGTATCCCGAATACTCCCGCTGCGCCTTCATGAGGAGCCGAGATCGATCGGGTGAAAACTTCAGGAAGGTGACGGGCCGTTCGAGGAGTCGTACCGCCTCCGAATGGGGGCGTATGGAGTAGGCGTATGCATCGGTGGTCATAGTTTCGGAAAACTCCACATCGCCGACTTCGATTGCGCTAAATGCTATGTAGTCATCCGGATCCGCGACGATGCCGCCGTCCTTACCGATAATGGCATCGACGATCTCGAGGATCTCTCCGGATTCCGTATCATAGAGACCGAGGGTCCCTTTCAGGATGTCACTGTTGTCGGGGTTCGCCTCCTTCACCTGCATGAAGACGAATGCCGAGTCGATGGGCCACGATACCGAATCTCCCACGTTTCGCAGGATGATCTCCGATTCCCCGGTCGCCACATCGATCAGAGCCAGATCCGCGACGCCGATATCGGTATCCTCACCTACCTGAGCAACGGAGAGAGAGGAACCCTCGGCGGACCATTCCATCTGCAAGATTACCTGCCGGCATGAATACACGAGTCGCTTTCCGCGACCCAACCGGTCGATCACGTACACGTCCGTGTCGTAATAGTCGTCCACAACTCGGTTGGTATATGCGAGATAATTCCCATCCGGAGACCAGCGCACGAGGGCCGGAGTCTTCTCCTGTCCGTATGTCCAGTCAACCAGTTCAATCGAGTCGGCATCCGCATCTAAAAAGAACACACCCTCTTCTCTTGCGAATGCGATCTCTCCTCTGGAATTCACGCTCACCGAGACGTCCTCGCAGGCCGCGGCCAGAAACAAAAACATCAAGATGAGATACCTCGGGTATTTTTTCATCAGCTTCCTCCAGATTCCATTCACCATCTTTAGTATACTGCCGGAATGTTCATGTGGAAAGTCACTTATGGAATTCACGGCATCGTTCTGATACCCTATTCGTGTGAAGGAGTGAATTTCGATGGATGCGGGTCTCGACGGATCTCCAACCTACCGTCTGGTGAGTATTCTCTGTGACGAATTTCTTCGTGACAGTCGTTACAGCTGTTCATCACCGAATTCGAGACGGTGGCCGGCGCTACATCCTGTGCCCGGCTCAAGCCCATTCACCGGCATCCGGAGACGAGATGTGATTCACCGTCCAAATCCATCGGGAAAGTACTCGCCGAAGTCATTCGAGAATTCGACGGAAAAAATTGACTTCCACTCAATAGAGTGTTAGAATTTAAATAGATACCATTGGGTAGGAGGAGGTGTTATAGAAGATTCCGAAACACACATCGTAGCCGTACCAAACCTTATACCCGAAACGGGTAACGTGAATTAAGTCAGATCCTGGCATCGAGTCCATGACGGACCCCGCTACCAGATCTCCTAAAAGCCGGTATTGAGACCGGCTTTTTTATTTCTCATGAAGTTTTTATTTCTCATGAAGAAAGCTTTAGCCTGTCCCGTCCGTCCCCTTCGGCGAGTACGATAGTACCCTTCGGGAGTCCCGTATGGTCTGCGACGACGTCACACTTGACCATGAAGAGGAAAAATACCCTTCGCCCGCAGGAGGAGAGGGCCTCGTAGTTCCCCTGCCCCTTGCTGACGATCATATCCGCGGAGTCGAAGGCCTCACGAAACTCTGTTGAGCACATCTCGAGTATCGCCCCGGGAGCCTGCAGGCCGGTATCGATGACCGGCACGAGTTCCGGTATTCCTGCCGCCTCGGCGTCCTCGTAGGTGCCGTCGTTGATGATCGGTCCTCCGCGAACCGTATAGGTGATTCCGATCTCCGGGTATTCCTTTCGTATCTCCTGAATGAGAAGACGGTCGAAAAACATCTCACCGGCGTTGTCGCCTATCATGAGTAACCGCCCCTCGGCGTACGTTTCCAGCGTCCCTTGGAACTCCTCGAATCGAAACGGCCCGTCGGCATCCTGTTCCTCCATACGTTCACGCAAGACGATCCTTTCTATCTCGCCTTCCAGATCTAGCCCGACCTGCGCCCCGAAATCGATGATATTCGCCGCCACCGCCAATTCGGCCGCCTCCCGCAATGGGTCTTCTGCGTTCGACAAACGCGACTCGATGCGGGGCAGGACCTTTGCCACCTGTTGGTTGCTCCGCCGCTTGAGCTCGAGGTACGGGTCCTCCGACTCCAGGGCCTCCCGTAGGGCCCGTTGCAGAGAGATGGCCATCAGAGGCGGAACTGCATCCATAGGATACTCCGGCACGGCCCGGGCGACGGCATCGATGATTCGCTTCTGTTGCTCCGGTGAGGCATTAGTCACTCTTGCCGCCTCGACCGCCTGTCGGAAAAAACACGGTACACAATCGAAATAGGTCTTCATGGCGGGTATAGTACCGGGGACGCTACTTCATGTCTGCCCCCTCTCCCTTTCTATTGACTTCTCGAATTGCCGGAGTTGCCCGGAGCGGGTTGTACATGTATACTTCCCTAGATACACGACCATGTACGAGATATATTACCGCATATTGGAGTGTTCTCCCGGCGCCTCTCCGGTCACGGTGAAACGGGCCTATCACCGCAAATGCAAGGAGAACCATCCGGACCTATTCCCGGAATCGGAACGGCGACGGCAGGAACTCGCGATGATGCGCATCAACGAGGCCTATATGACCCTGGCGACGACCTTTATGAGCGAAGGCGCCGGTTCCGCAAATTTTGAAGGCACCTCTTCCGCATCCTTCGGTGCCTCCGCTCACTCCGAGCCGTTTCCAGACAACGCCGAATCCAATTACACGACGGCCGTCGGACATCTGAAGGACCCGGCGTATACATACTACAAGCTCGGGTTCGAGCACTACCGGAAGGGCTATACCAGTCTGGCCTACCGAAAGCAGCGCATCAAGGGGCGGGACGAGTTCACCGAATCATTTCAGTATGACCGCTACATCCTGCAGCTCTCGATCAATGCCCTGCAACACTTCCGTGAATCCTACCGTTACTTCTCGGTGGTCACCACCGACTACGCGGACACCCCCTGGGCACCCGACGCCCGTTACAAGCTCAGTAGGATCACCGGCTTCAACCGCATCTATCAGCGAATCTGCCAAAATATCTCCGACCACATCAAGGAGACCGATCATCTGTTCAGCAGGAAACCATAGCGCGTAGTGAGAATGATTTTGCAAACTTGACACGCCCCCACCATTCGTCTAGAATGCACTCCGCCTGAGCGAAGAAGTCAGGCCCACGCCCCCGTAGCTCAGTAGGATAGAGCGACTGCCTCCTAAGCAGTAGGTCATGCGTTCGAATCGCGTCGGGGGTAAAGATAAATTCTTATGGATAAAAGATTTATTCCGACCGTGTTTCCCGCCGTGTACTTTTAAATGCCATTTTAAATGCCATTTTCACGGGAGGAATCCATGGCAAGAACACGTTCACCGTATGCAGTCAGCGTCAGATATCCCACGAAACATGGAAAGCGGGACCCGATTTATTACGTCCGCTTCTGGGATTACGTGAATCGGAAGTATGAGACCGCCATCCCGACCGGCATGTCCAGGAAACGGGACGCCATCATTTGAGCGGAGAATGAGCTACAACGGCGTCGTGCCGGACAGGTGGCCCTGGTCGGTGATATGACCTTCCGGGAATACTCAGAACCGTACTATACCGATCGGTGTCCGCATTGTTCCCGGCTCCAGGGGGACGGGCGGCCGGTCTCGCCGGAACGGAAGTATGACAGCCGGAAAACTATAGACAAGCACATCCTGTCACACCGTCAATTCTCTGATATGCGGATGGTGGATATCGGCAAACGTCATGGGCTGGACCTGCGGCAACACCTACTCGACACCGTCGGACAGAATCGGACCGCACAAAAAACGTTCCAACTGGTAAAGACGATATTCAAGGAAGCGGAGTTGCGGGAAGATATCCCGGTCAATCCCCTCGCCTCTATCCCGATCCCGAAATACAAGAAAACCTCGAGGGACGTATTCACCCGTGATGAATTGAAAACCCTCTTCTTCGGTGACGTGGACCATTTCCAGGGGGCGCGTCTCATGTTCTTTACCTGCGCCTGTACCGGCATGAGGATGGGAGAAATACTGGGGCTGCGGTGGCAACAGATAAGTGCAGTATGAAGAAGCAAGGGGAGAAGCCAAGACGGATTGGGTTTAAACTGGATGACGGTAAATAACCTCATTAAAAAATGGAATTTTGAGGTGTTGTCAGCACAAGGTGTTAAGATGCATGGTGAGATCTAAACCATAGTAGCAGTTGCGTTGTGATGGAGATGTTATTTCGATCAAATAACCTTGGTATCTCTTAGAAACTGTATGTATTCCTGTTCGGTCATATCACACGATAGATATC
>CAZAKE010000121.1:0-14625 GCA_964485495.1 uncultured Spirochaetales bacterium
CGATCTGCGCCGGATCGATATTCATGGTCTTCCACTCGATATCCACGAACACCGGAATCGCGTTGTGATGCAGACAACACGTGGCCGAGGAGGGCCAGGTATACGCCGGCACGATCACCTCGTCTCCGCAGCCTACTCCGCAGCCGACCAGGGCCATGTGGAGTGCCGCGGTTCCGCTGTTGCAGAAGAGCGTATGTTCCAGCCCCGACCAGGCTGCGAACTCCCGTTCCAGCAGCTTATACTGCTCGCCGTAGGTCTGTACCTCGCTCTCCAGCGCCTTCAGGACTAACGTCTTGTCCCTGTCGGTTACCGGAGGCCATTGTTTCTGAAGCCCCTCGGGTACCGCCGACTTTCCACCGTGGATTGCCAACCGTGCCATGTGTGTCGCTCCTTAGACTGCGTTGTCGTCCAAATCATACACACTACTCCGGATCTATTCCATAGTGCCGTGGGTCCAGATTGTCCGAAATTTGATTCCATCCTTCAGAGTCCGTATCTTAATCATATACCTAAGGAGGTTCGCATGGGAACGAAACGAGCAGTCATCTTAGTCGAGGATATCTATGAGGATATGGAATTCTGGTATCCCTATTATAGATTGAAGGAGGCGGACTACAAGGTCACCGTCGTCGCGCCGAAGAAGAATCATATGTATACGAGCAAACACGGATATCCGGTGGAATCGGAGGCGGAGCCGACAGAAATAGATCCAGGCGATGTTGACGTGTTGGTTGTACCCGGCGGGTATGCGCCCGATAAGCTGCGCAGGTATGATGAGATACTCGGCTTGGTGCGGGAGAGTTACACCAACGGCGCCGTCGTAGCCATGATTTGCCATGCGGCGTGGGTGCCGATCTCCGCCGGTATCACCGATGGAAAGAAGGCTACCTGCGTCTCGGCAATAAAGGACGATCTGATCAACTCGGGGGCCCAGTACGTAGACGCCCCGCTGATGATCGATCAGAGGATCGTTTCCTCACGAACACCGGCGGATCTACCGGTTTTCGTGAAGGGGATAATCGATACCGTTGGATAAGTGATGGAGCCTGATATGCGGTCGGGCTCCGGATTGTGAAAACCCGGCTGCCGTCCTCAAGGCCGGTACCAAAGGTTTCCTACGTTGAAGTAGAATCCGCCTTCGGCCAGCCAGCTGTACTCCTTCCAGATCCCGCCGCGGTTGATCCCCTTGTCGAAATAGACCTTCGAGTAGAGGACCGTACCCAGACGCATCTCGCCTGAGAGGAACAGGTTGTCGGCCATCTCGACCTTGCCCTTCGGGTAGAAATCCATGCCGCCGAGGAGGTTGAAGCCGATGGGAAAACCGTCGATCAGGCCTCCGTATACCGCACCTCCTATATACGGCTCGAACTCAACATCGGGCACCTCGAAGTTGTACTTCACCATGATCTCGAACGACGGCATCACGATGTTGGTGAAATTCAGGGAGAACCCCAGCGTGAGATCGTTGTCGAACCGTACGCCCCAGGAGAAGTGCAGGTCCAGGTGGCTCCTACTCTTGGCCTCGAACACCCGAGGGAAGCCGTGGGGCATGGGCATGCCGGACTGATCGACGCCGGTGTGCATCTCGTTCTTCTCGTTGTTCTCCAAGAGGATAATCCAGAGGAGGATCTCCGATGCGTGCCTCGAGACTTCCAGCCGTTCGCCGTCGGGTAGCTCCGGATTCAGAAGATAGACGTCATTCTTCCGGTCGTGTACGAAAGTCGAATCGAGGAAATCCTTATCCGGCCGCTTGAAGTTGCGGACGATATGGTCCTTGATGAAGTATTCGTCTACCGTCGTATGGACGATGTCGTCCCTGAGCTCATAGTCTCCGGAAACCGGATCCGTTGCATAAAGGGTACGAACAAACTGTCTGTCCTTTTCGTCCTCTATGCCGGGTAGGAACGCATCCTCGTACTCGGAACGGGACATCTTCAGCGGGAGTTCGTCCTTGTAGGGACCCTTTTCCTCGGGATAGTTCGGCGTGAGTCCGCTTGCCACATCGATCTTGATCAATACTCCTGACCGGCTCTGGAGGAAGTTGTAGTGGTCGGCGAAGACAGCGCCGGTGATGATATAGAGCATGAGAAAAAGTGTGACAAGTTTTTGTTTCATACGTTTTTCCTAACTAATGGTCTACGTCTGAGGCTCTATGTCGCACATCGATGAGGCAACAACGATACACGATCCATAGAGCCCGGGTTAGGTTCTACCGCGGCATAACTCAGGTTACGAGCTTTGCATCCAGCGTGATCTCGACGGATTTCAACGCCTGGGACACGGGACACCCGGTCTTGGCCTCCTCAGCCACCTTCAGAAAATCGGCTTCCGATGCACCGGAAACCTTACCTTCGGTAATCAGGTGGATCTTCGTAATGGCGAAGCCGTCTCCCTGTTTTTCGATTGAGACTTCCGCCGTTGTGCTAATCCGCTCCGGATTGAATCCGGCCTCCTCGAGCATCAGTGAGAAGGCCATCGAGAAACACCCCGCGTGGGCCGCTCCGATCAGCTCCTCAGGGTTGGTGCCGGTGCCGTTCTCGAACCGGGATGAGAACGAATACTGCCCCTCGAAGAGGCCGCTCTCGACCTTCATCGTTCCGTTTCCCTTCGTGAGGGTTCCATTCCACTGTGCACTCGCTTTTCTCTTCATTGTTCGCTCCTTATATCGTATCTCGTATCATTTCGAATAGATTACAATTCTACTCGTAATCTAATAATAACGTACTAGTTCAGACTGAGGGAGTAAAGTAGAAAGTGCAATAATGAAAACTCGACTACCTCTCGGAATTGCTGCTCTTGGAGAGAAACGTCCTCCTCCCCGACAACTCCCTTGTTTCCCCGGTAATAGTGAACTCATCTCGGAGCCTGATGTCGGAACTGGATGCCCCTACCATCACCTCGATGGTGCCGGGCTCCACCACGAACCGGCCCTCGTGGTTGGTGAACCCGAGCTGAGACATCGCCACCTCAAAAATCACTGTTTTTTCCTCTCCGGGTTCGAGGGCGACCTTGCGGAACCCCACCAGCTCCTTGACCGGCCTGGTGATGAACGATTCCTTGTCGCGGAAGTAGAGCTGCATCACCTCCCTTCCCGCCACTCTACCGCTATTGCGTACGTCCGCCTCGATCGTCACTGTGCCGTCGATGGGAACGTTTTTTTCGGTGATCCGGAGCTCTTCATACTCGAAGGTGGTGTAGCTGAGCCCGAAGCCGAATTCGAACAGCGGGACGTTCTCGATATCCGTATACCCACCAGAGAAAAAGAGGCTGCCCATGCGGCCCCCTTCGGCGACCTTGACGTACCCGCTGCCGGCCTTGTGGTTGTAGTGGATGGGGATCTGGCCGATGGACTTGGGTACGGTCACCGGGAGTCGGCCGCTGGGATTCACCTTACCGAAGAGCACGTCGGCGACGGCTTCTCCACCCTTGGGCCCGGGAAACCATACCTCCAAGATCGCGTCGACATTCTCGGCGGCCCAGTTGATGCTCATGGGCCGGCCGTTGAAGAGTACCAGGATCACCGGCTTGCCGACGGCGGCGATCTCCCGCATCAGTTCCTCCTGCACGCCGGGAAGATCGAGGGACGCCCGATCCTTGCCCTCGCCGCTGGTGCTGTCCGGTCCCCAACCGCACGTACCGCCCATCGCCAGCACCACTACGTCGGCGGTCTTCGCCGCCTCTATGACCTCCTCGAAACCGCTGCGGTCTTCATCCGACACGGGGCAACCCGCCGCGTAGCGTACATCCCCGGAGGCGTGTCTCCGGATGGCCTCGGCCACGCTGAGTGCCCCGTATTTCTCGGCGATATAGGATTCGATGAACTCGGCCGGATCCTTTCCCTTGGTGAACGCGAAGAGATCCGACGCCGGATCTTCCTGCATGTGATCGGTCACCCCGGTCATGGAGGCCTGCCTGCGAGCGAGAATGGCGGAAAGCAGCTGCAGCGTCGCCGGATAGGAGTACCCGGCGAAGAGGCTCGAGAGGCTGTCGCCATGCGGGCCGATGACCGCAACGGTGCCGGCATCCGCCGCCAGCGGCAGGACGCCGTCGTTCTTAAGCAGGATGATCGACTCGTCGGACAACTCCTTGGACAGCGCATCGGTTTCTGGAAGGTGGTAATGGGACGACACCGCATCCTCGGCCACATAGGGCTCGTCGAACAGCCCCAGGGCGAACTTCTGGCTCAGTACCCGGGAGACCGCCTCGTCCACGTAGGCCTCATCCAGCTCTCCGCTCTCCACCGCCTCCTCCAGGAAGTGATAGGCCTCGGTCATGGGCGCATCGGCGTCGAGTCCGGCCTTCAGGGCCTGAATACCGGCATCCTTCATGGTCGGCACCGATCGCTGTCGGTTGTACGCCATCTCGATGGAGCCGCCGTCACAGACCGCGGTTCCTGTGAAGCCCATCCGGTCACGGAGCAGGTCGCGCAGGATCTCGGAGGAGATGCTGACCGGTTTTCCGTCGATGGCGGAATAGGTGCACATGATCCCCTGGATGTCGTTCAGCCGGAACATCGCCTCGAAGGGAGTACCATAATTGTCGTAGAGGTCTCGCGGAGTGGCCTGTACCTCGGCGGCATTGAGGCCGGATTGAGTCGTGCTGTAGCCGAGGAAGTGCTTCGCGCAGCAGACCACCGAACGCCGCAGGTCCGGGCCCTGAAGCCCCTTGGAATAGGCCACGCCGAAGGCGGTGGACAGATAGGTATCCTCTCCGAAGGTCTCGTATACCCGGCCCCATCGGGGGTCCCGCGCCAGATCCACCACCGGCGCCAGGCCGAATCGGGCCCCAACTGCACGCATCTGATCCTGGATGATACCCGCCATCTTCTCCACCAGGTCGGGCCTGAAGGATGAGGCCAGCGCGATGGGCGGAGGAAACGACGCGGCATCGGCAGCCACGAACCCGTTGAGACACTCCACCTGCGGCAGGAACGGGATCCCCAGCCGGGTCTCCTCGACCATGTACCGCTGGATCGCGTTGTAGGCCTTGGCCACCGACTCGGGTCCCCGATAGAAGGGCATGGGAAACTGAGGGATTCGGCCGATGCCGTGTTCGGCCACCTGCCGCAACTTCTCGACACTCACCTCTTCCCCATCCAGAACCATCATCGGCAAGACCGCCTTCAGCTGGGCGACCTTCTCGGCCAGGGTCATACGCGCAAGCAGATCCTTCACACGTTTCTCGACAGAGTGCGACTCATCCTTGTATATCATCGATACGCCTCCAATGCGGCCATTGTATCACAATTATTCCTTCTCCAGCATCGGAATCATCTATCCGAATCGCCGCTTGCCAAACTTCCGGCAAAGAAGGATGATGGACTTGTCCCACATCCCTGCCGACTGCGGTGCGACTGCAGGATATTCGCCGAAGGCGTCCTACCCCTCGGCGGTAGTTCGGACGATGTTCCGCTAGGGAAAACCGGATCAGGAGAATACCATGTTGCCGAATTTCTTTCACATCGGGGCGGCCAAGGCCGCATCGACCTTTATCCAGAAGATGTTCGAAGAGCACCCGGATATCTGCGTCCAGAGCCGGGGAGACAACGTCAACTTCTTCATCGACGCCTACCAGAAGGGGGTCGACTGGTACGAACGGGAACTGTACTCCCATTATAACGGCGAGACGGCGGTGGTGGATTTCAGCAACGGGTACATGATCTGGGAACCCGCCATCGAACGGATCACACGTCATGTCCCCGACGCACGGCTCACCATGTGCCTCAGGAATCCCATCGACCTGGCCTTCCTCCAGTGGGTACAGAACAGGATGACCTGGAAGTGGGACGACGATCACCCCTTTCAGAGGGGTCTGTATCAGATGCTGAACACCGGAGGCTCATGGCAGATGTTCCGGTTGTGGGCCGGACCAGGGTTCTACGGCCTCTATCTGGAGCGGATACTCGAATACTTCCCCATGGACCGGCTGCACATCACCTTGTATGAAGACTTATGCGCCGAACCTGTTTCGTTCATCCAATCATATTATGAGTTCATGGGGGTGGATCCGCAGTTCGTACCCGAGGGGATTCATACGACAGTTGGATTTCCCGGGGACAGTGAGAGTCGGCTGAACGACGAATGGCGGGCGAAGCTGCGCAAGCAGCTCGAGGAGGGGATGCCGCCGGACCTCAGGACGGAACTCCGCGGCGCCTTCGAGGAAGATATCCGAAAGCTCGAGAAAATACTTGGAAGATCCTTCGACCATTGGGTCTGATTCCATATATCCATATGCCAGGAGCCGGATACCCATGCAGGGTAGTCCGGCCGCACATCCAGGTCAGTTACCTGGGCAGGGACATCCGGCCACGCGTCCAGGTCTCAGCCGCCTGTCATGAGTTTTTTCACCACGCCGTAGGCCGACTTCGGCCTGCGCCATTCGTCTACGATTCCCTTGTTGTTGAAGCCCCGCGGACGCCCCAAGGTGCGTCCGGTGTCTACACTCGCACGACAGTCGCAGTACTGCCACAACGCCAAGCCGCAGAGGCGGTCGGAGTTGGCCTGCCAGTAGGTCACCACCATCTCCAGCAGGGCCGCCTGATACTCTTCGCTCCACCGGGCGGCGTTGCGGTCCCTGAATCCATAGAGGGCTCCCGCACCTATCTCCGACAGAATCACCGGTTTCCCGCCGTGGCCGGAGTCGTCTACATGCTTCAAGATGCTGTCCAGGTATTCCGGAATGTCGTCGATCTCGTTCATGTACCATCCGGGGTAGCAGTTGAACGACACGATGTCAATGAGATCGAAGTTCAGGTCCTGGAAGTAGTGGTTGGAGGCGTAGGTGACCGGCCGCGTCGGATCCGACTCCCGGATGTGAGAGATGAGTGTAGTGTATCCCTTCCGGGCTCCTTCGTAGTGGCTCCAGCTCTCGTTCAGGAGTCCCCACATGATGATCGAAGGATGGTTCCCCAGTCCTGTAATCATCTCGGTGATGTTCCGCTTCTGATGCTTGATGAAGTGAGGATCCGACAGGTGTTCGTCGGAGTGCTGCCACCCGACGGCCTCGCACCAGACGAGGATTCCGAATTCGTCACAGAGGTCCATGAGCCGAGGATCCTGAGGATAGTGGCTGCCCCGCAGGAAATTACAGCCTAGGTCTTTCATAATCTGTAGGTCCGCGAGCATGATGTCCGGAGGCAGGGCACTACCGAAATGGGGATGACTCTCATGCCGGTTGAACCCGAAGAGCTCCACCCGCTTCCCGTTGATGAGGATATGCTTCCCCCGGCATTCCACCCGCCTGATGCCGAAGCGGACGCGCAGATCGTCGCCCCCCAACCCGACAGTGAGAATTCCGAGGTGAGGTTCGTCCGGACTCCAGAGGGGCATATCCGGAAGCTCGAAATCGAACGACAGGGTCTGCGTGCCCGTCTCCAGAGTAAGCTCTTTTGAGAGCAGGTCCCGCGTTTCGGTGCTGATCGAAAGGGGGAAGGTTGTCCCGACCTTCGCGGTTACCTCGAGCCGTAGCCTGATTCGTCGTTTCATGTAATCGATAGTCTCCACTCGGGCCGCCTCGATCCAGGCATCTTCCAGCCGATGAATCTCTACCCCCCTGGCGATACCCCCATAGTGGTACCAATCGAAATATTCGAGATGGAGCGGATTTCGATCATAGTCGATGGTGTTGTTCACCAGGATCAGGATCTCTACTTCTCCTCCCGTTTTTTCCTCTATCTCGAAGTCGAAGTAGAACCCGGTGTACCCTCCTGCGTGGCTGCCGAGGCACTCACCAGCCGCCCAGATTCTGCTGTAATGCTGCACTCCATTCAGGTAGAGCCGGTATCGCCCCGAAGTCGGCAGGCACACCGTCTGACGATACAGAACGGTGCCGCGTTTCCCGGCCCACGCAGGCAGCGCGTCGTAACAACCCGGAACCATGATCGGTTCGAAACTCAGATCGGGAACCGACCGTGGGTCCCAGTCGGCCGGATCGATATCTCCCAGATGGACAAAATCCCAGAATCCCTCCAGGCCTCTGGTCCAGCGCGTGCGGTGAATCTCGTAGCGTCTCTTCATCGATATTCTCCTTCCGGTCCCATTATGACTGCATTCACCGAGGCGCATCAAGATGTGTTCGGTATCCGCCATCGGAGCGGAAGGGATATCTGGAGAGAGAACATGGTTCTCTCTCCAGTTCTGATTATGGAACGAGTAATGCTCGCTCATCAGTTCCGTTTCTGCGATATCGACTTCGTTCCTCGTCGACGCCGGAGAAAAGGGTAAAAATCCAGAGAAACGTGGCGATTCCCGGGTTCCTCAATCACGTCCGGTCATACTATACTCACACACGGCACACTCACACATTTTTCTCACGGACGGTACTCTTCGATGAACCGGGCACTCATCCTTTCCCCACGACGATATACCCTGCGGGACGCCGCGGTCATCTCATTTCGGTGTGCTCCGGTCGCGGCATTCTTCTACGGATTTCTCGATCTCGTCTCGGCGGCAGTCACCCCGATCAAGACGCTGGCGGTGGCCCGGTTTATCGACGCCGCGATCGAGTCGGTGCAGATTGGGGCTCCGACACGGGGCGTATACCTTTCACTGGCATCGATCGCCGCACTCACCGCATATCAGTGGCTGAAGGCGGCACTGCACAACTTTGCGGACCTGCGACTCGTATTGGCACTGCGCGAGAGGTACCGCACGGCGTTGACGGAGAAGCGGACCAGACTTGCATACCATCACATCGAAAACGCCGAGACGTGGGACCTGATCCAGCGAGTGGCGCACAATCCGGAGGGCGGAAGGCTCAAGGCGTCCTACTTCCACATGATCGATCTTGCTTCATTCATAGTGAAAGTCGGCGGCCTCCTGACGATCTTGACGACGGCGATCTGGTGGGGAGGCCCGGCGATCCTGGCGGTATCGGCACTGACGCTGATCACCGGTATCCGCGGCGGCAGGCTTCACTACCAGGCGGAGCGACAGGTCTCCGGGTACGACCGTCGAACCGACTACTTCTCGAAACTGCTTCTCGGCAGAGACGCGGCGGCGGAACGAATACTCTTCGGATTCACCCCTTGGATCACGACCAAGTGGCGGGAGGCGTTCGACACGGGGCTACGCGTGCGAATCAAGACAAGGATAAAATGGTATATCAGCGCCTACACAGGCAATCTTATCACCCTTCTCTCCTGGATCTTTATCATGGTGATCCTCCTGAAACCCCTACAGACCGGGGCGATCTCCGTCGGACTATTCATCGCACTCACCCAGAGCTTCACATCCCTGAATATCGTATGGGGATTCATGGAAACCGTTCATGGGTTGGCCGCCGATTCGGAGTTTTTCAGAGACCTTACCAAATTTCTGCGACTTGAGGAGTATAATTCCACAGATGATGGCACGAAGCCGGAATCCGACGACCATGAGTATGCTGCCTCGATCCGGCCTGTGGGTAGTCTCCGAAATTCCATTTTGAAGGAACACAGTTTTCGTTCCCCCTTCTCTTCTCTGTTTTCATCTCTGGAACTGCGTGACGTATCGTTCAGATACCCCGGTACCGACCGATGGATTCTCGATGATCTGAGTTTCATCTTCGAGCCGGGTGTGCACTACGCCCTGGTCGGTGCGAACGGAGCCGGTAAAACCACCCTGACACGGCTCATCACGCGGCTGTACCCACCGGACTCCGGCGTGATCCTCCTGGACGGCACGGACATCAGAACTCTCAGATATTCCGACCTGCTCTCCTACTTCGCATTGGTGTATCAGGATTTTGCGCGATACAACCTGAGCTTTCGCGACAATATCCTCGTGGGGAGTGACGGCCGATATTCACCGGCCGGAGACACTGCCGCCGGATTCGGAGAACCTGACGATGGAGGCTGGGACCGGCTCATGACGGACACCGGACTCAGGAGCATAGTCGAAAGACTCTCCAATGGACCGGACACGCTCCTCGGGAAACTGCACAAGGATGGCATCGATCTCTCGGGGGGCGAATGGCAGCGGGTGGCCATGGCCCGTGCACTGGCGGGAGCGGCACCGATACTCATCCTGGATGAGCCAACGGCGTCGATGGACCCGGTGGCAGAAAGCGACCTGTACCGGCTCTTCGATAGGGCGGCGAGTGGACGGACCACCCTGTTCATCAGCCATCGACTCGGGGCCACCAAGATAGCCGACACCATTTTGGTGCTCGAAAGAGGGAGAATAGCGGAAGCGGGGACCCACGCGGAGCTGATGGACCAGAAAGGGCTCTACCGCGAGATGTTTGACAGTCAGAGGAGCTGGTATGACGCAGACTGACTCATCAAACCATCTATCGCCTCCGCCGTTCGCCCGGGTAATCTGGAAGATGATCGCCCTAACCTTCCACACTTCCCCACTCGCATATCTCCTCTTCATCACGACATCCCTGGTATTCACCGCACTCCTGATCGCGGACCTGCACCTGGTCAGGGTCCTGCTTGACGATCTCCCACTATTCGCAGGAGGCGAGATCGCCTACAGAACGGTCCTCCTCACGGTGCTGCTTCTCGGCGGGATCAATATCATCGACACCTTGATGAACGCCACAGCCAACATGCTCTACGAGTACCTGGCAAAGCGGACCACCGGGAGGATGACCGAGGCGATGGGAGAGAAGGCTGGACGGCTAGGCCTTATCCGTTTCGAGTCCGCGGAGCTGTACGACACCATCGAGAAGGCGGCAAACGGCCGGCAGGCGGGGTTCGAAGCCATGGAGGAGGTGATCTTCTCGTTCATCTTCCACGGAGGATACTTCTTCTTCCTCGGATTGTACCTGATCCGGATCGAACCGATATTGGTCCTCGGCATATCTATAAGCTTCCTGCCGGTTGCACTCTCCCGCTACATTCGGGCGTCGGCCTTCTATCGTACGGAGCACGACATCGCCCCCCTACGACGGGAGTTCCGCCACTACGAGGAGTGTCTCACCGATCGCGTCTACTTCAAGGAGACCAGGACACTCTGTGCAGTTCCCTTCTTCCGGCGACTCTACGACAGGGTGCTGGCTGAATACAACCGACGGATGTGGCAGACCGAATTGCGGACAGGATTCATCGATTTAGGGCTCAAGATTCTCACCCTCATCGGATATGTGGGACTCCTGCTGCTCCTTGTGCACTTCGTGATCCGTGGCCGGATCTCGCCGGGACTCTTCGGCGCCGTATACTTCGCCATGGATAACATCTTCAAATGGTTCGAGGAGTTGTTCAACCGACTTGGTTCGGCCTATGAGCACGCCGGATTCGGCGGGAATTACCTCGCGTTCATGGATGCGCCCGACGACCGGACCGGTTCCGGTGTGGCACCTCCTCTAGCCCACATATCCGGAGAGAACGACAGGGCGGGTATCGTCCTGAAGGATGTCTCCTTCAGGTATCCCGGCACCCGAACCGACGCTATCGACGACGTGACCCTGACCATCGAACCCGGCGAGTCGGTGGCTCTCGTCGGCGAAAACGGCGCCGGAAAGAGTACCCTCGTCCGGTTGATCGCCGGGCTGTTTGATCCTGATTCGGGAGAGATACACCGCCCAGAAATCGGTTCGTCGGCTGAACTGGTAGGAGAGCCAGGACAACGCGGTGTCTCGGCCGTATATCAGCAGTATCAACGCTACCGGCTCTCTCTCCGTGAGAACGTTTCTATCGGTGATTACTCCCGGAACTCCGGCACCTCGGAGGAGATACGTCACGCCCTCGACCGAGCAGATCTGAAATCGGTCCGTGGCAGCCTGCCGGAGGGACTCGACACGCTGCTCTCGAGAGAGTTCGGTGGCATGGATCTCTCCGGTGGTGAATGGCAGCGGGTGGCTATCGCACGGGGATTATACCGTATACACGACTTGATTATCCTCGACGAGCCTACCGCAGCCATCGATCCACTCGAAGAGGCGAAGATATACCGACAGTTTATCGAAACGGCTAAAGATACAACGGCGATCATCGTGACTCACAGACTCGGTTCCGCACGGCTCTCCGATCGGATCATCGTCATGAAACAGGGTAAAATCGTCGAACAGGGAAGCCACCGGCAACTCGTTGATGCGAATGGTGAGTATGCCAGGTTGTACAAGAATCAGTCGGCATGGTACTCCCGCGACGGAATGTCTAGTTGAGTTGAGAGGAGCTCGGGTCAAATGATCGACATCTCATGCCGTCGAAGTATCATTCCAGCCTCTGTTCCAGATAGTAGTGGCTGATGCCGAAGTGCGCTTTGATTGCCTCTATCTCCGCTACTATCTGCTTTCTGTCCGACGGCGCAGGACCGCCGGTCGTAGCATCGTCGCTGTGTAAATCGCTGCGCAGAGCCGAGATCATTACATTCTTCGCCGTGTGTCCTATGTCGATAAACTCGAACACATTGACCGTATACCCGTGTAAACGCAACATGAGGGCCCGAAGAGCATCGGTAACTATCGCCGCCTGACGCTCAGCCAGGATTCCGTACCGTTGGATCGGCGCCATATCGGTCTCGATTTCCATCGCCTGACGAATCTGCGTATGACAGCAGGGAGCGACCAGAATTATGCCGGCGTTACAGCGAATCCCCTGCAGGATGGCATCGTCGGTTGCAGTATCGCAGGCGTGCAACGCGATCAACATATCCGCCGATTCGATGGAAATCTCGGAGATATGGCCTTCGATGAAGTGCAGGCCTGAGAAACCGGCCTGCGTGGCGACGCTGTTACATGTACCGACTAGATCTGTTCGAACCTCAACACCGGTCATCTCAACCGACAACTGCACCTGGTTGCTCAGATAATCGTACAATGCGAAGGTCAGGTATCCCTTGCCGGACCCCATGTCGTACACGGAGACCGGGGAAGTAAGGGGATGTTTTTGTAGGATGTGGGCGATGATTTCGACATACCGGTTGATCTGCTTGAATTTATCTTGCCGGGACGGTTTTACACGATCGGCATCATCCGTGATTCCGAAACGCCGCAGATAGAGATTCCCTTCTGTCCGAATGAAGCGGTGTTTTTCCCGATCATGCCTGCGTTCCTCACCTTCCGGCGCGAGTTTTCCAACCAGCGTCGGAGGACCGCTGACGCTTCGGGCTCTTCCTTTCCGACTCACCTTGAGATGGATATCGTTCGCTTTGGTAAAAAGATCCGCATTGAGGAACCGGCTGCCGATATACGATTCGATCTCCGCTATCCCCTCCGGAGTCGAGTAATTCCGCGTAATATCCTTATCGGAGCGCCTGTACACGAATGAGAGTGCGGGTCCGCTTTTCAATCGAATCCGGTGCACATATATATTTCGATACTCAAGATCCGGCTTCGCGGGTTTACTCAGGGTCAGCTTGATAAACTCGCCACTCTCGAGGGCCGCCTGAATGGTCTTGGAAAATTCTTGGAACGGCTGGCTGGATTTTGAATCAGTCGACATTGGACATTCCGGACACAGTCTATACGGTCTCCTCTTCGCCGTCAACAATACAGAATGCCACCGACAACAGGGAATCCGCACATATCGAAACACCCGGATTTCGGTACTCGATATGGGCCGATGAGTAACCGCCGTCGTTGACGATTCTGCAGAGAATACTGGCTTCATGAAGCAATTAACTGTATATTACTTATATGATCAGGCTTTATCGAATTCACGCACGGGCGCGAAAGAGCAGAATAACAAGTGTAATACTCGTGTCTTCACTTATAGTAGTCGGGCTTGGGGCTTCCGGAGATCCTCAATCACAATCGAAGGACGATGCCGGCACAGTGAACCCGCAGGGCTCCCGGGTAGAACTCCCCGATGCGGAAGGCCTGGAAAAGGCCACATTCGGCGCCGGATGCTTCTGGGGAGTCGAGAAAGTCTTCCAAGACACCGAAGGTGTCGTCGAAGCAGTGTCGGGATTCGCGGGCGGATACGCCGATGCCCCTACCTACACACAGGTCTGTTCCGGTACCACCGGACACGCCGAGGTGGTTCAGGTTTTCTACGATCCCGAAGTCGTATCCTATGACGATCTCCTGGACACGTATTGGACCCTGGGAATTCCCTCCGGTGAACTCTCGGATCAGCAGCGCGAGTATCAGTACCGCCACACGATTTTGTATCACGATGAGGAACAGAGGCAGAAGGTGGAGGCCGCCATCGAGCGGATGGCACAGGAAACCGGAAGAAGACCTGCGGTGTATCTCGAACCGTTGGAGACGTTCTTTCTCGCGGAGGAGTACCACCAAGACTTCTATTTCAAGTCGATGGAATAAATCTTCACGAAAAAGTTTACCCTCATGAGGCGTCTTCGTTATACTTTCTCACCGGGTAATATAGCTGTACGAGCCAGTATATATCTCAGAAGTCATTTTCAACAGAGAGGAGGATAGTACGAAGTCTATGCTGCCGGCACAGAGTATCGGTCTCCGGCCGGACCGCCGGGTTCACTGGATAGGGGTAGAGTGAAGATACCGGAATCCACCCCTATCCGTTATTCTTTTCCACTATTCAGATATCGCGTACCCACTTCTCTTGAGTGCATTGCCAAGCAGAATTGAGGTCACGATAATCAGCGGAATCGATACACAGTACCTGATGATCGTAAACTTCACGCCTAGGTACGAGGCTTCGAAAATCGTCATCGGAATGCGGCATACGGTCGCTGCACTGATATAGGTGAAGACAACCGATAATCGGGCGCCCTT
>CAZAKE010000122.1:0-14600 GCA_964485495.1 uncultured Spirochaetales bacterium
GGACCGATCCGCAGCCCCTACTACGCGGATGCCGCAGGTTTGCTGCGGTCGGAACTCTCCGGGTGACACTCCGACCGCGATTCGCGATCGGCCGCGATCAGTAGTGGTCCCACTGGGGAAGGCACGGATGCCGGTTCGGAAACAGAATCCGCGCAAGCTGCAGGGCATCACCCTTGAGCCCGATATTTCCCATGGCCGCGACCTCCTCCGGCGAATCCGTTCCGATCAGCAGCTGCACGATCTCCTCGCCACCCTGTAGTATCGGCGTCCCCGATTTCCCTTTGCCGGATCTCTTCTTTCCTCCCGCAGGAGTTGCGTCTTCCGATAACAGACTCACGCGTGAGCCGTCGATCTTCAACCCCACCGTTTCGCGGGGATCCTGGATCACGAGGTTTCCCTTCCAGCCGGCCATAGGCGAGTCCTTCAATCTCTTGCCGAACTCTCCGGTCATCGCGTTCAGGGTACCTCGCAGGTCTACGGTTCGAGCCATGGCGGCTCCACTCTTTACGTACCGTTGCTTGAGATCGCAGGTGCCCGACCTGAGCAGTCGACAGAGAGGATGCTCGTAGTGGAGGTTCGGAAAGGTGATAGTCTTCACACAGGCCTTCCTTGCCAGGTCGGCAAGTACGGAGAGTACAGTTTCCGGATCTCCCGCCTGGTCGATCACCGACAGGGTGGTGTCCGCCTCGGAGACGATCACATAGCCCTGGAGAGTATCCTTCGAATCTTCCCAAAAATATCCCGCACGCCGTTCGCGGCGGACGAAGCGTTTATAGGTCGGACGAATCGCGGCCAGCGTGAGTCCCTTGTTCTGCGCGTTGTAGAGCCGATCGAGTCTGGGCCGGATCTTCTTGAAGTCGGCAGGAAATTTCTTCACCCTGACCGAGTTCTTCTTCTCCTTTGTCGACGGGATCTGCTTTACCTCGACACTCCACTCCGGATCCGCCCACGCTCGCACGTACCCGAAGCGGTGATAGAAATCCCGAATGCCGAAGAGCATGGTCATCTGATACCCGTGTCCGCGGAGGTCGTCGACACACGCCGACGCCGTCTTGGCCATGAGTCCCTGTTTCCGGATGGTCCCGTCCGTCGCCACCGCGCCTACCCCGGCGATTCTCACCTTGGCCGAACCGATCCACACGGTGTGGTCCCATATCCCGTAGTGGCTGACGACTCTCCCGTCCAGTACCCCGATACGCGACGCCTTCCAGTCGTAGTTACTGTCGTTCACATAGCCGTTGTCACAATGCTCCAGCCATTGCCAGTATCGGCCGAAGGTCTTTGCAGTAAGATCTAGTATCGTGTCCAGATGCTTCTGGGGATCAGGGGGAATGATTTCGAGTTTTTTGGAAATGCGATCTTTCACGGCCATGTAATGCTCCTTTGCGGTGTTTTCAACTGTATCTTTCCGGCATCTAATCCTGCTCGTTCTCCTCACCACCCACACCAATAAAACAACCTCGTGAAGATGACGGCATGGTGTCATTTACGGACATCGAAGCCGGGACCAGTATATCAGATACATGCAGATTGACAAGGAAGTAGGCATCGATAGATCGATGTGTAATCAGAACAACAGAAACTGATTTCCCGAGGGACCCGATTCGGTTGGAGGGTCCGATGGCCCGATCCGCACCGGCGTAACGCCGTTCCCCCTCCGGGCGGACCGATTCTTCGTGGTTCTGTCTCGAAATCCCGCATACACAGGCTCCGGCTTCTCCATCCCCGTTTTTCTCGTCGGTTCACTCGTTCCGGCCCAGGGAGAATTGCAGGAGGGCCAAACTTCAGGATTCACGATGTTGCCGGGGACACGTCCGCGAATGAATGACCTGATCGCATCTATGATCCTGTATCGAATCTCGAGCGCGGCCTGTCGGGAGTACCATCCCATGTGAGGTGTGAGGATACAGTTCGGTGCCGACAGCAGCGGATTCGTTTCATCGGGTGGTTCGGAGTACTCGAAGACATCGATGGCGGCGCCGGCGATGGTCCCGTCCCACAATGCCTCGGCCAATGCACCTTGATCGACGATTCCTCCTCGAGAAGTATTTATGAGATATGCCGAAGGTTTCATCAGGGTGAGGGCATCCCGACCGATCATGTGATGGGTGCGCTCGTTCAGGACGGTCGTGACGAGTACGAAATCCGATGCCTTCATGAGATCTTCCAGCGAGGTATGCTCGATTCGGAGCCGCGTCTTCTCCTCGTCCTCCATATACGGATCACAAGCCAGAATATCCACGTCGAATCCGACAAGCAGTTTCCTGACCGTCGCACCGATCCGACCGAAACCGATGATACCGATTGTACTACCCCGAAGCCGGTGTATTGCCGGAACATCGTCATAGACCCATCGATCCGATCCGATGGAACGTCGCACCGCCGTGCCCTGCTCCGGAAGTCTCCTGCCCAGCGAGAGAAGCAAAGCAACCGTCTGTTCGGCCACCTCCCTCACACAATAGTCGGGAATATTCATGACGGGGATGCCGGCCTCGGTAGCCGCCCGTACGTCTACAGTATCATATCCGACACCGTGTCGAATAATGAGCTTACAGCGGGTGAGCCCGTCGATGACCTCGGCGGTAATCACCGCCATATTCACAATCAGGATGTCGGCGTGGGATACGCAGGATAAGAGCTCTGCCGGTGCGGCCCCTTTCAGCTGGAACGCCTCGAGCTCGATGGGTTCGTCGGAGAGACTCTGCTCCTCCAGTGAAAGATTATCCTCGATAAAGTCTGTCACGATTACCTTCATACCACTCTCCCCCTCAACGTGCCGGACTCTTTATATAGAGTATCGGATTCGGAGCGAGGAGGCTGTAGAGACCGTGTGGACACCGTAGAAAAAAGATGTTCAATTCAACTCGTGGCGGAGAATTCCTCGGAGATCCGGCGCAGGCCGTAGATCCGCATGGCGTTCTTTCCCCAGAGCGCATCTCGTTCATCGATGGAGAAGTGATTGAAGTGGTGGGAGATCACGCGCACCGTGTCCGCATACTCTCCTGCAATCAGACAGACCGGCCAGTCGCTCCCAAACATCAATCGCCCGAGGCCGAACGCCTCGACTACCCGGTCTATATAGGGTCGAAAATCCTCTTTGCTCCACCGATGCCTGGCGGCTTCGGTAATCATCCCGCTGACCTTACAGGACACGTTCTCCCGTTCGGCGAGAGTCTGTATCTGAGCTGCCCAGGGTTCGATGGTGCCGGAGGCGATCTCGGGTTTGGCGATATGGTCGAGGATAAACCGCTGATTCGGATAGGCGTCAACCAGCCGGACCGCCACCGGCAGATCCGGCGGGCGGCACAACAGATCGTACGGAAGATCCAGTTCGATCAGCATCCGCATGCCCGCATCGAATGTGCGGTTCTCCCAAAGGGGAGCTACAGTGGATAGAGTCGCAGCGGAGGAGTTTCCTTCCGTCACAGCCGAACCGGAGGAAACAGCCTGCGGTTTGATCGGATAACGGATCCCCCGGAACCTGGGGTCTTGGGCGAACTCGGCGATACGTTCCGGGCTCCCCTCGCGCTCCATGTCGACCCATCCGACCACCCCACGAATCCAATGATATCGGGAGGAGAGTCCCAGCAACCACGAGGTCTCCGCCTCTATCCGTCTCGCCTGCACCGCCACCGTGCCGTCGATACCGTTGAGAACGAGAAGGTCATATAGACCCGGCGGCAGGTAATCATGCCTGAGGATATCCATCTCTTCGCCGATCCATGGATACTCGGCCGAGTGATATCGCCAGAAATGCTGATGTGAATCTATTCGCATTGTGCATTGCCTCCGTCGGTCAGCCTACCGCTCCACATCCAATTGCCGGGGATCGTAGTGTAAATAGAAAAGCCCGCAGGAATCAAGACTGCATGGGAGGCGTACCGTCCCGAAAATTTCACACTTTTCGGAACAGGACACTTGAACTCCTGTGAATAATCAATTATTATCTCACAAGAAGGTGTTTTCTCCAATTTGTTGTTTTCTGTTGAATAGATATGACATCGGCTAACGGAACAGGATAGAAGCTCATGATCACAAAAAGAACACAATTGAATGCCGAGGGCGCCGCGGCGGTAAATTGCATCTACTGCCAAGAGGAACTCGAGGCCGAACGCCGAATCAATCGGATCGCATTGCTGTTCGGAGTCTTCTTCATTGTATTCCTTTTGCTGCTTCCGGCCCTCACGAAAAGCGGATTCGGGAATCCCAACGATATCAGCAACCTCATCGGCGCCGCGATCTATATACTCTATACCCTGATCATATTCGCCTTGTTACGGCGAGGCATATACCACCCGGTCATCAAATATCTTACCATCTCCATGGCGGTGAGTGTTATCACCCTGGTTGTGTTCGGCTACACCTACGGCGTGGATTATGTCCACGCCACCCGCACTGTCTCGCTGGCTACCTATTTCCTGGCCATCGTCTTGAGCGGCCTCTACCAGAATCCGGTACTCCCCATCTATTGTGCCGCGCTGATTTCGGTGGAATATTCGCTTCTGTATGTCGGTGCCGCCATATCTGGAGAGCCCATACTCCTGCGCATGGAGACCTTCCGGGAAAACATCCTCTCGTGGGACATCCTGATCGTCAACCTGGTCATGTACCTGGGATCGGGCTTTCTCATGAGTCTCGCCACCATCCGGCATCGAAGGCTCGCCGTGCAGCTGCAGGAATCTTCCGAGCGGCTCCTGCGAGAGAGCGAGGAACGGCGACGAAGCGAAGCAAAGGCACGCTTCCTGGAGAACTTCGACAACCTGACCCAATTGCCGAACATCAAACACTTCCGCGAACGGATGGTGGGCCAGGTCGAGAAGGCGAAGAGCCGCGAGCGTCTATTCGCCTTGATGTGTATCGGAATCGATGCATTCAAAAACGTCAACCAGTTGTACGGTACGGACACGGGCCATGAGGTCTTACAGAGAGTTGGGATGAGACTGAAAGCTGCATTTCGAGAGGACGATGTGGTCTGCCGTTTTATGGGAGACAAATTCCTGGTGTTGTTCTCAGACTTGAAATCAAATGACAACATGCCCGATCTCTTCCGCAAGACACGCATCGCGTTTGCCACCCCGTTCATGACGGACACAAGCGAGGAGATCAAACTCACGGCAGGAGCCGGCTTGTGTACGTATCCCCACGACGGTGACTGCGTTGATACACTCATCGAAAACGCGGAGACGGCGATGTACCGTGCCAAGGCGGAGGGCAAGGGTGTGTTCAGACTCTATGACAAACAGATGCACGAAGAGCTGGACATGCGGATCCGCCTGGAAAACGAGTTGGAACAGGCCCTGACGTTAGATGAGTTCTTCCTCGTATATCAACCGAAGGTGTGTCGTTCCGGCGACATGACTGGAATGGAGGCCTTGATACGGTGGAATTCCCCCGAGCGAGGTTTGGTGCCTCCGGATCTGTTCATACCGGTAGCGGAAGGTTCCGGGCTGATTATAGAGATCGGCTACAAGGTTCTCATGATGTGTTGCCGTCAGATTCAGGAATGGAGCCGGGATGGGTACTCACCTGTAAGGATTACGATCAACGTCAGTCCGCAGCAATTCGGTCAACACAATTTCGTCGACCGCGTACTCGTTCTCCTTGAACAGACCGGGATAGACCCGGATTGGCTGGGTATAGAAATCACCGAGAGCGGCATCATGCAGCATGAGAGCGAATGCGTTGCGAAGATGGACGCCCTAAAAGACGCGGGTCTCACCATCTCCATCGACGACTTCGGCAAAGGATACTCATCCCTTACTCGTCTTGGAAACTACCCGTTAGATACCCTCAAGATCGACAAGAGCTTCGTCGACGGCATCCCCGATTCGCGTTCTTCCACATGTATCGTACGGTCGATCATCGACTTAGGCCATAACCTAGGATATTCCGTGATCGCCGAGGGAGTCGAAAACGACAATCAGCTGGATTTCCTCGTCGTTAACGGCTGTGATATGTTCCAGGGCTACTACTTCCACAAACCCTTGCCGCCGCAACAGATACGCCCCCTTCTGACACGGCCGCGTATGGATTCGGCTGCCGGACATCCCGTACACACACTACCTTGAATACCTCGAAAAGAAACGAAAGCTGCTGGGTCGCATATGAAGATCACCCGCATCACCACGCGCTCCCCCGGCCTCGGAGTCGAGTTGGATGAAACGGCGGTGGAACAATTCACGATCGGATGAGACATGGTGGACCGGGATGACCACGCATGGGCAATCACCCAGGGCTATGCCTCTTTCAGGATACTCACCTCATCCGGGGTGAGTGTCACCTTCGCCGCAGCGAGGTTCTCCTCAAGATGCGCCGGCGAAGTGGTCCCGGTGATGGGTATGCACGGGAACTCCAGGTACATCAGCCACGCCAGTGCGACCTGTGTGGGTGTGCATCCCTTCTCTACCGCCAAGGATCGAACCAGCTCGAGTCTCCGTCGGTTCACCGCTGAAACTCGTTTCCCGGCGGCTTCGGATCCTCCCGCGAAATACCCCCGTCCCGTGGAGGCGAAGGGGCACATCGGCAGGCCGCTGCGTCTGTGATACGCGAGATCGTCGTCCTGGGCGAAGAGGGTCTGTCCCCCGTGATCTTTAGTGTATATGAAATTTCCATGAAGGGACATTCGCGGCATATGAGGAATGACGCACGAACTCACATGAATAGTCAGCACTACCTCATGTCTTGACCCATTTGGATCTAGTTAGTACGCTTACTCCCAATGGAAGTTTCAAGCAACAGGGGTTGCCACATCTAAAAAAACAACCTCGCGAAATTTTATCCAGATACCGATTACACACCTCATAATGATCTGTTGTCGTAGCTGAAGGAGGCACACATGAAGCATTTTCTTCTACTCACCGTACTCACATGGTTGTTCTTTCCCGCCTGCGATCTACTCGACGGGTTCGGAGACAGCGACTCCGACGGTGACGGCATCACCGACGTAGACGAAGTCGATACCTACAACTTCGATCCGGACGCAAATCCGTTCAAATTCAACCCGTACATTGCAGATACTCCGAAAATCACGTTCGAACTCAATAGTCCCCCCAGTATCATCATCAATTATGAAAATACGCAGGGCGAAACCACAACCGCCACCACAGAATGGGGAACAGAAAGTGCACAGACGGTGAGTACCAGCCACACCACTACGGAGGCTCGTACCATGGAGCATTCGGTGGGAGCGACCATCGGCGCATCTCACGAGTTCGGAATCTTAGGCGGAACCACCGTCTCGGCATCGGTGAACTACCAGTTTACGATCTCCAACGAAGTCTCCAACAGTTACACGTCGGAACAAACATCGGAAAACCGCCGAACCTACAACGAAAGCTATTCCTATGAGCAGTCACAGTCATACACCTATCAGGACGCATCACTCAGCGTGGCCCTCAACGTGGTAAACACCGGCTTTCTGGCCTACACCATTGAAAATATTACCCTCTCCGCCGTTGAGATCAACCCACTCGATCCTGACTCGGTTTCGCCGATCTGTAACTTGAATCTCGATATCTCTACCTCTTCATTCCCGGAGACCACAATCGGGCCGAACCAGGCGATCGAGAACTGGGTGTTCACCAACACAATCGACCTCGACACAGCCCACCACCTTCTGCGTGATAATAGAAACTTGATAATCAAAGTAGCGAGTTATGAGATCGTCGATGATCAGGACCGGTCGTTTACGCACAACATGACCGAAATCAACAACAAGACAGCGGCGGTGCTGATCGACTACGGCGTCGGTGAGGAAGTGCATGCCCCTGACAAATACATGGTGGCGACCAATGCCTCCGGTGCAGACGCGACCGATGGAATCACCGTGGGCAGCGTGTTCAGTGACGTAATGCGGCTTCCTTACTCCACCGGAACCTGCACCGTAAACGACCGCGACGTCACCGTTTTGAAGAGTGTCCGTGACCTGGAAGTAGACACAGCAACTGGAGGCTGGGTAGTCACGCACACCTATACCAAATTGGGAGAGAAGCAGACAGATGTATACTCCCCGGAAGAGAGTTACTCCTTCGAGGATATCCTCTTGAAGCCGGGAAATATCCTGATGGTTGTCTATGTGGAAGACAAAGACCACGACGGACTCACGGCCCGGGAAGAACTGCTCTACGGCACCGACGATTCACTTTCGGATACCGACGGAGACGGAATCGGAGATGCGGCGGAAATCGCCGCCGGTACCGATCCCCTCCTCACACCGGCCGAAGAGGAGGAGACTGACGACGGTTCATCTGATACACCCGGCACACTCTCCGAGGTTGCCAATCTTGCAGTGAACTTGGACAATTCTTCCGGACAAAAGGCCGTCCTCACCTGGAGTAACCCAACCTCCGACACTCTGTTTCGGCAGGTGCTGATAGCCAGGGCGGTAGGCGAAGAGGTCGACGGCGTCCCGCAACCGAGTCAGTCCTACTCCACGGGAGGGTACATCACAGATCCGGACGACGCCACCAAACAGTTCAAAATTATCTACATCGGGGACGGCTCCTCATGCGAAGACGGCAACTTGTCATACGGAAAGACCTACCACTACAAGGTATTCACCAGCGACATGACCGGCGGCATCGCCACCCAGTACTCCGACGGCGTCACCGACTCGATCAAGACCGATATCCAGGTCACCGTGACATTGGACGACATCACCGTTGTCGACGAAGGCGACGGCACTGGCAAGTGCGAGTTGTACTGGACCATCAAAGTCACCAGCTCCGCCGGCCTGGACTACACCCTCGACTCCAAGGCCCGTACCGACCATTGGTCCACCTACGAGGGTACCTACAACAGCTTCAGCCCCGGAACGGCGACTTTCACCATACCGCAGGAGGACGACGCCTGGTTCAAGGTGGACATGGACATAGACGAGGACGACGGCGGCGGCAGTGCCGACGACATGATTATCGATGAGGTGGACACCTACAGGGTACTCGATGAATACCTTGTGAGTGTCGAATGGACGTGGCCGAATTGGGAGTTCACGTACGACTGGCGGTATTGGTACGATTCCGATTTCGGCTGGTCGAATAAGGACGTAACGCAAACGAGTCCCGATTCCGAAGACTCTGACGTCGAGGTGCATTACAGCATTTCCGCTTCGAAATAATGTACCTACGCGGCACCGGGAGTACCTCGTCCCGGTGCCTTTCCTTCTCAGGCTGTGCAGGGGCAACGGCCGATACCAAAACTATCCCAAGCAATTCGAATAATAAAGAGAAAGGGAGTCGAATATCAGTTCCTTTCATTATTCGGTTATCCGGTTCACTTCACGCGCTTGATTAGCGAGATGTTGGGACGCAGCATTTACAGAACGAGCCTTTGAGCCGAGGGGCACACGGCGATGCCGCCTCCGGCGGTGCAGCGGAGTTCCGATGGTAAGGCCGTTCCGACGAGGTAGGATGCATCGACTGCCTCGTCGAGGGGGATCGGATTCGGGTAACCGGCCATGATCAGATCGGCGGTCGTGAATGCGGCCGCGGCTGCGGCACCGTTCCGGGTGTGACACGGGATCTCGCAGCCACCCCCCACCGGATCGCACACCGAGCCCATCGTGTTCTGCAGCGAGACCGAGGCGGCGTCCAGGGCCTGTCGTACGGTTCCGCCCATCGCATCCACCGCCGCGGCCGCGGCCATGGCGCCTGCCACCCCTATCTCCACTTGACAACCCGCCTCCTCCGCCGCGAAGGTCGCCCGGTTGGCCATGATAAGCCCGACGACACCGGCGGCAAAGAGAGCCCGGATGATTCGACTCTTCGGGACATTGTAGAGCTCCTCCAGCACGGTCAACACCCCGGGCAGGACCCCCGCGGAACCGCCGGTAGGGGCTGCGCACACGATGCCGCGAGAGTTGCAGGTGTGCATCACCGCCAGCGCCCGAGCAGCCGCGACGGTTGTCGGTCCGCCGAAGGGCACCCGACCCTCCCTCACCCGCCGTATCACGGCGTCGGCATGCGGCTCGAGCCATGCCAGCTCTATTATATCAGGATCGCGGCCGTCGGAGATCGATTGGACCATGACGCCATATCTGCGCGTCATCTCCAGTCGTAACTCTTCGGATGTCATCTGCAGCAGGGCGCTCTCGTACGCGATACCGGCGTCGCCGAGGGATAGGCCGGCGTGGCCCATATCGTCCATCGATTCCGTCTCGAGCAGTGCTTGGCCGCTCGAGAAGAGTATTTTCCCGGTCGGCGGATAAAACAACGGCGGGATGATGCGTGTCTCTTTCGCGGACTCACACCCCAAACCGGCTTTCCTCTCCGCTACCTCCACCGTCTGCTCGTATTTACCGGTTATCGATACCGGACTTCCGTTTATCCGGAAGACCTCCACCACCCCGCCGCCGACGGATCGGGCCCATACCTCGATCTCACTCCCGGACTCGCCGGTCGTCTCGATACGCATCGTGTTGGGATGTACCCCCTCCTCCAGCGGCTCCACAACGAACTCGACACACATTACCGCCGCGGCATCTCCAACCGCCTCGTCGTAGCGGGCATCGAGCATATCGATCCCCAATAGTCCCGCGCAGAAGGCCTTGTCGACACCCAACGGAAGATAGGTCGGCGCGTAGGAGCCGTCGGGATCGAAGGCGCAGCGTACCACAGCGGGACGTTCACCGCAGAGCGCGATCACGAGCCGGGCGATCCGATAGGCCCCGGCGGTGTGAGAACTGGAGGGACCCCGCATCACCGGCCCGAGTACGTCATTGAGTATCGAATTCGGCACCGTCCTCTCAGTAATCACCACCGTCCTCCCCGTCGATCCCGAACATCACAGTTCGGGAGTCATGAATGACTCTATTGTTGCAATCTTCATGTGGATCTATCCTTGGATGTCCGACTGTACTCGGTGTGAGACGCCGTGGTCAACATGGATACGATGATGTCGCGAAATTGAACCCTCTCCGGTAGACATGGGCGTCTCTCACGCTGTAGCATGTTTCTCATTACTGCTACAGGAATAAGGAGCGCATATGGAATTCCTGAAACGGCTGTGTGAAGTCCCGGGAGTCACCGGATTCGAGGAGGAGGCCCAACACCTGGTGTCCCAAGAGCTGAAAGGCTGCTGCGACGAGGTGTGGCAAGACCGGATGGGGAATGTATTCGGCCTCAAGAAAAATGCGTCGGGTAGCGACGATGCGAGGCGGGTCATGTTCGCGGGACACGTGGACGAGATCGGCATGATGGTGACCTACGTCGACTGTAACGGCTTCATCAGGTTCACGCCGGTGGGAGGACTCGATGCCGGGGTACTCATCTCACAACGGGTACTCATCCACGGGAAAGAAAGGGTTCGGGGCGTGATCGCCCCGAAATACAAGGGGCTCATGCGCGAAGAGGAAACGAAACGGGTTCCGAGTATCGACGACCTGTATATAGACGCCGGACTCGACGGTCCACGGGCCTCCGAAATCGTCTCCATCGGAGACATCATCAGCCTCGACCAGGATTTCAGATATCTAAACGACAAAGTGGTGACCGGCCGGAATTTCGACGACCGGCTGGGAGTATACTGCATGGTGGAAGCCATGAAGCGAATACACAACCCGCGGGTTGACGTCTATGCCGTCAGCACGGTTCAAGAGGAGGTCGGCGTGCGAGGCGCGCACCCTGCGGCCTACGCGGTGGAACCGGAGTACGGCATCGCCATCGACGGCAGCATCACCTGGGACGTGCCCCACGCCGCGCCGCATCAGCGGCACTGCCGCATGGGAGAGGGCACAGGCATCTATATCATGGACCGCCTCACCATCGGCAGTCCGAAGCTGGTGAGGTATCTCATCGAGCTATGTGGGCGAGAGGGAATCAAATACCAGCGAAACGTCGGCGGTGGAACAGACGCCTCCGCCATGCAGCGCGCCAAGATGGGAGCCTACAGCACGACCATCGGAGCCCCGACACGGTACATGCACTCCACCGTGCAGATGGCCCACCTGGACGATATCGAGGCAACCACCGCCCTACTCCACACGTTCGCCGAACACGCCCACGAGCTGTGACTCGATGAGTGACCGTTTGGAAGCTCTTTTCCGGCTCGTTCATCGACTGTGGTAGGACTATGTTCAGAATGATTCCCACGAGGGTGGCCACGTCCGCCGACTACCGGCTCAGGTACCGGTCCAGGGCGGCCTGCTGTATCTCGATGGCCGTCTCGATTCCCATCTTCAGTATCTGCTGAACGTATCTATCGAACTCATCGAGCGGCTCCTGCCCCATGACGAACCGGAGAAAGTATTCGTCCTTGTAGAGTCTGACCTCGGACATGATCGCAGCCAACCTGATCGCCTCGTCCGACAGCGGGGTAACCGGAGGCATGGTGACCTGCAGGGCGTTTCTCGTGAATGCGGTGAATACTCGGAACGATTCCTTCTGGGCAGGATGCAGGTAGTATTGCTCCCTGTATCGCTCATCGATAATTCCGGGAGCTTGATAGTTGGCCTGACAATAGGTCGCAAGGGCCTCACCCAAGGACAGTCCGTCGGGATTTGCCGTGATCAGGTCGGTATAGGTGGGATATCCATTCACCATCTCGAAGGTGACTCCCTCTATCCCGAAATTCCGCAGCATAATTCCCTCTTCCGTGTAGAGATAATCGAACCAGGCTGCGGTCTCGGCAGGATGTTCGTTAGCGGTGGTGATCGCCGCCGCCCCATGACCGCGGTAATTCCAGGCAAGATCGATAAACTCAGGCTCCATCCCCTCCTCGAGTACGGGATACTGTACCGGTACTAGATCGAACCGAGCGGCACGAGACTGAGCGCTGAGATACATGCCGGCATCACTGCCGGTGTACCCGTAGAAGGCACCAGACTTCTCATGCAACATGTTGAAATCCTTGGCCTTTGGGTCGTTGGTCGCGAAATCCTGGTCTATGAGGCCGCTCTCATACCATCTTCTGAACAGCTCCAGATACTCCCTGTATCCATCCTCGATGGGACCATAGTGAACGGTTCCATCCCGCCGGTAGAATCCGGACGATACCCCAAAGGCTCCTTGAAAATGCGGTTGGCTCATATCGGCCGGTCCGTCGAAGGTAAGCGGTGCCTCGAGGTCGTATCGCTCCTTCATCGCTCTCAGCACGGTATCCCATTCGTCGATGGTTCGCGGCGGCTCCAGCCCCAGCCGATCGAGCCAATCCCTGCGGAGCCACAATCCCCGGAAGACCTGGGTCGTGAGGCCGATGCATGGGAAGGCGTAGTAGGTACCCATGTCGGTCAACACCATCCTCTTGATGTGCGGATATTTTGCTAGAAGACTATCGTAGTTGGGTGCGTACTCATCGATGTACCGGTTCAGCCGAATGACGACACCGTCGGCGACGGCTTTCTGCGGTCCACCGTTATAGGTAGTCCAGTTCCTCTCAATGAGATCCGGCAGCTCCCGTGAGGCGATCATCAGCGTAAGCTCCTCTTCAGACTGACCCTGAGGCGGATGCACGAAGCGTATGTGGATACCGCTCCTCCTCTCCAACTCCCGGTACATCAACGTCTCTCCGAGATTCGAGACCGATCTCGCCGCCAGTGGATTCAAGGCGGTCCAATACTCGAGCACGATCGGAGGGGAGACCGATTGCCGTTCTTGGGTACCGCCTGCACTAGCGTGAAAAGGGCTGAGAACAAACGCGAGGCATACAACGTATATACCGTATCTGATATACATCCAGGCTGTTTCTTGCATATACGGTCCACTGATACCGAATCGGGGTATCAAGAATTCCGACCAATCCTGTCTTTATACCCGCTGAGTCTCAGTGTGTCGGCGAAATGGCACGCCACCCATTGGGTCTCCCCGACCTCGGTCAACTCGGGATCTTCGGCGGCGCAGACCGGCTTGGCGTATCTGCAGCGAGTATGAAAGTTGCATCCTACCGGCGGGTTCGACGGGTCCGGCAGGCTTCCCTCCAGAAGCAGCCGATCCGCCCCGGAGCGCACCTTTCCCAGGGGAATCGCCATGAGCAACGCCTCGGTATACGGATGCAGAGGATAGTTATAGACCCCGTCGGTGGGTCCGGTCTCGACGACCTTGCCCAGGTACATCACCATGATGCGATCACTCACGTGCTCCACGACACTCAGATCGTGGGCGATGAAGAGATAGGTGAGATTGAACTCCTCCTGCAGATCGGACAGAAGGTTTAGAACCTGGGCCTGCACCGACACGTCCAGTGCCGAGACCGGCTCGTCACAGATCAACAGCCTGGTATCGAGGGCCAGCGATCTGGCGATTCCGATGCGCTGGCGCTGCCCCCCGCTGAACTCGTGGGGGTACCTGTTCATGAAGTAGTCGCTGAGACCCACGGTCTCCAGCAGGTAGCGTACCCGCTCGGTGCGCTCCTCCTTGGTACCGATCCTGTTGATGACCAGCGGTTCGGCGATGACGTCGTGAATCGACATGCGTTGATCCAGAGACGAGAAGGGGTCTTGAAAGATGATCTGAATGTCTCTGCGGATCTCCTTCAGCGTCTCTTTGTCGGCGGTGCAGATGTCACGCATGGTACCGTTCTGCCGGTATTCTATCCTACCTCTAGTCGGTTGAATCAGACGGGGGATACAGCGGCCGAGAGTGGTCTTCCCACAGCCGCTCTCTCCGACG
>CAZAKE010000123.1:0-2169 GCA_964485495.1 uncultured Spirochaetales bacterium
CGTAATCCGGTGCGAATATTCCGCCGGCAATGACGGGAGTGAGAATGGATGTCGTGAGGATGATAACGGCGATGAGTAGTACGCATCCAATCAATCGTTTCATTCTGTCTCCTTCATTCTTTGTGCTTCAAGATAGTCGCATCGGCATTCTGTTCACAGGTACAGTAACGACGGAACCTTAAATGAATTTACAATTTCTGAAAAACTTGATATCGATAAAAATATCCATTTATTTGAGGTGGTATTAAGATCCGTGTGGCATAGTGGATACGATATGGAAACGATACTGGTAATCGAGGACAATGCGGCGCTGCGTCGGTATATGGGGAATTGTCTCAGGAAGGCCGGGTATGAGGTTGTTCAGGCCGAGTCGGGAAAGAGTGCCTTTTCCCACCTGCGCGACACACTCGTAGATCTCGTCCTACTCGACCTGAAGCTCGGAGATGTCGACGGACTCGAGATCTTGAAGACCATCCGTCATCAGACCGATTCCCTCCCGGTGATAATCGTATAGACCTGTATGGACCTGAGTGTCAAGGTGGACGGGTTCGAGACAGCAGTTCGTAAAGTAAGTAGAAAGGGAGTCGTACATCAGTCCCTTTTCTGCGATATCGACTTCGTACCTCGTCGAATCGCCACGAAAAGGCAGTATTTACAGAGCGATCATGCAATTCCAAATGTAGCTACTGCTACATTTGGAATTGCTTTGTTCGAGATAGGGTGTGACGACTATATTACCAAGCCGTTCTACTCAGAGGAGTTGTTGAGCAGGCTGAAGCGACAACTCAAGCGCAGCGTGGGTACGGAACGGCAACGTCCGGAGACGATAGCCGAGGATCTGGTCTAAGATCCGTTCAGGTTCGACATACGGAATTTCACCCTCTATAAAGACGGGACGGTCGTCACCCTGCGGAAGAAACTCGCCGATATCATGCTGTACTTCCTGCAAAACCCAGATCAGGTTCTGACCAAGGAGGCGATTCTCTCACACTGCTGGGAAGATCCCGATGCGGCCGGCGGCAACAGCCTCTATGTACATATCAGGCAGCTTAGATCGATCATCGAAGACACACCCGCGGCGCGGTCCCCTGATACGGCCGGGACCTCCTCCTGGATATACATGGAAATCGATTGATTCTTCTCACTGACCCTCCGGCCGAAATCCCTGGAGAGAGTTTCGAGGATCTCCCCGACATCGATGCGTTCTGGTCGAATTATCTGGCGCCCGTCGGCCAGGCGGAACGATATCAGGACGTTTCGAACGATCGAATTGATCTCATCCGTCGAGTTCGTGAGGTCTTCGACGATCTCATCCAAATCGTCGAGGGTCATCAGGTTTTCGAGATCGCGTACACGGTTCGGTAATCATGAGGATCGGTAGTTGCAGCATGTTCTGTTCGGACCGAATGAGTCCGCACAGGGTGAATGCCTGCAATTCGGGGTCTGCAGGGTCTACCACCAGAATGTCTATCTCATCCTGCTGCGCGGCCTGGAGTACCTCATAGCGGTTCGACTCGACCAGCAGGGTGTATCCGTAAGGTGAGAGAATTCGGAGGATATATCTGGTAGCATCACCATCCCTTCCGTAGATTCATATTCGTGCATCCATCCGGGCGATGAGGGGTTGCACCGGTTGATCTCTCGGTTCTCTCTCCTCGACATCTACTCTGATGTCGATCTCCGGAATCGTGGTCGAGAAGGATTCACCGATCATACGTTTTAGTTTTCTGGCATCCTCGTCGATCATGCTAAGCGCCGCGGTGATTGTCGACGCCGCCTCCGCAATGGACCGATCTCCGGAAGCCGAGTTGAAGGAATTCTCATCGGGAGTTCCTCTGTGCAACCTCACCGAAATTATGGAGAATGGATCGCCATTGCGCTCGTATAACGCTATCTCGGTGTCCAGGCGTTCGTCAGCGCATCGGTGATGCCGGAATCGGTGTGAGTGAAGATGGCATAGGTCTCGACTAGGTATGGGATCGAGAAGTCGAATATCGCGGAGCGTTCCGGCGTTTTGAGGATTCCGGAGACCACGTCGACCGATCCGGATTCCAGCATGTCTATGACCTTCGGCCAGGGCGCCAGTTTAATTTCGGTACGGATGCCGATCTCCTGAGATATATGCCGAATAAGGTCGATGTCGTGTCCCACATACGACCCGTCGGACAC